>CAUZCX010000008.1:0-28575 GCA_963578565.1 Anaerolineae bacterium
GCCCGAGAGGTCAAACATGGTCTGCATCTTCATCGCCAGTCCCATGTCGCCGGTGACGTGAATTTTCCCCTGCATGAAAAGCGCCATGGAGTTGGCCTCGCCCCTGGCGATTTCCAACCAGTCGCTGGCCTGCATAGACATGGTCATATCAGCGTCTGCGTTCGTACCGGTGGTTATAGACAGGGTTCTGTCCTTCACCAGTAGCGTCCACCCGCCACCGTCGTCGCCATTCAAATCCATTTGAATCACGGCCTCCATGTCGCCGGCTTGATCTGCCAGGAAACGTTCGGGCATCAGGTCGAAGATCTGCGCTACATTTTTTGCTCTCTCAGCCATTTTCTAGATTCTCTGACATGTTTATTTCCAGTATAAGATTTCGGCTCGCGGCTGTCAATGCGCTGCTGAGTATCGGAGGGACGCCGTGATATACTCGCGCTTGTACGGCGATTATGAGGCAACGAACCAACACTGCATTGCTGGAATGGACGGCCATCCTGCTGGTACTGGCCTCCGTGCTCGCGCTCGTATTGCAGCTGGTTTCTTATCAGCGGGTGCGTGCCACCTTTCCGTCCGGGATGATGATTGGCGGTGTGCCGGTGGGAGGCCTATCGCTTGAGCAGACAGCGGCCACGGTGTCGCAAATTTACGCCTCCTCGGTGGAGCTGCACTACCAGGATGCCTACTTCTTTTTGGAGCCGGCGGAAATCAGCTTCCGGCTTGGCCTGGAGGCCATGCTTGCCCGTGCGGACGCCTACCGCACAGATTCCAGTTTCTGGGCCGGATACTGGAACTATCTCTGGCGGGGGCCGGGCAACCCTGTCATGGTCCCGATAGTTGCGGAGTATTCCACCACGCAGTTACGTGAATTTCTCCAGGATGTCGCCGCGCGCTACGACCTTCCGCCCCGCCCGGTAAGCATAGAGCCGGGCTCGTTGCGCATGGACTCTGGCGCGCCGGGATACAGCTTAGACGTAGAGTCGTCTTTGGTAGTCATTGATTTAGCGCTCCGTGTGCCCACCAATCGGAGGGTCGTGCTGACGGTGCAGGACAGTGCCAGCGTTGTGCCCACGACCGGTACCCTTGGCGATCTGATCGACCGCTATGTGGACCAGATGGATTTTGAGGGCGTCCTCAGTCTTGCCGTTGTCGACCTACAGACGGGCGAAGAGTTAAATATCAACGAAGACGTGGCCTACGCCGGGTTGAGTATCATGAAGATTCCCATTGTACTGGATATGTACAGAGTGCTGAATCACGAGCCGTTTCCTGAGTTGGCCAAGGTGATTGAGGGCACGATTGTGCAGTCATCCAACTTGCACGCCAACATTCTGTTGGCGGAGCTGGGTGATGGAGACAGGTCTAGCGGGGCTTCGGTTCTGACCAGCAATTTGCAGCGCTTGGGCTTGCTGGATTCATTTATGGCGGGCTATTTCGATCAGGCGGTGCAACCGCCTATGGTGCGTACCCCGGCGAATCAGCGCACGGATATCAATACTGACCCCGATCCATTCATGCAAACAACTCCGGCGGACATGGCCGCACTGTTAACCATGCTCTATCAATGTGCGCAGGATGGCGGTGGTGGGCTGGCCGTGGCGTTCTCGGGCGCGATCAGCCAGGCTGAATGTGATGCTGTCATTGAGCTGCTCGGACGCAATAAAACCGCCACTCTGATTGAGGCTGGCGTTCCGGAGGGCACCTCCGTGGCGCATAAGCACGGCTTCGGTGCTGGTGACACCATCGCTGATGCAGGAATCGTTTTCTCGCGCGGCGGCGATTATGTTATAGTTATTTATCTTTGGCATCCGGTTTATCTCGAGTGGGAACAGAGCGCGCCGACGTTCGCCAACATCTCACGCATGGTGTACAATTATTTTAATCCCTGAGCCAGACGCGTGGCTGCCAGTGCCATTCCGACAAGCAGCCAGAAAAACGTCTGAGCCGCTTGGAACTCCAGATTGACAAAGTAGTGGTCCAGAAGACCGATAACGAGCGCGGCGATTAACGCGGCGTGGATTCCCAGCCACTGTGGAGCTAGATCCGGATCGGAAAGTGCCGCCCGGCGGTGCTGCATCGACCACCCCAGAACTACGGCGATTGAAATCATGAAGGCTGCTAAACCTACTACGCCCATTTGCTCTGCAAGCAACAGGTATGCGCTCGACACGCCGAGGTAGATATCTACGTCTGGCGCGGCACTGAAGCCGACCCCGAAAAATGGGTAGCGTCCGATGAGAGTAAACGCGTCCTTGTATTCACCGAAGCGCATGCGTGTGGCCAAATCATGGCCTTGTAGTCCGGCGGAAAAATGGCCGCTGTATTGAGGTGCAACTGTCAGGACCACGATGAGCACGACAGCTAACACCAGCAGCCAGAGCATCTTGCGGTTGCGGAGCGGAATGACAAATAATATTGCTGCCAGTAACGCGGCCATGGCAGTGCGCGAGAAAGTGAGCACAATCGTCACCGCAACAAGGGCAAACATTACCCATGCGGACCAGCGGCAGCCGAAGAGCGGGCGAGTTGTCGCTAGTTGGGGGACAACCAGAGCGCCTACAATCGCCAGAAGCCCACCGAATGCGTTTGGATCCACTGATGTACCGATTGCACGCAGGGCATTGGCTGGGTTGTCTTCGATGTAGCGCAGCACAGTGCCGGTCGGATAATTGACGATGTGCAGTGCATTCAGCGCGCGTTCGGCCAGATCGACTGGAATGAAGTAAAGCGTCAATCCAAGTAACGCTGCGGCGGACCCGCCCAGAATGATCACCCGAAGCAATCGAGCGAGTTTTGGATGGCTAGAAACATGGTCCGCCACCACGAACACAAGGGCTATATTGAGGATAAAGCCCGCGAACTTTCGCATCAAATTGGGCGTGAGAGTGGCGTTGCCGCTGCCGGCCACAAAGGAAAACAGCGCCAGCATCATGAACGCCAGAATCGGGGTGGTCGCCGGGAAGACAAACAGCCTGTGGTCTTGGCCGGTCATCCATTTCGCGAGATACACTAGGAAGACCCCGGCTAGGGCTAGGTCGAGCAATGTAGGTGTGAGCACGAATTTGAAAGGCATAGTGCCAAAGGGTAGCAGGGTAATAATGAGAATCGTGCCCCAGAGACCGTGTTCAAGGTCACTCAGTGCCCACATCGCCAGAGCGATGCTGAGCAGTACGGCCACTGCCTTCAGTGGGCCTATAAACCCCAGTAACGCGCCGATGACAGTTGTGAGTACTGCCAGCGCGATGCCGACGATAATCTCGGTATGGTGCGACCGGGCGGCTGCGATACGTATCATGTCCGCGGCGCTCGCTTCCAGAAATAGAGCGTCAACGTCAATAGTAAGCCTATAGCGCTGCTGGCGAGGCCCCAGCGCACTATGGTGGGCTGATACTCCAGAAGCACACGCTGCGGGCCGGGATACTGCAAACGCACGCCCTGTAGGTAGCCGCTCACCAATTCGGTCGGGGCGCGGCCGGCAGGAGTGGTGGCAACCCAGCCGGGATACCATGCCTCGCTCACCACCAGCAGGGCGGGTCGTTCGTTATGGACCTGAAGCTCGATGCGTCCGGGGCGTTCGGAGAGTAATTTCACGTGGCCGTTGGTCGAATCCATTGCTTGCGTGGGTGGAAGCAGCAACGCGTTTTGACGGGCGTCGAAATCTTCCGCGGCCATCATTTCCCACAATACCTGCTTGGACGGCGCGAGCTGCACCTGCTCGGGCAGCCAAGCGCGCTGTGCATACCCTGACAAACGGTACACTTTGGCCTCGCCGGAGGGCGCTGGGCCGTGGTAGAGCGTTTCGTTCTCGAGCGGTAGTCCTTCGCGTGTGACCAAGTCCATTTTCCACGAGACCAGATAGTCGATCCCGAGCAGCCCGAAGCGCGCGCGTTCGGGCGCGTGGCTGTCAAAATCCATCCAGGTCTGCAGGCGGATGGGAGAAATACCGCCCCATTCTTTCAGACCATAAGCACAGGCCCAATGGCCCTGCATTCGCGCATCGTCCTGTACGCGGAACCAGCGCCCGCTGGTGACATCTGATTGCATGGCTTCGAGCAACGGAAGTTCTGGGTATGGATCCGATAGGGGCACTGCGTTGGTGGGTATATTGGCTGAGAATAGTTCCAGCGCCACTACTGTTGCTAACGCGGTTGGGAACCAGCGCCGCGACGAGCGCGTGGCGAGGGCAAGGATCGCGAGCAGCAGACCTATTACCAGAAGCCCAAAACGGGATGGTAAGTGACCCCATTTTGCCGGGTCATATTGTGCCAACACTACTGCAAGAATCAATAGCGCCATTGCCAGTGGCGTCAGGTTGCGTAGCCAGCGCCGTGCACTACGCAGCGTTCTTAGATGCTCCTGCTTCAGTGGGCCAGTGAGGGTGCCCACCGCGAGTGATACTAGCGTTGCTGCAGCCATGGCTATCAACACAGCGGCACGCTCCTGACCGCGAAAGAGACGAAAAAATGGAAGCAGCCAGTACGCCAACTGGTATAGAGCCATATTGCTGCCGAATGAAATCAGCAGCGCGATCAGGCCGGCTGCCAGCCAGAAGCGAGCGACAGCGTCGCGGCGCAACGGCAATGCCATTATTGCAAGTGTCAGACTAAGCACACCCACGTAAAGCGGTTGCCACAGGTCGTTGCTGCCCAATTTCGTAAGCACGAATTGCACGATATCTTGTGGCAAAAAGCCATGCGCAATCTGGTCGAAGGGAAGGCTAGTCCGCGTAGAAAGAGAGAGAAACTGTGTCTGGGGCAGCAATTGCGCTCCTATGACCAGTGCCAGTATCGCGAAGATTACTAACAACCATAGCAAAATCCAACCCCATCCGCGCCCCGCACTTCTCGCGCGAAAGAGAAAATATCCCACGCTGAGATATGTGACCAGCAAAAACGTCTGTGGGTGACCGGCCAAGAAAGCAAGCGCGTAGACGCTGACAGCCGCGGCGGCGGCTCGGCCACTTCCGGAAATGCTGAAGCGGCGTAAAGCCAGCAGCAGCAACGGCATCCAGGTGGCGGTTTCAATGATGCCGGTTTGTAGCGGTGGGTATCCGGTGAGGTAGCCGCCGTAAGCAAGTACGACTGCTCCTACCAACGCACCGATGCGACTGCCGCTTTCCTCCCTCAGGAAAAAATAAGCGAAAATGCTGATGGCAAGATAATGGCTTATGGTTTCAGCGGTCAGCGCTATGAGCGGGAAATGGTCGAATCCCAGTAAACGCACCGCGCTGAAATTAATCCATATCGGCGGATAAAATAGCTGCGCCTGTGGATCAGCATGGAAGGGGTAACCTCCAAAGAAGCAATTGGCCCAGAGTGGAAAATGCCCGGAATTGAACTGCCGAAAAGCGACAGATCGAAAGATGAAGAATTGCTGCGTGAAATCGCCATCCGGAAAGCCCACCGCATTTGGTGCCGGTGCGAAGTAGCGCCAGAAAAAAAGGAGCCACAGACTGAACAAAATGAGCAGATGCGACGCGATTGGTCGGGCGCGCATCCAGCGGTAGAGAGAAGTCATTGTCTGGTCTGTTCCTCGCTAACTCTGATGCGGCTCAGGCCGAGATAGTTGTCAACCCAGCGGCGGTCGGCCGTGATGATTTGCAGCCGTTTGCCGGCGCTGTCGTAAAGGCCGATTTGGAGCTCATATGTTCCGGGTGTGATGTCCGCCGCTGGGAGAAGCGGATGCACATCACGCATCACTTCTCCCGGAGTCCAACTGGTTGTGGGAGCACTCCCTCGGGCAGGCCAAGAATCATGCTGCCCCCACAAGCGGTCTCCTTCTCCGCGCAATTGAGTGAAGACGGTGTAGTCGTGCTTCAACTGGCGCTGTCCGCGCCAGTACAGCGTTAGGTTGAGATGCTGGCCGGGCGCCAACACGCGCCTGTCCATTTCGTATCCGACCAATTCTATCTGATCTTGGAAATTAATTTTCTGTGTATTAGGAATATGGCCCGGATTGGAATTCAATTTCACTATGGCCAATTCTACGCTATCAAAGCCGTCGCTGGTATGCAAACGCTGCCGGGTGCTGTAGTCGTAAAATCCGATGCTCAGGCGCAGCTCTGTGGGCGCGTAAGCAGTAGATGGTATGGGTAGCACATAGTGATCAGCGAAGGTGCGTCCGGGCTGCATCCTGCTGGTGGGTAGCAGCCCCATCCCTGGATAGGTGTCGCGCTGCGCTACCAACGTGCCCGCTGAATCTTGCAGATGAACAAAGACGCTCCAGTCCTTCTCCGTAGCGTCGATGGACTGCCAGTACAAAGTCATCTCAAGAGCGTCGCCGGGGTGTAGTGAAGCCGACGGAAGTGAGTATCCCAGGAAGCGCATTTGCGCTTTCTCTGACAATTCGCCGAATTCAATCGTGTGCGGAGTGGTCATGGATTCGAGATCAGCCGGTGCAGGTACGGTGTAGGCGGGCGCAATAACCCACCAGGGCGCGCTGGCTGAAAGCATAAATAATGAGAGTACCACAAGCCCTATAAGCATCCGACGCCAGTGCGGCCGTTGGCGCGGCAGCAGGCTGCTCAGTCCGATTGTGAAGAGCACGGCTAGACTTTGCAGGGCGGTGAATAATAGGCGGCCCTGCGATGACCATGTCTCAGTTGCCCAGCGCAACAGCGAGATTATCACCGCGCAGCTGAAAGCGACTACTACCCCGAACGGCAACCAGCGGCGCAATGACCAGCGGTCATCCACCCATTTTTGTGTAATGAAAACCAGTAATCCCACGATGGCTAACAGGGAGATGATGTTTAGTGCGGTGTAAACCCAGTGTGGAAAAGGCACATTTACTGCTCCGAAGAGACCCCAGAAAGATTGCATGAAACCGGCACGTTCGCTCCATAATTGTGCCAGTGGTGCCGGGTGGGCGCGTCGGCCGAGCACATCAACGAAGGCGTTGATTCCGGTCGGTGATCCGTAAAGCCGCAGGTTTCGGAGGTACCACCATCCGGAAATCAGCACTGCTAACCCGAAGATAACTGCGTAATGCAGCAGCAGGACTAGCGCGTGCAGCCAGAACACACGTGCCCGGGTGCGGTGGGGATTGCGCCACCAGCGCGATGCTTGGTTGTAAGCGGTGATTGCGGCGGCTACCGGAAACAGCGCCAGAAGCGAGAGTTTTGTAAGTGCGCCGAGACCCAGCAATATACCGAGAATCGGGTGCGCAATGCTGATATGCCCATATACGCGTTCCCACTGCCAGTTGAATGCGATTCTGAACTCTCTACCCGTGTCGCCGTGCAAGCTCATGCGTGTGATGAGCAGCACGGATGCGCTGGCGAGCAGTATGGCCAGATTGTCGTTGTTGACGGATCCGGAGATAAATGCGAACATCGGTGTGAATGCCAGCACCCCGGCGGTACCCGCGGCGAGTACTGGCCAGGCGGGGCGAATCTCTAGAGCGAGACGATAGGTAAAATAAACGGTGCCGGCACCTAGCAACACCGATAGCAGGCGGATCATCCGTACGGCTAGGGTGGTGCCGCGCCATGGAAAATTCTCCACCGGGCTGTGGATGGCGAGGTTGGTGTTCCCGTCGGCGGTGACCACACCAGTGTCTACATGCGGATTCAGTCGACGTACGGTATGCATATCGGTGGTATCAATCCAGCCGGTTGCAAACGCCATGATGTAATAATAGAGAGGGGGTTGGCCGGCTTCCTGTCTCCACGGTCCGGGGTCGTGCGCGTCGAGGATGGGCAGCTCTTGCTCACGGGTCAGCTGCCAGATCATTGGGTAGTGCCACAATTCATCCGAAGCCTCGAAAAGAGGCGTCGTCGCTGCGAATGTGCCACCGACAATGATGAACAGAGAGAGCACCAGCGCAATTGGTAATCGGGAGATGACAGGCATGCACGCTAAACCCTATGCGAACTTAGCATTTCCCCGAAAAATTCTTCCAACTGTTCAGCGATGCGTGACCATTGAAATTGCTTTGAGAGGCGCAGCGCTCCCGTTTCGATATTGCGCCGCAGGGCATGGTCTGAGTGCATCTCCAGTACGACTCTCGCGATAGCGCCGGCGTCTGACTGTGTCAGTATCACGTTCTCACGCTGCCGTAGCCCCGCCAGTTGCAATCGTGGCAGTGTGGTGACTGTGGCTCTGCCATGAACTAGGCAGGCCAGAAAGGACCCGCGTCGAAACGAAACTCCGTCGCTATAGGGCATCACCATTAGATCACAACTGAGCAGCGCAGCCGATGTTTCTGGTGGGGTGAGATAACCTGTGCGCAGTATATGGTTGACGATGCCGAGCTCTCGCGCAAGGTTGTTTACGTGCTGCGTGTAGGCGGTATTGCTGTGATCACTGCTGCCGGAGTGGTCGCCTATGAGCAGCAGGCGGGCTGACAGCCCCTTGGCGTGCAGTGCCGCAAGCGCGTGCATGAGGATTTCGCCGCCTTTGCTGGAGTTAAAGAACCCAAAGTAACCCAGTACGAATTCATCCGCCCTGATGCCGCGCTCAGCCCGCCATTCGGATGCCGAAAACGTCCCCGGTGGCGCGCAGAGGATATTGCTGCCTATAGGGATTTCGGCTAGTGGCGGCAGTCCTTCCTGGACATGGCAGTGTTGGTAATCCTCCGTGTTGGTCAGTATAACCCCTGCAGCACGGCGCGCCAGACCCCAGATTGCGCGTTCGCGCAGCCATCCGGCTTTCGGGAAAAGATAGGGGTGGCGCAAATCATGAAATGTGACCGCTGTGGGTGGAACAGTGATGTGGGGCAGAAAATGAATCGGCGGGCGCATGGCACCATACGCGGCGGCCTGATACTGAATGTTGACGATGTCGAGATCTGTGCTGGCCAGGCGCACGCGCCACAGGTCCATCCAGCTCCATCGGGCGGAAACGATGGGGCGCACAATCGGGCGGCCAGAGTGGATATCTGGCTGCACGCATCGCTGGTCGGTGATAACTCTGACACCGTGGCCGCGCTCGCTTAGTTTGGCGGCAATGGCGCGTGTATAGTCACCAACCCCGCCTTTCATGGGCGGGTATTCGCCGGTGACAAGGCCGATTTTCATGTCAGGAGGCTGTGGCGATTTAGAACTCTCGCTCTACTACGTAATCAGCGATGGCATGGAGTGTGTGCAGGTGTTTGCCTACGGTCGCAGCAGAGAGGGCGGATTTTGCGGTGGCCACATAATCGCGGGCCGTGGCAATCGAAGCGTCGATGGCATCAGAAGTGCGAATGGATTGCACTAGCTGCGCTCGCACCTGGCGGTCGCTCTGGTGTCCGTTCAGGAGTGCGGCCACGTCCGGGTCATCCGGATTAGCTTCGATGTAGTGCAGCGCCGGCAGGGTTAGCAGACCCCGCTGTAGGTCGCTACCCACTGGCTTGCCAATGCGGTCGGTGTTGCCGATGAAATCGAGCACATCATCGACGATCTGGAACGCCATCCCGGTTTTAATACCATAGCGGCGCATCCCAGTGATAGCGGCCTCACTCGCCGCGCCGAGCACCGCTCCGGCTTCGGCAGCCAGCGCGAACATCGATGCAGTCTTGGCGTGGATGCGTTGGAAATATCCCTCTCGGCTGAGAGTGGTCTCGTCAGCGAACTTTTGCCGCATTTCACCGTTGACGATAATCATTAGGGTTTTCGCGAAAAGGTTCATAACATGCACGCTCTCCGTTTGGGCCGCGAAACTGGCCGCTCGGGCAAAAAGGTAATCTCCGGTGAGCACAGTGGCATCCGGAGACCAGTTGGAGTTTAGCGTGGGGATGCCGCGGCGGAGCAGTGCTCCATCAATCAGATCGTCGTGCACGAGGGTAGCAGTGTGCAGCATTTCCACTGCTGCTGCCAGCGAGACTGCGTGGTCGACATCGGCGGCGAATAAACCGGAGCTAAGCAGCGCTACTGCCGGGCGCACGCGCTTGCCGCCCGAGTCGAGCAAGTGCTCAGTGGCAGCTGTCAGAGACTGGTGCTGCCCGTTGAGAGATTCTCGGAGCCGGCCCTCCATAGCGGTCAGCTGTTCCCTGACCAGCGAGAGCAGCTCATCGTTGGTGCTCAAGGATATGCTATCTAATAACATCTCGCATCTCAGTCATCCCAGGCGAAAAGCCTATTGGCGTTTTCGCTACTGGCCTGCGCAATGGTATCGGTCGTTACCTCGCGAACCTCTGCGATTTTTTTTGCCACCCAGCGTACATACGCGGGCTCATTGCGTGTCCCGCGTCGGGGCTCTGGCGCAAGGAAGGGCGCATCGGTTTCAATGAGCAGCCGGTCTTCAGGCATTTGGGCTACAATTTTCCGTAGGCTCTCCGCTTTGGGAAATGTAACCGGCCCGGTGATTCCTAGATAGAAACCTAGTTCAATCGCTATCTCGGCATGTGCTTCTTCACCGCTAAAAGAGTGAAATACTCCCGCGTTCACTTTTGTGCCGCCACTTTCTTGCCACGCGCTGATGATGCCGATCGCGTCCGCGTGTGCATTGCGGCAATGGACAATCACAGGAAGCTCCAGTTCCGCCGCAAGGTCCAGCTGTTCGCGAAAGCGGCGGTGTTGGTCACTTGGCGGCGTCGTTTTGCGATAATAGTCTAACCCAATTTCACCGATGGCCACGACGTCAGTCTCGCTGGCCAGAGAGCGTAATTCCCGCAATGTTTCTCGACCCAATTGTACATGCTCATTCGGATGTATGCCCACCCCCGCGTACACGGGTAGACTACGACTTGCCAACTCGAGTGCTCGCCGGCTGCTTTCCAAGTTTATACCCGGGTTGAGTATCCTGCGCACGCCGTGCTTCTCCGCGCGAGCCAGAACCTGACCCCGGTCTTTTTGGAAACTGAGGAAATCCAGGTGGCAGTGTGTGTCGGTAAGCAAACTGGGCTATCGCAGTCCGGCAATATGCAGCCCGTCCTGAAGGATAGGCTCTACCCGACTCTCGTCGTCGGTTTCGCAATACACGCGGATAATCGGTTCTGTTCCTGAGAAACGTATAAGCATCCAACTGCCTCCCTGCAGTTTGAATTTGAAGCCGTCGGTCTTGTCCACCGTGAGCAGCGCTACCCCTCCCACGCTTTCAGGCGTGGCGCTATCCATCCGTGCCATTATGTTTTCTTTCTGATCGGCGGGAAATTCAATGTCGATCCTGTGGTAATAAGATTGCCTTCCCGTTCGGGCAAAGAGTGTTGCTATCAGCTCCGAGGGGCGCTGTCCCAGTGTGCGCATTAGGTCAAGGATAAACAGTCCCGCCAGAATACCGTCTCTTTCAGGCACGTGGTTCCGAAAGGCGAATCCGCCCGATTCCTCTCCGCCGATGAGTGCGTTGGTGGCGGTCATCTTCGGAGCGATGTATTTGAAGCCGACCCCTGTTTCGTACACGGGCACATCGTACAGCTCGCCCAATTTGTCCAGCAGGGAGGTGGTGGAAAGAGTTTTCACTATCGCGCCGCGCTGTCCGCGCACCTCAAGCAGGTAATAAGCCAGCAGCCCGAAAACGCGCAGCTGGTTGATGAACTGACCATTTTCGTCTCCAACGCCCAACCGGTCCGCGTCGCCGTCGGTGATGATGCACACATCCGCGTTTGTTTCCACGCTAGCGTGTAGGCCGACATCTACGTTGGGAGGAATGGGTTCCGGGCGGCTCATTTCCGGGAAGATCGGGTTGCGCGCAGTGTGCACCTCTAGTATTTCTGTTCGACCGCCCTGAAGCAGTCTCGGGAACCAGGCCGCGCCGTTTCCCCACATGGGGTCTACCATGATCTTGAAGCCGGCATCCTTAATCGGCGCGAGGTCGATAATATCGTGTAAATGCTCAATGTATGCTGGAGAAGCGTCGAACAACTGTACGCTCTCAGTTTCTGTTGCCTCCGCTAGGGGAATGTGCTTCACTGCACCCGTAGGCGGGATGAGCGCCTCAATGGCTTTCAGGCCGTGCGGGGCAATTGCGCCGCCGGTGTGGTCGCGTACTTTGAAGCCGTTGTCAGTGGGGGGATTGTGAGATGCGGTGATATTTATGGCGCCGACGGCTTGCTTATCGAGCACCGCATAAGCAATTACGGGCGTGGGAGTGGCGCCATCTGTCAACCACACGTGCAGGTTGTGAGCAGCTAACACCTCGGCTGCGGCGGTGGCAAAATGCTCGGAGGCAAAGCGCCTGTCGTGGCCGACCACCACTGATTCGCCCGCGTGTCCCTCTTCCAGTATATAGCGTGCGAAACCCTGCGCGCAGCGGCGCACGTTGTCAAAAGTGTAATTCTCTGCAATGCGGCCGCGCCAGCCGTCCGTGCCGAACTCGATGGTCATGTTCTGTAGGCACCGCAGGTCAGTACCGTACTGTTGTGAACTCCACCAAGTCGGGCATTTTCATACCGGAATCCAGTTTCTCCAAATCGGAGTCCACCATGGTCTGCATCAGCTGAGGGAATGTCATCCGTGGCTCCCACCCTATATACTCTCTGGCCCTGCTGGCGTCTCCGACCAGCAAATCCACCTCGGCGGGGCGGTAGAAGCGTGGGTCGGAGACTACATGATCTTGATAATTCAGACTGACGTGGGCGAATGCGGTCTCGCAAATTTCACGGATGCTGTGGGTTTCACCGGTGGCGATCACATAGTCGCCCGGTTCATCCTGTTGCAGCATTTGCCACATAGCGCGCACGTAATCTCCGGCAAAGCCGATGTCCCGGCGGGCGTCCAGGTTTCCCAGGCGCAGCTCATGGGCATGCCCGAGCTTAATGGCGGCAACACCGAGACTGATCTTGCGCTCCACAAATTCTAGGCCGCGGCGGGGTGAGCCGTGATTGAAGAGAATACCGGAGTTTGCGTGGATATCGTAGCTTTCGCGGTAATTTACGGTAATCCAGTGTCCATAAACCTTTGCCACGCCATATGGGCTGCGCGGGTGGAAGGGCGTACTCTCGCGTTGGGGCACCTCTGCCACCTTGCCGAACATCTCGCTGCTGGAGGCTTGGTAGAAGCGGATCTCACTGTTTACAGTGCGGATGGCGTCTAGCATACGCGTGACGCCGAGGGCAGTGGCCTCGCCGGTGAGCACCGGTTGTTGCCAGGATGTTGGCACAAACGACATGGCCGCCAAGTTGTATACCTCGGTCGGGTCGAATTCGCGCAAAACGCTTATGAGTGAAATCTCATCCAGAAGGTCCCCTTGCACCAGTGTGATGCGGTCCTGTACGTGCTGCAACCTGTCGAGATTGATTGCGCTGGTGCGGCGCACCATTCCGATAACGGTATAGCCCTCATCCAGCAGTGTTTCTGCCAGATACGAGCCATCCTGTCCTGTAATTCCAGTGATGAGAGCGGTGGGCATTGATTTTATTGGCAAAGATCTGATGTCATGCCTGCTCCTTGTTTAGAGTTTTTAATCTATCCCTTTCGTAATTGAGCAAATCCGAAAGTGTCTGCTCAAATGATATTTCTGGATGCCAGCCTGTGTGTGTGCGGAAACGAGTGCAATCGGCCGTGAGCGTCGGTGTACTGGCTGCACGCACTCTCTCTGGGTCCACCTCCACGGTAACATCCGTATGCGAGAGTTCGAGCAGTGTATCTAGCAGCTGCTGTACGGAGCGAACACTGCCGCTGGCAATATTATACGCTCTGCCGGACTCACAATGCGCCAGAGCGAGCGCGTAGGCGCGCGTCATGTCGCGTACGTCAGTGAAATCACGTCGGGCCGAAAGGTTACCCACCTGTATCACCGGCGGTTGCAGTCCGGCCTCGATACGCGCTAGTTGACGCGCAAATGCCGTGGCTACAAACTGGTCGCTCTGCCGTGGACCGATGTGGTTCAGTGGACGTATGCGCACAATGTCCAGTCCATGGCTAAGGTGGTAGGCCTGCGCCAGCAAATCCGCCGCCGCCTTGCTTGCGCTGTAGGGGCTGTTAGGCCTGAAGCAGTATTCTTCTGTTACAGGCATGTCCTCCGGACGCACTTCCCCGTAAACCTCCATCGATGTTACCACCATCACGCGGCAACTCAGCTTGAGTTTCCACACCGCGTGGAGCACATTCAGCATAGCGAGCACGTTGCTCTCGTAATTGTCCCATGGTGCAATCCAGCTCGTGTGCACGGCCGGCTGTCCGGCTAGATGGTAAATGCGGTCCGGATGGATTTCCGCAATATAATCACTGGTGGCTGCCGCGTCGGTCAGGTCGAGCTGCCGATGAAGCAGCGGGTGCTCAACAGGTACTGTTGGTTTCGGCGAGAGGCCGCAACCACACACCGTGTGGTCCGTAGTGCGCAGCAAGTGCTCGGCTAGGTGGCTGCCCACGAATCCTCCCGCCCCAGTAATTAATTCCCGCAACTTTGCTCTCCAGACGACCTGTTTGGCCTGCGCAACATGTGGATGCGCCGCCGGATTATACCTTGAATTAGGGCAAAAGGCGGAATTGACAGCTGGGGCACTTCTCAGTATAATCTGCGCGCGCGGCGGTCTATCGATTTCGGCGGATGGGAAAGTGTGCCCGTCTGTCACACTGCACTCTGATACCTCTCGATAAAGCAAGCTCCCTAAAGACGACCAGTATTGTGACTGAAGATACATCTGCTGTAACCAGCCAACCGAAAAATCTGGCAGGCCTGCGCCCGAAGATGCGGCTGCAAGGCACGGTGAGCAGCGTTGAGATTTTCGGTATTATAGTTGACGTTGGAGTGGATCGAGATGGCCTCGTGCACATCTCTGATCTGAACGATAAGAAGGATATCAATGGGGGCGATAAGTTTCAAGTTGGGCAGGAAATTACAGTGTGGGTGAGGCGAGTGGAGCAAAAAGCGAATCGCCTGACCCTCACATTGCAGGAGCCTCTGGCTGTTGAATGGCAAGACCTGAACCCCGGGCAGGTTTATTTGGGCAAGGTAGTACGCTTGGAGAAATTTGGCGCCTTTGTCGATATCGGTGCGGAACGTCCAGGATTGGTGCATGTACGCGAAATTACCACCGGACGGGTGGCGCACCCGGATGAAGTGGTTACTTTGGGTGAGGAAGTGGAGGCGCAAGTAATCGGGGTGAATCGTAAGAAAAGACAGATTGACTTAAGTATGCGTACGCTCGAGCAGCAGGTCGTGGATGAAGGTGAGGACGAAGTGAAGCCGGCTACCGCGATGGAACTGGCGCTGCGTGCTGCTATGGAAGGTCAACCGGATGCGGAGCGCTCAGCACGAAAAAAGCGAAAAAAAACGAGGGGCAATGCGCGGGAGGAATTGTTGCAGCGTACACTTACTAACCGTCGCGACTAGTGATGACTGCTTGCTGCTGGCAGGTTCAGTCAATCTGTCATTGCGGTCCCTTGCACCAGACCAATCACTGAAAGCGCAAATATCGCGCCAATTAGCACCGCCGAGATAACACAGTACGGGCAAATTGCCTGCAAGATTTCAATCTCCACATAAGTAAGCCATCCTGAAAAAATCAGCCCGACCAGCGCTAGGCCGAACACTGCTAGCTGTACCCACTCGGTCAATTCGGGTCGGCGGGCCTCCAGCCAGACCAGAACGACGATGAGCACGTACATTGCCAGTCCGAGCATCGCCACCGGTACCCCGATAATTTCGGAATAGATACTGGTGTTGACTGCCTCACAATCTCCTAGGCTGGCGCAGGCCGCCTTTGCGTCGCTAACCTTGATCCAGGTGAGATAGAGCGCATCTATGCTGCCGAGAGCGGCGAGCAGGCCAATTGCGCGCTGACGTTTAGTCTGGGTGTTTCTAGCCGCAGGGTTAGTGGTCATGGCGGTTGGGCGTGGCAATTATACTGGCAGGGGTGGAGGATTTTGTCAATGCGGCGTGCGCCACACCCGCCAGGGCTACGCTACCCGTCACTATAACTAAGCCCGCAGGCGTAGCAGCATTTTTAGCCTGAGCGAGCGCACTTAACATATCGTTGGCTTGCGAGGCCGTGCAATCATACTTCTCCGCTGCCTGAACGAGGTCGCGCGGGCGCATGGCGCGCGGTGCCTCGATGGATGTCATGATGGCTGCGCTGCAAGCAGGTAGCAGTTCAGCGAACATCCCGGACACGTCTTTGTCGCACATAGCGCCGAAGACAAGCACCTTCGGCAAGCCGGGAAAATAGTCTTGTAGCGTCTCCGCCAAATGCTTGGCCGAGGCGCGGTTATGGGCGCAGTCGAGCATTACGGGTGGTTCACCCGGTAAGACCTGGCAGCGCGCTGGCCATTGCACGGTTTTGAGACCCTGAGCGATGGCGCGTTGAGAAATGCGCCATCCCTGTTCGCGCAGCTGTTGTACCAGTGCCACCGCGACTGCGGCATTCTGGGCTTGGTGGGCCCCAATAAGCGGCAGCCGATAGGTACTTTCTTGTTGTGGGCGGGCAGCTGGCCAGAGGTGGAATTGCTGTCCGGAGGCGCTGTATCTATCGCACCTCCATCCCCATTCTGCTCCCACGTCTATCAGGGGTGCTCCAACGGTATCCGCTCGCTGTTGCAGTATCGACTGGGCTGCCCCCGGCTGCGGCGCGACAACGACTGGTACCCTGCTTTTAATGATGCCGGCCTTTTCGCCTGCGATGGATTCTATTGTATCTCCCAGCAATTCGACATGATCAAAACTTATCGGTGTAATCGCACAGACGACCGGTTCTATTACATTAGTGGCGTCGAGCCGTCCCCCTAGCCCGACCTCTATCACAGCAATCTCGACTCCCTGACGGGCGAACCATTCTAGCGCGAGCACCGCGCTTATTTCGTAGAAGGTGATGTCGGGAGTGGCGTCAATGTGTGAGCGTAGCTCCGCAACGAGTGCGGCAAGAGAATCACGTGGGATCATTTTCCTGACAACCTGAATGCGTTCGCAGAAATCCTGTAAGTGTGGGGAAGTGAATAGCCCGGTACTATGGCCGGCGGCACGCAGCACAGATTCAACCATGGCAGCCAGCGAACCCTTACCCTTCGTGCCAGCGACGTGCACGTTCGCGTACTGCCCTTGGGGATTGCCGAGACGCTCCAGCAGCCGGCGTACGCGCCCAAGGCTGAAGCGCTCCGGCGCGTACGCCTCGGCCGGTTTTGCCTCGAAATTGACGAAGCTGTTGAGATAATCGAGTGCGGATCGGAAGTCCATAGGCGCTTATGGCGTTTTCGTGGATTCTGCGTATGGGCGGATTCCATACTTTTCCGGCAGTGCATGTAGCAGCTGCAGCGCGGTGCGTCCGCTGCGCGGGTGTTTCCAATGCGGTGCTATGTCGGCAAGCGGCCGCAGCACAAACGCGCGTTCGTGTACTCCAGGGTGTGGGATGATAAGGTCAGGGCGCCGCAGCTGCTGCCCATCGTAATCGAGGATGTCGATATCAATAACACGGGGGCCAAACCGGACGGAAGCTGTACGGCCCAATTCACGTTCTTTCTGTTTTATGAACGATAGCAGGTCGCTTGGCAAAAGTTCGGTCACGCCGTGTAGTGCCATGTTCAGGAAGGCAGGCTGGCGGGGAAGGTAAAGCGGTTCGGTCTCGTAGATTGGGGACGCCGCGCGGATAACCATTCGCGCGGCCAGTGCCTGCACAGCAGCTCGGAGGTGATCCATTCGCTGACCTAGATTCGAGCCGAGCGACAGCAGCACTGTGTGCACGGGGTGTTATTCGTCCAGCAGAATGACCGGTTCCTGGTAGTAACGCACTTTGCGATGGGTCAGCTTCTCTGCAAGCGTTTTGTTTAGCCACGCGTTTTTCCGTGCCAGCGATTCATCTGAGCGCAGACGGTCGAGACTGACATTGAGATGGAGCACTCGCCCGGGTATCAAGAAACGGGTAATACCGGCTGGGAGAACCGCATCATTTAAGGCCGCATCGAGCACGTCCCGCAGCGTAAATTGGGGAAAGATTATCAATGCGCATAGGTCGGGTGCCTCGGTTCGCAGCGTGGCCAGATCTGTGTTGAGGGTGCGCGTGACGCTGCCTATCTCAGTGTATGCGGTCACAATCTCTTTTAATGGGGATAATCTGTCTGCAGTTTCGTTAGCGGCACGCGCGATGAATCCGTTGCCGTTGCGAGCAATGAGGCTGCAAAGTGCTGTGCCACTATCTAACTCCTGTTGCAGCTGGTCGTGCCGGGCTTCTTTTAGCACCACGTTCGGAAGCTCACGCAGGCATGACAGCAGCGCTTCTGGATCTGGGCCGCAGACGGCGTGGTACCACGTGTGAAGCATCAAGTCTTCGGATTCGTGTGGTACTAATTGCACCACAATGTGCGGGTATCCGAGTCGCGTGAAAGCGCTGGTGCGAGTGGCGCCGTCCAGTACCACATACTTGCCCTGCCATTCTGTCACCACCGGTGGGTTGACAAGGTACGTGTCGTGCGCCAACCTGTCGGTCAGGTCGGCGACGCGTTCCGGGTCGTATTGTTCATGCGGAAGAATCTGATCCACTGGTACCACGCGCAGCGCTAGTGGGTTTCCGCGCCGGTGGCTCCGAAGCAGTTCTTGTATATGCTCGACTAGATTTAGAGCGACATCGCGGCGCACCTCCGAGCGGTTGGAGCCTGTGTGTGGCAATGTCTGCAGGCGGTCGTGCGCCACCGGCAAAGTGCCATCCGACTGAACCCGAATAGCTGCCCCGGCCAGTTGCCCGTGCTCCAGGGCGTTCTGCACGGCGCTCAAATCGAGGGCATGGTGATTGCCGACGTTGATGAGTACCGCACTTTTTCGGCAGAGCATTAGTTCATCTACGCCGAGCATCCTCTCTGTCTCCGAGGATTCTGGAAGATGTACGCTGATGAAGTCAGATCCGGTCAACAAGTCTGGTAGGTCGCGCAGCTCCACGCCAACGGTGAGGGCAAGTTCCGGAGTCAATCTTGGCTGGTGTACGAGCACGTGCATATCGAAGGCGCGGGCTCGCAGCGCAACCTGGTGTCCGACTCCGCCGAAACCTATGATTCCCAGCGTGCTTCCGGCCAGCCGCACTGCCCCATGGGTATGTGCCTGCGTAAGCAGCGCACCCATAGTTTGCTCGGCCGCTCCTAGCGTCCGCGGATCAGGGACGTTGATTACCTCTACCCCGACCGCACGGGCAGCGCTGACACTGATATTGTCGAGCGCAGGCCCGGCTACGCCAATGACCTGCAGGCGGTAGCCATATTCAATAGTGCGGTCCGGCACGAATGTCTCGCTGTCGACTATAAGCGCATCGTATTCACCGATGCAATTTTCCAATTCCTCCGGCTTAAGATTTGGGCGAAGGTCAACGTCCGCGTGCGATCGCAGCTGAGAGACAGCAGTGCTATCAAATCTGGAGGCAATTAGGACGTGTGGCTTTCTGTCTGTCATTTGGTCGTATATTGGGTGCGCTACCCTTATTCTCGCTCATTTATCGGGTTTTGTCACGGGGCGGTGAGGTTGTGGTTTCCGGTGGTGGAGATTCTCGAATGATATAATATGTTCATGCTCTCTCAGCCCGCATTCCATGTGGGTTCTGTTCCAGTGTTCGGAGAATTGATTCTTGCGCCGATGGCTGGATTCTCTGATTTACCCTTCCGGTCTATTTGCCGCTCACTCGGATCCGCTATGAGCTACACAGAATTCGTGAACGTGGACGATCTGCAGAGTCGGCGCGGTGGTAACCGGCGCGCTAGGCAGAGGCTGCGCTTCCGTGAGCACGAACGCCCGGTGGCGTTCCAGATCTATGGGCATGATGTGGACCGCATTGTAGATACCGCTGACCGCCTGCAGGAACTTGGTCCGGACATTATCGACATCAACATGGGTTGTTATGTAAAGAAGATCTCAGAGCGGGGAGCTGGAGCTGGGATGCTGCGAGACCCGTGCCTGATTGCGAGGTTGATGGAACGGCTTGTTGCGGTGCTTCATATTCCTGTCAGTGCGAAAATCAGACTCGGGTGGGATGATGACACTCGCAATTATCTGCAGGTGGCGCGCGCATTGGAGGACCATGGCGCCAGCTTGGTGGCGATGCACGCGCGCACGCGCGCGCAGGCGTATGCTGGGCATGCAGATTGGGATGCTATCGCGGCTGTGAAGCAGGCGCTTTCAGTGCCGGTGATCGGCAACGGCGATGTGCGCGCGCCGGCGGATATCGAGCGCATGAAAGCGCACACTGGCTGTGACGGGGTGATGATTGGCCGCGCCGCAATCGGAAACCCGTGGATGTTCCAGTGCAAAGACCGGCAGCAGGTTTCACTTGCCGACCGGTTGGTACTGCTGCGGGAGCACCTTGATCTGAACTTGGAATTCTATGGCGCGCAAAAAGGGCTGGTGCTGTTTCGGAAACATGTGGCGCGCTACATTGAGGGTACGCCTGCAGCCGCGCGAGATCTGCGGGTTGCGCTGCTCACCTGTGATCGCAAGCAGGATTTCGAGGCTCTGCTGTATCGTCTGGAGAGTAAGTGGCTGCCGCGCTTGGCCGCCGGTCAGAAGAGGATACTCGCCAGTTCGTCGCGGTACTGGCGAGTGAGCGGGTCATCATCGCCCAGTAGAGCGAAAACTCCCAGAATCACTAGCCGGGGCTCTCCTGTGCGGAAGCCTTTGTCCTGACGCAGTACACCCAAAAGGCCATCCATAGCTGCAGCGTGCTGACCGAGCGCCAACAAGCGCGCGGATTGCCAGTACTGCGCCTCGATTGGGTTCATGTCGTCAACCTCATCGCCGTTGCGGCGCTCAACTTCCGCGAGAAGTCTCGCCAGCGGTTGCAATTGCTGGGCGGCGACAATTTCGGAGCTGGCAGGAAAATCCTCGATAAACGCTAGAGCCGCATCTCCCTTGCCTTGCGCGATGAGAGTGCGCACCATTCCCAGCGTGGCAGCCGGATTGTGGGGCTGGCTGTCCAACACCATGCGCAGACGCTCCTCTGCTTGCTCCCAGTGGCGCGTCGCTAGCAAGCTGGCTGCCTCGCTGATGATTACGTCACCCTCGCCGGGGGCAACCCTCTGGATGAACTCGCGTACAGTCGGCTCCGGCGCAGCGCCGGTAAACTGGGCGATTATATCCCCGTTATGGTATGCCTTTACCGCCGGGATTCCCTGCACGCCGAAGCGCACGGCCAGGCCCGGGTTCTCATCCACATTAACCTTCGCCAGCAGAAAAGCGCCGCCGCGTTCATGCGCCAGCGCTTCGAGCACCGGGCCGAGCGAGCGGCACGGGCCGCACCATGGCGCCCAGAAATCCACAATCACCGGCGTCTCATATGACCGGCTGACTACGTCGGTTTCGAAGGTGTCTTCTGCGGTGTCGAAGATGAATTCAGAAAATGTCACGAAAACCTTTTCATTCTGTGGCTCTAATTGTACCATTGCGGTGAGTGTCTCTCTACTGTAGCATTGATTTCTAAGCCAACGTTAATAGTAATGCTACGCGGCTAAGACAACCGTGCTTATTCAGCTATAATCGGCCTCCAGGGTGCAAAGAATGCAGGCACGGGTATAAACGTATGAGGATAATGGTGACAGGAGCGGCCGGGTTTATAGGCTCTCATCTTGCGGAGCGTCTTGCGGGAAAGGGGCACGATGTGCGTGCTGTGGACTGTCTAACCGACAATTACTCGTACGTCCTGAAGGAGATGAACGTGCGCGCGCTGCGTGACGCCGGCTGTGCATTTTTCCGCCGTGACTTAGCGCAGGATACACTCTTGGACGTGCTAGAGGATGTTGAGGCCATTTTCCATCTGGCGGCACAGCCGGGTCTTTCTGCCACCGCGCCGTTTGAGTCCTATGTGCATAATAACATTTTGGCTACGCAGTGCCTGCTGCAGGCAGCTGGACAGGTATCCGCGCTGCAGGCATTCATTTACATTTCCACCTCCTCTGTGTACGGCGCACGGGCCACTGGAGATGAAAAAGCCGAGCCGAGACCGATTTCTTATTACGGTGTTACCAAGCTAGCGGCCGAGCAGCTTGTGATGGCTGCAAGCCGAGAGTATGGGCTGCCCGCTTGCTCGTTACGTTTGTTTTCAGTCTACGGCCCGCGCGAGCGCCCGGAAAAGCTATATCCGCGTCTGATAGGATGTCTGCTCGAGGAACGAGAATTCCCGCTGTTTGAGGGCAGCGAGGGGCATTACCGTAGCTATACTTTCGTGGACGACATCGTCGCGGGCATGCAAGCGGTGCTGGAGAACATGTCGCGCTGTCGGGGGGAGATACTAAATATAGGCTCTGAAACGGCCATCACAACTGGCGAGGGTATGCGCATCGTGGAGGATCTGGTGGGACGTAAGACGAGAATCATGCTTCAGCCGCCGCGCGAAGGCGACCAGATGGAAACGCGCGCGAACATAGAGAAAGCCCGCCGGGTTATAGGGTACAAACCGACTACCAGTGTCCGCGAGGGGCTAGCGCGCGAAGTGGCCTGGTACCGTGAAGAAATCCTCGGCAAAGTATACTTGTAGTTCCCCTGCCTCCGGCAGCTATCGGGAGAGTTTGTGTACGCTGAAATCCTTCCCAATATCCCCCAACTGAAAACGGCTTTTCATTACCGCGTCCCGGATGTGATGCAGAACCGGCTGCGGATTGGCCATCTTGTGCAGGTCTCTTTCGGCAAACAACGCACACAGGGGATTGTGATTGTACTGGACAGCGAGCCGCCTGCCGACGTCACCGAATTTAAATCAATCGAATCTCTGCTGGATCCAGAGCCTGTGTTGACCGTGAAACAAATGGAGCTGGCATATTGGCTCGCGCGGCGCTACCTCACCTCCGCGATTGATTGCATCAGGCTTATGCTTCCTCCCGGACTGAGCCAGCACTCTGATATTCGCTACCAGTTGCTTGATGAAACATTTTCCCCGCAAACTGAGGCACAGAGACGCATTGTGCGGTTGCTATCGGCGCGAGGCGTGATGCTCGGTCGTCAATTAGCGCGGGCGCTGCCGCGCAGCAATTGGCGGTCTGTGGCCGAGCGCATGGCGCGTGCAGGCGTGCTGCTTAAAACCTCAGTTCTGGCGCCGCCGGCGGTCAGACCAAAGCATGTGCGGACGGTGCGGCTGACTGCATCGGCGGAGCGCACTGAGGATGCTAAACGCGAGTTTTATCATCGTTCGGTGCATGCTGAGATTATTGAGCATGTCATCGCGCTCTGGCCGGGCGAGCCGGTGCTGGACGAACTACTCCAACTCGTAGGCTGTCAGCGCAGGTATGTGCATGATTTGCGCCGCCGTGGTTGGATCAAGATTGCATCGGAAGAACGTCTGGTGCGTAAAGCGGTGCCTGATGATGCGCTACACATCTGGTTGGAGAAGCGTGAGCGCGCTGCTCCGCGCCAAGCTCAGGTGGTGCATGCACTTCTCGGTAGACGGGACTTTCTTCATGAGGTGGAGATTCCACCGGTCTCTGTGGGGGTGCTAGGAGCATTGGAGTCGCAGGGTTTGCTGCGCATTTCGGTCAACCCGGAGCGCGTGCAACTGCAAAAAAACCCGGCGCAGGCTCTAAACGAGATAGCGCGGTTGCGGAAGCCGGACGCGAAAACGCGTGTGCTGCAGTTCTTACAGGCGCAGATGGGTGAGGCGGTGGCTCTTGGCCGCGTTTATGCGCAGACCGGATCCAGGCTGGCTGACTTGACCGCATTGGCTGAACGTGGCCTGCTGGTGCTGGCGGAGACTGAGATTATTCGCGATCCGCTCGCGCATCTTGATTTTGTGCCGAGTAAGCAGCCCATACTTGTATCGGGCCAGCAGAGTGCATGGCGTGCGCTGCGGCAGGCGTTCAAACAGTCTGCACCAAAGCCTTTTCTGCTGCATGGCGTCACCGGCTCTGGAAAAACAGAAATTTACATGCGGGCGGTGGATGCGGCATTACGATGCGGCAAACAGGCAATCATACTTACGCCTGAAATCGCGCTTACCCCGCAGACAGTGCGTCGCTTCTTTGCGCGATTTCCTGGGCGGGTGGGACTGTTACACAGTCAGCTTTCTGCCGGTGAGCGTTACGACACTTGGCGCCGCGCGCGCTCCGGTAACCTTGATGTGCTTGTGGGCGCGCGCTCAGCGCTATTTGCGCCGCTGCCGCGCATTGGAGTGATTGCCGTCGATGAGGAACACGATGAGGCCTATCGGCAGGACCCGCCGGTGCAACCGCCCTACTACAATGCCCGCGATGTTGCCGTGGAATACGCGCGGCGGCATGGAGCTGTCTGCATCCTTGGGAGCGCCACTCCGGATCTGGTCAGCGCAACGCGGGCGGAGCGGGGCGAATACCAATTGCTCACTTTGCCGGAGCGCATAATGGGTCATGGCGAGCGAATCTCCGGACAGGCCGGACGGTTGCAAGTGCGCCCGAAATATCAACCGATTGCCGGGGATCACTTGCCGGCCCAATATATTCCGCTTCCGCGCGTGCAGGTAGTGGATATGCGCCACGAGCTGCGCGCGGGCAATCGATCCATGTTTAGTCGGGCGTTGCAGCGTGCGCTTGAGGAGGTGTTGCGACACGAGCATCAGGCCATTTTATTTCTCAACCGGCGCGGGCATGCCACATACGTTTTTTGTCGCGATTGTGGCCACACTTTGGAGTGCTCCCGCTGTGGCATCCCTTTTACATATCACCGCACTCAGAATCGGTTGATCTGCCATCATTGCAACGGACGGCGGTCGGCTGTTGAGCGTTGCCCACAATGTGACGGTGAGCGCATCAAGCATTTTGGGGTGGGTACTGAGGCGGTACAGGCGGAGGTAGAGCGTTGCTTTCCCGCTGCGCGCACGCTGCGATGGGATTGGGACGTCACTCGCCAGCGTGGTGCACATGAGGAGATTCTGCTCCGCTTTCGAAAAAGGGAGGCGGATGTGCTCATCGGTACACAGATGATTGCAAAGGGTTTGGACTTGCCACTGGTGACACTGGTCGGGGCAATCTCGTGCGACGTAGGTCTCTCGCTGCCGGATTACCGCGCTGCCGAGCGCACTTTTCAGGTGCTTACCCAGGTTGCCGGACGGGCTGGACGTGGGCTGCTGGGTGGAAAGGCGGTGCTGCAAACCTATATGCCTGAGCATCATGCCATTCAGGCGGCTGCTGCACATGACTATGCAGCTTTTTACAAGCACGAAATCGCATTGCGCGAGCAGCACGGTTATCCGCCCTTTGGCAAATTGGTGCGCCTGATTGGGCGTGATCGTAGCTTTTCCCGCGTCGAGAGAAGCGCGCAGGAAGTGGCAGCTCAGCTGCGCGCCCGCATCCGCTCCGAGCGCGCAAACAGTACGGACATCATCGGTCCAGCACCATGTTTCTTTGGGATGGTGGCCGGTCGGCACCGCTGGCAGGTGGTGTTACGTGGACCGAATCCGGCCGCGGTGGTGGATATCGAGGTTCCGCCCGGATGGCGGGTGGAGCTCGATCCCCTCAGTTTGCTCTAAGGCATCGGAGGCTGTACCAAATGGAGGATTGTTGCGGGGTGTTCTTAATGATAAACTGAATGGGCATGAAAATGTTGCTCGGTGCCGGGCTGCGACAGCCATCGGTGGAGCGTATGCGAAAAAACCATGGTCTGGAGCACGCTACCATCCACGTGCTTAGCGAATGCCTGCGTCGGGTTAGTATGGCGGGCCGCTCAGACCGTCATGGGTTTACGCTCTACGGCAATGTGTCCACAGAAGTGCTTACCAATGCGTGCGAGCGTGCGTTGAAGCGCCTGCGCTCCGGGGAACGTGGATTGGCTATTCATCCCTATTGTGGTACCAACTTCGTCACCACGGGAGTGCTGGCTAGCGTGGTGGCTGCACTGGCACTGCTGGGCGCGGGGCGCGGCTGGCGCGCTAGTCTTGCTCGGCTGCCGTTGCTGATATGCCTGATGACGGCGGCCCTCATTTTTTCGCAACCTCTCGGTCAGGTAATCCAGCGTGATGTGACCACAAGCGGCGACCCCGGCGAGCTGGAGATCGTCTCTATCAAACGCCGGCGCCTTGGTAGGTTCACCCTACATCGTGTTGAGACGTGCGGATAAGATGAGCGCGCTTCCGCCGGTTACGCTGCTGTACGGCGACGATGAGTTCGCCATCGCTAGGTACATTAGGGTGCTCAAACGTGGCCTCGGCACGGACGAGAATATAGCTCTCAATGTCACCGAATTCGAGGCTGGCGGGCTCTCCTTTGCGCAGTTCCGGTCTGTGTGCGAGTCAGCCCCGTTTTTATGTGTGCAGCGGCTAGTAATTCTAGGCGGCCTGTTGGTCCCATGGAAAAGCGAGGTGCGGTTCAAGGAGGCGCGGAATGACTTTCTCGCCGCCCTGATTGATTATCTGCCTGGATTGCCTCCATTCACTGCCCTGCTGCTGATGGAGCGCCGGAAGATTCCGAAGAATAGCCGTCTGCTGAAAGCGGTGCTGGCAATGGAAGGAGCAGAGGTGCACGAGTGCACGCTTCCAGAGAAGAGGGATCTCCCGGGGTGGATATTAGAGCGGGCCTGCCGGGCCGGCGGGGAATTCTCGGCCGGTGCTGCGCAGGAGTTGGCTGGGGCTGGAGTGGATGGCCCGCGAGCGCTGCAGTCTGAGATTGAAAAGCTGCTGGCATATGTAAACTGGGCCCGAACAGTTACTGCGGAGGATGTGCGCTGCATAGTGCCTGCCGCTGCGCAGGCAGACATTTTCCGGTTGGTGGATTCTCTAGGTGAGCGCAACGCGCGCCGGGCAATGGCACAGTTACACCACTTGCTCAACTCAGGCGAGCGCGATGCTATGGGCGTCTTCGGAATGGTGGTGCGGCAGTATCGGCTGCTGCTTCAGGCGAAGGAGATTCTAGAACAGGGCGGCATAGCAGCGGACGTGAAAGCGCACCTCGGGCTACCATTCTTTGTCGCCGAAAAAATCAGCATGCAATCGCGATCTTATAGGTTGGGCGCGCTGGAACGAATCTATCGGCGCTTGTTGGCGATGGATATAGCCATGAAATCAGGAGGCGACAGCCAAGTGGTTTTGGACATGATGGTGGCCGGACTAACTGTTTAATTGGCGTGATTTTAGCAGTCTGATTACAGGAGGTAGTCATGAGCGTACAATCGTTAACATGGGATGATTTTGTGGAAGCGCGGCAGCAGGGTCCGGAACCAACGGTGCTGTCTGGTTTGCCGCTCTGGTCTGTGAGGGTGCTGTGGGCGCTGGTGATGCTGGTCACGGTGGGCCTCTTTGTGGCCAGTATAAAACCGTATTTCGAGTTTGTGCTCTTCTTCCCAAAGTTCTGGTTCAGTTCTCCTGATTATGCCCCGGCCCTGGAGCAAATTAGCGTTACGGCCGGATTCTATCATGGCTACCTGATTGTGTTGCAGGGATTGCAGGTGGTGGTGTGCCTGGTCATCGCTGCGCTGATTTTCAAGAATAAATCGGATGATTGGCTTGCGCTTTTTGTCTCGCTGACGCTGGTGGCGTACGCGGCCAGTCAGGGGGACCAGATTGGAGCTCTTCTGATGAACGTGCCCGCGCTGCGTTACGCGGCGCTGCCCGCGCTGGCCCTGGCCGAAACCGCTTTGCTGCTATTGCTGTATTTCTTCCCTGATGGAAATTGCAGCCCGAATTGGACCAAGCCGCTGGCATGGATATGGGTGCTCTGGCAAGTTTCCAATCTGGTTTACGAGGCCTCGCCGCTAAACCCTGCTCTCTGGCCGACCTTGACCCGTAATCTGGTGATGCTGGCATGGTTTAGCACCGGTCTGTTTGCGCAGATATGGAGTTATGTAAAAGAGTTCTCTCCGGTGCAACGGCAGCAGACCAAATGGGTGCTCTTTGGGTTTGTGCTCTCTGTCGTGGGGATGTACGTCCCTGGCGTGCTGAAGGGCCTCATTCCCTCTCTGGGCAGTCCCGGACTTGGGGCCGTTGTATACGACATCGCCATAGTGGAGGGGTTTTCGCGGATCGCCTTTTTGCTTATTCCGGTGGCGTTATTGGTATCGATTATGCGCTTCGGCCTGTGGGAAGTGGATTCGCTCATTAACCGCGCCCTGGTTTATGGCGTACTGACTATCGTGATGGTAATCTTGTTTGAACTGTTTTCGGGCCTGATTGAGAATCTCACCGAGCTGATTATGGCCGAGCCGCCCGGGATCATCGAGGCTGTCACCGCGCTGGCGATTGGCGCCCTGATACAACCGGTGCAAGATAGGGTGCAGAATTTCGTGGATGGGCGCTTCTACGCCGCAAAGGTCGATCTGGGCAATGCCATCAGGGCGTTCTCCGACCAGATTAGCGATGTGATTGACCGGCAGGAATTGCTGCATCTGCTCCTCGACCGCACAATCGAGTTGCTGCAAATCGGGCACGGCGCTGTGTACCTGTGTGGCACTGACCGTGCAATGACTGCGACCGAGACCCAGAACATTGCCGACGAGCGGTTCAAATCTATCCCGCTCAGTGAGGAGGTGTTCGCCGAGCTGGAGCGGGGAGACCCGGTGTTCGAAGGTGATGAAACCTTTCAGACGCTGCACCTCGGCATGCGTCAGACTTTTCAGATGCTTGTGCCGCTGACGATTGTACGCGAGGGTACACGCGATCTTTCTGGTGTGCTTGCACTGGGCCCGCGCCTTTCAGGAATGGGTTACTCGCGTGAGGACGAGACTCTGATGAATACGCTAGTGGAATCAGTCTCGCGGGCGCTGCGCGTGGCCGAACTGATAGAGCAGACGCGTCGTTACGAACAGGCCCCTACTTAGCACCCTGGCCTGCGCGCACATCTCTAAGGTAGAAACGAAACGCCCCGAC
>CAUZCX010000009.1:0-27290 GCA_963578565.1 Anaerolineae bacterium
GCGAGCCACATCCATAGCATCAGTCAGCATAGAGGAGACTGTCGCACTGTCACCGAAATAGTCAGGATACGACGCGTACCAACCAACCGAAACGACATGCCAGATCTCTTCTAGATTTCCATCCCAAGTCCCAGCGGTCTTAATGCCACCCAGGGCCCACTCGTCTTCATCGTAATACATGCTGGCAGCCATCCCCGTGTTATTTTCGCAATAGGTGCCTCGTACGTTCTCCCAAAACGCCTCCCTGGTTGCCGTAGTCCACACGGGTACAACAAAGTTATGGCTGACAAGATGTTCAAGAACCGCCAAGTCATCTGGAACACCGTCAGCGTCATTGTCGATATACTGAGCCAGCACATTTGCAGAGTGGGTCACAAGCTCTAGAGGAGCAGAAGGCGGGGCGACAACATAGACCCCGAATACATCAATAAATACGCTAAAAACAGCGTTCATGCAGTCGATCTCCGGATGCTCTGATAGCACCTCCAGGGTCGGGGTCTTCCAGATCATTTCCACTGGAGACTCCGTCTCCAAGGCACCGGCTCCACCATTTTGTGTCTTTGTTCCTGTGACAGGTACCGTCACGGATGCCAGAATCTCTTCAAATATCATCAATTTTTCATCTAACAAGCTGCGTTCGGGTGCATTAACATACCAATGCATAAGCCCGTATTCTGGGTACGCCAAGAGAAATCGAACATATTGCTCGTTCTCATCCTCAAAGTGGCCAGTGCTCATGTAACCAACCGGATCAAACAGCTGGAGTCGGCTAATTTCAGTGTAATGAGTATCAAGCTCAAACATGTCTTTTGCCACCTGTTCGAGTTCGTTATGCGGTATATCAACTCTCTCAAACACAACCGCACCGGGATCCCCCTCCAATATCACTGCGTGAGGCTCGTCAATACGTTTCCAGTCGGAGGGATACCTAAAAGAAACCCCAGTGACAGGATCTTTGAAAAATTCCCAAGTCATACCATCCAACTCAGTCGTAGGTGCTACCTCAGTGCTCACTGACGGTGGTGGAAGAGTGGCCAACGGTTTTGGAGTGTAAGTAGGATATGGGGTATAGGTCGGATAAGCAGTGGGGTCTCCCGCAGCTGCCATTTCTGGCACTGGTGCTGCTGCGGGAGTACACGCCGACACAATCACACCCAGCAATATTGTGATAACGACTGGATGACTGGATTTCATGGGCATAGTTTACCAATAATCGGATGCTGGATCAAAGCCACTCAACAGCGCCGAAGTCGATCACAGACGGGAAGCAATGCGGCGTTTAGAGTTTCCGGTGGCAATGGCATAGGACGAGAACAGCAAATACGCGTATGGGGTCATTTTGTACCACTGATTTAATCATAATCAACACGTTGCAGAAAACTGACAATCTCATTCATCGTCGGCAATCCTTCCCGTGCTCCAGCCCGGGCACACGACAAAGCTGCTGCTGCTGCACCAAATAAGCTCGCCTTTCGCATGGGCCATTTGAGCCCTAGGTGGGTGTAGAGGAACGCTCCATGATAGGCATCACCTGCCCCGATAGAGTCCACAATTTTGACACCCAAAGCTGGTATGGTAATTATATCCATTTTGGTGGCGAGTACGGAGCCTGTAGATCCTTGGGTAATCAGTATGGTTATATGGGGGTACTCCGCTAATACATTAGCAATGGCCTTCGATACATCAGAGCAGTTGCTCCACAGAAGAAAATTTTCTTCGTCCGTAAACAGGTAATCCGTAGTTGCTAACATCCGCCTTATATTTTTCGCATGTCCTGGTAAATTCACGCGCTCAGGCGCCATCTGCAAGTCATAAGCTACCGGACAACCGAAAGCCTTAGCGCGCCGCGCGACATTAATGGCAACCTCTGCTGGCTCCATGTCCGTAAAAAATACTCGAGCGGACTGTAGCAGGCTGTCTGGCACTTCCTCGGATTTCACCTGTAATTCAGGAGGGAGATTGATGACCAAACCGGCTCGCTTGAGGTCGGGCGTTACCATCAACACGGTAACCTGAGATGCAGTATTACGACGTCGTAGCAGGTAGTCGGTATTGACACCAACATCATGTAATTGTCCAACTATTTTGTCGCCAACGACGTCGTCCCCGGTCGCACTGATCAGGGCTGCTCTGCCACCTAACCGGGCGACTGCATGTACTAGGTTTCCACTCATGCCCCCTCCGGTCCACAAAAGCTTATTGGTGTGGATGCCGTCGCTTGCGCCGGGATATCTATCGACCCACGCAAGTAATTCATGCGTTACAGAGCCGAAGGCCAGCACATCAAATGGTTCACTGTCTAACATGATTTGGTATATGACCCTACCGATCAAACCACCCATCGAGCATGCTTGTATAAATAATCTTTTGGAGGAAATCCATCGGCCCTCGCTCAGGAGGTCGGTCAGGATTTAGGCCTTTACCGATGGCTGTGAAATACGCAAAGAGCTGAAGCGGAATCCAAGCTACCAGCGGCCCGAATATCTCTCTATGATTGGGCACGGCAACGTAGTTGACATCAAGATCTTCCCAGAGTTCTTGATCCTTGTATGCCCCTATGACAACAAGTTGTCCTCCATTACTGCGGATATGTTGGCAGATCAAACGATCACGAATCCCATACTCACCAGTGCGAGCCAAAACGAAAACAGGGTCATCTTTCCGCAGCGAAAGGCTGTGTAAGTGAGCGTATTCTTCCAGATTTGTGGCCTCAGAACGACTTTGACTAGTCTCCTTCATTTTGGCCGCCGCCAACTGTGCCGTTGCCCAGTTTGGACCAGATCCAATGAACGTATAAATGGGAGCCTTCAGAAGCCCTTGGGCTAGTTTGTCCATTTGGGGAGCTAAGGCCAGAGCCTCCTCAATTGCGTGTGGCACACCTCTGTACAACTCTTCTCTTATCGTTGCAACTTCCGTGTACGTGAGTGTACTTCTCGCTTTACCGAGATGTATGGCTAGCGCGTACAGATTAGCTAAAGCGGCTGTGGTCTGTTTGGTGGGAAAGGAGTCGGACCAACCGGCTTGGGTATGGATAATCTCATTTGTTTCATCCGTGATCGGGCTAGGGTTTAGATTGGTTAGGGCAAATCTGGGAGCTCCTCTTGCTGCGGCAATACGGGCAGCATCGATCACTTTTACAGTTTTTCCAGATGATGAGATGAGGATAACCAGGGTGCGCTCATCAATCAAATCGTGGCGATAACCTGCGAATTCAGCGGCTTCTATCGACTCGGAGGGCAAACGCGCCAATCCCTCAAATGCGTAAGTAGCACCTATTCCAAGTATGTAAGGATCTCCGCACCCGACCATAATGACGCGATCAATTTTGTCAAAATATCGCTCCGCAATATCCTTCAGGTTGCTATCAGCATGTGCTAGGCTATCCCGAATTGTGTGCGGTTGCTCCCTAATTTCTTTGATAAAGTGATAACCATTTTTCATAACATGATCCTTCCCTGTCTTTTCACATAAATTATTTGCATTGAAATTAGTATAGCGTAGCTGCGCTGGTTGTCCGAACAATCTGCAATTCTTACGTCAAGGTTCACCACAAGGACGTTGTTGACTGCGTCGCGAACGACACTTGAGTACACATACTAGGTCCGCAGCCAGTTGCAGGTAAATTTACCGGGAAAGCACTATTATTGAAGTAACACCCAATCCTAACCCTACTATTTTTGTAACTGTCATTGGTTCACGAAATACCAGAAAAGCTAAGATCACTGCTACTGCGGTTTCGAGCGATACTATCGGATAGACTATACTGCCCTCTCCACCAGATTTAATCGCACGCATTATGGTAATGATAGATGCAGCACCAAAAATGCCGCCCAGTGCCGCTATTATTGCCATTCGTGGAGACAAAGTAAACTGCTGCTTTTGCACAACAATTAGGACCATTGCGCATAAGAACATAAAAAATGCATCAACAACAAAAAAACTGGGGATATCCACTCTGTTTTCCATACCCATCTGCCAAAAGAATTTCATCAAACCCCCAAGAAAAAGTGCTGAGATCGCAAGTATTATCGGTGTGTTCATTTTCTCCGGTCTCCAATCGTATTAGCTTGGTTAGAACATTACAGGCGTAGTGTTAATGATTACTACAATATTATCAGTAAAATAAGATGTGGCGGCCAGATACGTTGCGCGGTCTTGGCTTTCGATTTCTACTCGCAGTCCTAATCGCCTTTTTACCGCCAGACTATGCTTGCCCCCTGTGGTTCTCTCGACACATGCGGCGACCGCTTTTGTAAAATCAGTATTTACTACATATAATCCCCCAGGTTCGTATATTGCTCCTGTACAGTCTGTAATCTGTACGCCATCACTATACCGCCCAACTTAATGGTGGCTTTTAGTTTGAATATTTACATCTATATCCCTAAACTAGAAAGGTGAGACAATAGATAGAGACATGGCAAGGGTAGTAGTTGAATGTGACCGTTGTGGGCTGCTATATCATGGTGATCATTGTCATTCCCGCTGTCCCGTATGTGGAGCCGAGGTGACGTGCTCAGACGTAACGATATATCTAACCGAGATAGAACGTTTAGGTAACGGATCATCAGTAAATACCCAGGATTTCGAGCAGATGACATTGGACCGATGAGAATAGCGGTTAGTCTTATCCTGTGGTCATAAAGCGGATTGGTGCTGGGAGTTCTATTAGCACTTCTCCATTTGGGTTTCTTGATAGCGAGGGAGCTTATTATAATATTAATGTCATAAAAGCGTGGTCGCGCGTTCCTGACATTGTGATTGCTGTATATATCTCGTATAGATGACGCTCGCGAAACAAACGGTTCATCAGTAGATGGCCTGTATCCACTCTTAACACAATCTACGATGGAATACTTGCGCTGGCGTTGGATTTATTGGCCGGTGTTGCTACAGTCGTCTAGAATAAATAACGAAATCAACATGAACAACGAGGGGTAAATTACATGAAGGTTGCTTACGTTCTTGCTAATCCGCACGCTTCCAGCTACAAGTTGGCCCGGATGATCTTGCCACAACTCGAGTCTGGCACACACGGAGTAGAGGTCGTCGGTATGTTTTTCTTTGATGACAACGCACTTATTTTGCGTAAGGGTGACCCATTCGGAGAAAGGTTGGCCACAATAGCGAGGCGGCAGGAGATGCTACTGATGATGTGTGACATGTGTGCCCTGTCCCGTAACCTTGCTGAAGGAAGTCCCCGGTGGTGTTCTCCTGATGGACACGGTATAACAGAACCAGCACAATGTGTCCCAATCAACACGGTCGAAGGGGTACAAGTTGGATGTTTCCCCGATCTGTATTCCGCACTATCTGGAAATCCTCCTGACCAGGTGATCACGTTGTAGTTAGCCGTGCCTCCCGAGTACGTATTTCCAAACTGGTCAGCAAGCATAGCTTGCTCCTGGGATATCGCCCATTGCGACAACGGAGATTTGGAAATGACTCTCAGAAATATGGAAAGGCTTCAGCGCGCAATGCAGCTTTTCCCGAACGCGTCACAGCGGAGCTGAGACGCTCTAAGGCAGCGTCAACTGCGTCCACTGCAGTGGGTCAACCTTCACCCCTAGTAGATACATTTCCCAGTGCAGGTGCGGGCCGGTCACTAACCCGGTAGATCCAATTTTACCTATGTGTTGCCCGGCCGTCACCTCGTCACCGACACTGACGTAAATCGCATCCTGGTGCAGTAGTACCGAATAAAGGCCAAGACCGTGATCGATGATAGTGGTGTTTCCGCGAACATGCAGATGTCGCGCAAGCATCACCCTGCCGGACGCTGGCGCGCGAACCTCGGTTCCGCTGTGCGCGGAAAAATCTACCCCGCCGTGATATGAATTGTAGCCACCGCCGTTATAGCTTCGCCGCGTACCAAAATCAGATGTGATTCCCCCGACTGATGCGCGCTGGAAGGCGCCCTGCCAGTAGCGCGCTGCCGTCACCGGCTCAACCGTGTTTGCCATCAACTGAAGCTCGTTGGCTGTCACGGTGGGGTCGCTCAAAAGACTCGTGGCGGTAGCACTGAGAATGATATTCTCGTACTGGTAGCCTCCGTCGCGGAGTGTCAGTAGACGCGAAAAAAGATGTGACTCGCCTGTAGCGTCATTGGCATTCAGCGTCAACTGGTAAATTCCTGGAGCCGTGAGTGCATCAATCCCGACGAAACCGAGCAAGTTGTCACCCTCACGAAAGAAGAGTATATCATTCGCTCCGAACTTGCCGGATATGCTGGTTATCGGACCAAACGGTAGGACGAGAATGAGTGTGCGACCCTGTTCTGGAGTTTCTGTGCTAAGTCGCAGCGGAGCGAAAACTGAGTCAGGATTGCTAGCATCCCGTCCGGGAATCGAAATGCGCTGACCCACGTAAATCATCCCAGGGTTGCGCAGTCCGTTTCTTCCGACCAGAGTCTGCACAGAGCTGTCGTAGCGGGCAGCAATGCGCCAGAGTGTTTCCCCTCGTTGCACTATGTGCGTCCTCACTTCGGCAGCGGATTGGTCGCAGTGTCCTCCAGACGGCAGTGCGATGCTTTGCCCGGCGAAGATAAGGTTCGGATTGCGGATGCCATTCAGAGTGGACAACACGGAATATGTGGTTCCGATGCGGCGTGCGATAAGTGCTAGCGTATCGCCCCACTCTAGTGTGTAGCGGCCGCCATAATTACAAGCTGCTGCCGCGACATCTGACGGATGTAAGCTTTGCGATAGCATCACAACCAGTCCTAACGCAGCGACAATCTGTTTTATGCGTAGCGTGGTCGTTGCCACACGCGCCGTGGTGCAAGAAAGTTGCCCGTGCAGTCCTGACTGCCAGGCCGACGGGTTTTGGCACTGGCATCAAAATTGCAGACATCGAGGATGTTATGCATTTCGTAGAGATGCTTTGGATAAACATTCTCAACCTAGTAGAGCAAGCTATCGTCAAGCGCACTTATCTTGATGCTACTCCACCCAGCGTAATGCTGGTGATCGCTCCACTAGTGGCTATCGGGGTACTATTATGCGTCGGTCGCTTCGTATTCCGTACGGTCAAGTACGTTGCCTTTACGGCGGTGTGCGGGGCGGCGTTTTACTTTTTGCTGCGTACTCTCTGAAACGCGTAGCTATGCGCTTTGGAAGTTCCCCTCTCAGGCGAACTCCGCTCGGATTGTGGTCAACCGCACTTACTAGCGCATGTCGATAAAACATGGAAATCAAATCCCCGTCAGTGTAGGGCAATACCACGGTTATTTCAACCATAGAATTTTTCCAGACTGCCTGGATAGAAGCGTGCAGCTCCTCAAGTCCGCTGCGCGAAAGCGCGGACACGGCGACTCCGTCGGGGAACGCCGAGGTCAGGGATAATGGCAGGTTACCAGCGGCGAGCCGGTCAATCTTGTTAAACGCCGTGATGACGGTCGTTTCTCCAACACCAATTTCCGCGAGTGTGTCCAGTACAACCCGGGCCTGCACCGATGCATGGGGATGTGCGGCATCAATCACGTGGAGGAGCAGGTCAGCCTCCGCGATCTCCTCAAGCGTAGCACGGAAAGCGGCGACCAGATTAGCGGGTAAATTTTGAATGAATCCAACTGTATCAGTGAGCAAAAAAGCATGCCCTCCAGATGGCTCAACGCGGCGCGTGGTTGGATCGAGGGTGGCGAAAAGCAGGTCTGCTACCAAGACGTCAGCATCGGTGAGCGCCCGCAGCAGTGTGGATTTCCCAGCATTTGTGTAGCCAACCAGAGCAACCACCGGTACGCGGGAGCGTCTACGTTGTTGCCGGTGACGGCCACGGTGCTCCCTCACTTTTTGTAGCTCGGCCTTCAGATGGGAGATACGGCGTGTAATCTCCCGGCGGTCAACCTCCAACTGAGTTTCACCGGGGCCGCGCAGGCCGACGCCGCCGACGGATCCTGTGCGTCCGGATGCGCCTCCGGCCTGGCGAGCGAGATGAGTCCACTGCCGTGTCAGGCGTGGCAGTCGGTATTCGTATTGGGCAAGTTCTACTTGCAGCGCGCCATCGCGCGTATGGGCATGGCGCGCGAAAATATCGAGAATTAATGCTGATCGATCAAGCAGCTGTGCACGCTGGCCGAGATACCGTTCTAGTTCGCGTTGGTGACGTGGCGAAAGTTCGACATCGAAAATCACCAAATCGGCGGCAGTTTCCACTATGAGATCAACTAATTCGATTACCTTCCCGGAGCCAATATACGTGGCCGCGTTGGGTTTATCGAGCCGTTGCGTAAGTCTTTCAACCACCGCTAAACCGGCTGTGTTGGCCAGCTGTTCCAGCTCGTCGAGTGAATCCTGTACAGGCAGCTGCTGTGTGTTAGGACGAAGTTCCACCCCCACCAGCAACGCGCGCTGTCTGGGTCCCGCAGTTGGTAATGACGTGTTGGGCATTGGCGCTATTCTACCGCACCGGTGGGAATTACAGATTTTTATGTAATGGTGATGAACAGTTTAGTAAGCGCGAATGGAGGTCTTGAAATTGTTTAACGAAATTCCGCTAACACTAAATATTGAGGAGGAGTACCAGATTGGACATCCGGAAACTCGTGAATTGCACTCGTACATGCAGCATTTACTGCAGAGTGGCCAACGGGTACTGCCGACCAGCGGATGGAGCCGGGGTTTATGGCAAGCCAAGCGGAAATGTCCAGCCATATTTGTGCGGATGTGCAGGAGTTACATGGGGAACTAAAGCGCATGCGCCGTATGGTGTGCGAACTTGCCTAGAGAGATGGGTTAATTATTCTGGCGGCAAGCACACATCCTTTCGCTCATTGGACAGAGCAGGACATAATGGATGGTGACCGTTACCAGCGGTTATTGGACGACTTCCGCGGGGTCGCGCAGCAGCTGCTCGTGTTTGGGATGCACGTGCACGTTGGCTTCGGGGACGCGCCCAGCTCCCGGGATCTGATGATAGAAGTAATGAACCAGTTGCGTTATCTCCTTCCGCACGTTATCGCTCTCAGCACCAGCTCATCTTTCTGGCAGGGTCTTGACCCAGGATTGACATCCGATCGTAGTGTGGTTTTCGAAATGCTCCCGCGCACCGGCATTCCTGTGGTGTTCCAGTCTTTCAACGAATATCAGCAGTTCGTTGACATTCTTGGCAACGTGGGCTCACTCAGTGGAGAGGCCGGCGGTAAACCGGATGCGACCACGATCTGGTGGGATGTACGTCCGCATCCACAGTTCGGGACTTTGGAGGTGCGCATAGCTGATATTCGCACTCGCATGGAGGATGCCGTATCAGTGGCAGCGCTTATTTAGGCTATAGTGCCGCTTCTGATACAACTGCGGCGAAGCAATCAAAGTTGGCACATCTACCGGCAGCATCATGTTATGGAGAACAAGTGGCGCGCCATACGCTATGGTACCGAGGTTAAACTAATTGATTTCGGGTTGGAGGCAGAGTGGAATTTTCGGCTTTGACAGATGAACTGGTGGATCTTTGTAGTGATGTCATCGACGAACTAGATGGCAGAGCCGAAGTCGAAGATATCCACGAGATTGTGCGCCGTGGTACCAGCGTACAGAAGTAAAAGAGCGTATACGAGCGTGCGCTGTGCGACGGCGCCAGCGATGAACACGCGTTATACGCAGTCGTGGATCATCTCGCGGAGGAGACGATCGTTGGATTACGGTGAATCAGTGCTCTCTGCCAGTGGAACCGGCAGCAGGGTAATCAGTTGTTCCAGTGTCTGCAGCGCCCTGTTGGAGTAGCGACTGTAGCGTTCACGCTTCGACCATTTTGTTCTTCCTTCCGGTGGCGGGTCTAGCTCCGGCATCAGTCCGAAATTTGCCTTCATTGGCTGAAAGGTTTTCTGCTCGGCGTGAGTCACATAGTGGCAAAGAGCCCCGGCCATTGTGCTTCTTGGAAACGTCATAACCGGTTCTCCGGAGAGCATCAGGGCGGCGTTTATACCAGCCAGCAACCCGGTGGCCACATTGCCAACGTATCCCTCCACCCCGGTTATTTGACCGGCGAAAAATAAGTCCGCGCGCACACGCGCTTGCATCGTCGGTAGTAACGAGGCGGGCGCGTTGATAAAAGTGTTACGGTGCATCATGCCGTACCGCGCGAAGCGAGCGTTTCCCAGACCCGGCAGCCCGCGTAGCACACGCCGTTGCTCCGGCCACTTCAGATTGGTCTGAAAGCCAACCAGATTATAGAGAGTGCCCGCCAGATTGTCCTGGCGAAGCTGCACCACTGCATGGGGCCGCCGACTGGACCGCGGGTCGTGTAGTCCCACAGGACGCATCGGGCCGTAAGCCAGAGCATCTTGCCCTCGAGCAGCCAGAATCTCCACCGGTAGGCAGCCCTCAAAATATCTATCCGCGCCGGCGCAAACGCCGGAGTTGATGTCTTGTTCAAACGCGCGCAACGGAATCCGATCCGCATCTAGCAGGTCTTTCACGAACGCGTAGTACTGCGCCTTATCCAACGGGCAGTTTATGTAATCTCCTGATTCTGTGTTGCCGCGCTGGTAACGCGACGCGCGGAATGCTATGTTCATATCAATGCTGTCTGCATACACGATAGGTGACAGTGCGTCATAAAAGAAAAGTTGATCGGTTCCCAGAATCTTGTGGATGTTGCTGCTGAGTGCCGCAGAGGTAAGCGGCCCGCTGGCCACTACACAAGTTTCTGTTGGTACATATAACTGCTCTTTACGTATAACCCGGATGTGGGGGTGTGCCTCTATTTTCTCGGTGACCCTCCGGGAGAAAGCTTCCCTATCCACGGCCAGAGCCCCACCCGCAGGAAGCGAGGTGGCATCGGCGCACTCAATCAACAGTGAACCTAACCTTCGGAGCTCCTCTTTGAGGAGCCCAGATGCGCGGTCAGGCAGATTGGAACCGAGAGAATTCGAACAAACTAGCTCGGAAAGCAACGCACCGGTGTGGGCACCCGTCTGCTTCAACGGTCGCATTTCATGCAGCGTTACCTCCAACCCCCTCTCAGCTGCCTGCCAAGCGGCCTCGCTGCCAGCCAGCCCGCCCCCGATCACCTCCAAGGTTGAACACATAACATAATTCTATCACTGGCTCTTCTATTTGAGTAGTGGCACGCTTCTTGCATCTATCATTATGAACTGCTAAACTCATGTCTGGAACACGAGAGGCCCACTATGCCAAGTACAATTACCACACAGGTGCAGTCGACGAGCCAAAGGCAAATGCCGGCTGCGCATTTAACGCGCACCATGCAGTTGCTGGAGCAAACATGTACGGAACTTGACTCGGAACTAGCATCTGAAATAAACGATAATCCTGCGCTTGAAATGGTGGATGAGTTTCGTTGTCCGGATTGCAAACGGGTCATTCCGTCGGTACCATGCCAAGTCTGCTTCAACCGGCAGAATGAGAACGGACCGATCGTGTATGTAGCCCCACGTACTATCACCAACTACCAACCTTCTGATGGCGAAGAATATTATTCTCCCGACAACAGTCTGCGCACTCCTGAAACCCTTGCGGATCACGTACTTAAACAGGTGGCACCATCCCTAGATGGGAAGGAACGCGCGGTGGCCGAATATATTTTGGCGCGCCTGGATGAGCACGGATTTCGGCTCGAACATCCCGCCGAAATTGCGGTGTACCTCCGCACGAGGCTGAGCACTGTTAACCGCGTATTGGAGATGCTGAAACGCGCTCATCCAATTGGAGTGGGTTCTGAGAACGTGATTGAATGCCTGCTTACGCAGCTGGAAATGCTTGAAAAGGAAGGGCAAGGACACCCGCTTGCACACGCGCTGTTGACGGAATTCTGGGAGCAACTCGGGCGGCGTGATTTTACCACCATAGCCAGGAAGCGAAAGGTTTCTTTTGAGACAGTACAGGAAGCGGCCCAGTTCATCAAGCGCAATCTGTCGCCTTATCCCTCTCAGGCTCATTGGGCCAACAGCGAGACTACGAGCGGACGTTATTTCCGGCCGGACGTGGAGGTTAACATGAATCCACACTCTACGGATGGACCACTGGTGGTACAGGTGTTCACGTCAGCGCGTGGCTGGCTGCGCGTGAATCCATCTGTTCGTGCAATGGTAAAGCAAATCGAAGAGCCTGAGAAAAAGGATGAATGGGCATTGTATTTAGAGCGTGCTGCGCTTTTTGTGAAATGCATGCGGCAACGCGACAACGCCATGCGTCGCATCGTGAGGGTTATAGTCAAGCGGCAACCCGCTTTTATTCTCGGTGGTGATTCTGATTTGATTCCGATGACGCGCGCCGAGTTGGCGGAGGAGTTGGATCTACACGAATCAACGATTTCGCGCGCGGTCTCTAGCAAAACTATTTGCCTGCCCAGCGGACGTATCATTCCCCTGGCGCGATTCTTCGACCGGTCTCTTGCAGTGCGTGCAGCCGTACGTAAAATAGTCGAGCATGAGGACTCAGCCATGACCGATGATCAGATTGCCACCAAGTTAGTGGATTACGGCTACAAGGTAGCCCGGCGCACTGTAGCAAAATACCGCTCCATGCTTGGGATATTGCCCGCTAATTTGCGTGCACGGCAGCTGCCTCGAGCTGCCTGATGGCGGTTACCCGCATTGGAAGGTCCCTCTCGCTCCTTTCGGGACTTTCCAATGCGCGGAGTGATGAAAGATATCGCCTGCTGTCGGAAAACATAGAGCAGGCGGTCTTGTTTGTAACGCTTCCCAGCCTTGAAATCTGTGGCGCAAACCTGAAGGCAATGCAACTTACCGGGTATTCCCGCCAGGAGCTATGCGCGTTAGTTCTGTCTGAATTAATCTCGACTGAAACTGAAATAGATGTGCTGCAGGGTTTAAGCATGATGGGGCAAGGGGTTACCCGGCACTTTGCGGAGGTGCCGTTATGCACGTATGCAGGCGAGACCGTGCAGGTGAAACTGCGCGCGACGCGGGGAAGCGAATGCGCGGAACTGCTTTTGCTCCTGCTAGTGCCGGATACACACGTCATACTCGAGGGCGCAAGCATATCTTCCGGGGAGGGCGAACGCCCGCTACACGCGCTGGCCGCACTTATCGGAATGTTGCAAGCCCCCTCCACCGCTGCCCTTGCCGACACCCTGCCGCTATGCCGTGCTTTTCTGGAGGCAGATGAGGTGGCGCTCTATTCAGCCACCGCTCAACCGGGGTTCGCACTTCTGGCCCCAAACGGTGATGGCGAGTTTCCGGAATCCCTAGAAGCCACGGACGCATCCGTGGGGCCCGCGCTTTTCGAATGGCGCGCGGGCAACCCGGTCACATCCGTTCTTTCCAGGACAGCGCGTGACCACGGACACGAGCTATTGTTGGCTCATCCTCTGGGCGATCGAATTGGATCCAGTGGCATCCTGGCGACGTTCTATCGCTCAGGCAATCTTTCCGCGCCGCTAGGGTCGGCACGTATGGAGCCGGCAGCTCGCACCCTCTCATTGCTTATTCAGATGCAGGGACGGATACAGGCCGCTCAGGCGCATACGTTGTATGAAGACACGATGGAACAGCGTTGGCAGGCTTTGCTCCAGGCCACAGGAGATGGTGTTGTTACAGTTAACCCATCCGGAGAAATTGAGCGTATTAATGCGCCCGCAGAGCGATTGCTGGGCTACAAACAGGCGGAAGTGGCGGCAATGCATTTACGCGATGTTCTGGTTGGTGACCAACCGGTTGCAAGGGCGGTGCTAGCCGCGGTGCGCAAGGGCGAAGATTATGGTGGCACTGATATAACACTAGTGCGTAGAGATGGTCAGGAAGTCCATGTGCTGCTGCGTGCCGTGCCTATTCACGGTCGTGACGAAGGACATACAGGCGGTCTGATAATAATTAGTGATCACTCCGAGCGCAAGGCGATGGAAGCTAAAACGCAGCACCTTGAGCAACGCGCCTTCCTCGGAGATTTATCTGCCATTTTCGCGCACGAAATTCGAAATCCTCTGAATGGCATTACGACTGGGTTACAGTACCTGCAAATGCAACTTGTGTCGGAAGAAGGGCTGCAGGATTCGGTTGAATCAATTCTGGACGAAGCCACGCGCATAAGCCGTCTATTGCAGGACATTCTTCTCATCGTCAAGCCCACTGAGCTTGTGATAGAACCGACGGAACTCGGCAATGTCGTTATAGCACTTGCTGAGCGCTGGCGGGAGCGCTTGCAAAGCAGAGATATAAGTATCGATGTAGAGATTGATGAAGACACGCCGCTCGCGCTGGCAGACACGAATCAGATAGAGCAAGTGTTCACCAATCTACTAACTAATGCTATGCACGCCATGGAGGCAGATGGCGGTGCGGTTACAGTGGCTGTGCAACCTGCCCGGCCCCAGGCCGAGCTGCGCGGGAATCATGTGCAAATAAACATTGGGGACACCGGCCCCGGCATGTCTCCGGATGTGTTGGAGCGCGTGTTTAATCCGTTTTACACTACGAAGCACAAGGGCACCGGTCTAGGACTAGCAATATCTCAGCGCATTGTGAATGCCCATCGCGGCACACTTTCTGCGCAGAGCTGGCCGACCATTGGTAGCGTGTTTACAGTTGTACTGCCGGCAGCTCCGTCCCGGGCGTAATTGAAATGACCACAGTTCTGATTGTTGAAGACGAACCCACGCCGCGAAATTTTATCGCCAAGATTTTAAGTAAACAAGGCTATGAAACTGTAGAGGCTGAAACGATTGCAACAGCGCACAAGATTTTGGATCAGGCCGCCGCGGATGTGGTGCTACTGGATGTCAAACTGCCGGATGGAAACGGTTTTACCTTGCTCGACCGTATTGTTTCGGAACAGCCCGGTCTACCCGTAATAATGGCCACTGGATATGGGGATATTGACATGGCCGTCGAGGCCATGCAGAACGGGGCCTTTGACTTCATGGCTAAACCAATCGACACGGCGCGACTGCTTCGCTCTTTGGGGCATGCCGACGAACACGTCGCATTACATAGGGAGCTAGCGCTTTTACGTCGTGAACGCAGCTCGGGGAAGTACTGGGTCGAGAGCTCTGCGGCCGTGATGGATGAAGTCAATGACCTAATTGAACGCGTCGGACCGACCCCGGCAAACGTGTTGCTCACAGGTGAAACCGGCACTGGGAAAAGCCTGGTGGCGGCTTTGTTGCATGCGCAGAGTCCACGCGCCAACAAACCCTGCGTCACCATTAATTGCGCCGCTATATCTGACCAAATGCTGGAAAGCGAGCTTTTCGGTCACGAGGCTAATGCATTTACCGGTGCGGGAAACAAACGCAAACTGGGTCTGATGGAAGTAGCTGACGGGAGCACCTTCTTCCTGGACGAGATATCCACGATGAAGGCGGAATTGCAGGCGAAACTTTTGCTGGCGCTGGAAGAACGGGTCATTCGCCGCGTTGGTGGAACTAAAGAAATTACGATTGATATTCGCCTAATTACTGCGACGAATCGAGACATTACACAAATGGTGGAGGAAGGTGACTTCCGAGAAGATTTATACTGGCGCCTGAAAGTGGTCGAAATCAAGATGCCACCGTTGCGCGAACGTTTGGAGGATGTCTCTGCGTTAACTGGCGCCTTCATCAGAAAGATTGCTCAGGATTACGGTAAGAACGTTACCGGTGTGCGCCCACGCGTGATGAACGCCCTGGTATCCTATATGTGGCCCGGAAACATCCGTGAGCTGCGCAACACAATAGAACGCGCGCTTTTACTCTGTGATGGCGCCGAGATTGACCTCGCTCATTTGCCCGAAGAAATCCGCCAACCCACCAAAATTTGAGCAATTATTCCAGGTAACCCGCAGAGCGGCAAGAAGGCCTCGTGGCATGCTTCTTGCATCACGTGTACATACGGTTGGCAAGAATATCAAGGTTAAACCAATGTTCTTCAATGCAGAAGACATGCGCCTGATAATCGCGGGACTGCAATTGCTGTTTGGAGTAGTCTTTCTTATGTCTGGATTGCGCAAACTGCTTGCTCGCGAGTTCACTCCTGCCGCCAGAGCCCTGGCCACGCAGTCTGCGCGCATAGGTCAGAAAGGATTGCGCGAAAATGTTAGTGTGGTCGGCCAGACAGCGACGCAGCTGCTTAACGCCGTGAACCAGTTGGTTCGTACATCGGCAGGCGTGGGTGCGTTTTTGGTGCTAGTCGGCTTGTTCTTCATGTTGGCAGCCTACTGGGTCGTGCGATAGATATACCTGATGCTCAGTGCGTATCAGGTAGCCCGCGAAATATCGTCCGCGCTGCCTGAATCCGCCTGGTCGGAGATAAACCGCCGTTTGCGCGCGGAACCGGCTTCGATGGCGGTTTGTCAACGGCCTGGTGTTCTCTCTACCCTAGTGAAGCGTGGTAACGCCGCCAATGCGGAAAATTGGCGGCCAGTTGTCATTGGATTGGAAGCGCTAGCTGTCCTCGAGCCGAAGGCATCGCCAGATGCACACCGCTGGCTCACAGATACCACCGAAGGTAGAGAGCGCCTGAACGATGCGCGCGTGGTACTGTTCTCTAATGATGAGCAAACTAGGGACTCACCAATTAACGATCCACTAATTAACGCTGCGGCTGCGGCCGTGGCATTGCAGAAAGAGTTAACGCAGAATGAGGGTAGCCATGCACGAGTGGTGCAGGCCGCTGCAGCAGCCCCATCGCTTTGGCGCTTGCCACTAACTTGCCTCTACGGCATGCTCCCGAAAGACGATCCACTCGGATCAGAATTGCTCGAAGCTGGAGCGGCTGAAGTAGCAGAAATGGTCGTGCATATTTGGCAGGCAAACGAAACTGCGGAGGAATTACTCGCGCTCGTGGAACGCACGGCGGCCAGTTTGACGCCGCGTGCACAGCTGTGGCTTGCTCGGGCGTTACGGGTACGCGGCGCTCACGAATTGCGGCCGGTTGTCGGCTCCCATATAAGCGAAGTGATGCAACCCGCCCCTATCAATGGGGGTGAACTACCGGTCATGGCCCACGCCGTGGCGGAAGCAACAGAAGCTGGTCTACTGGCGCTCGAAAGCGTACAGGGAGATGCACGGGCCGAACTCTCAGATGCGCTACAAGCTGCGCAATCCCTGACATCAGGCGTGGCGCTCCGCCTTGGAGAGGCTGCACTCGCCGCGGGAGACGCAGTAAGTGCCCTGGCTGCATTTGAACAGGCTGAGCGGTTTGGCGTGGACGATCGTGAAGCATGCATTGGCGCTGCAGAGGCTAGAACAATGTTAGGGCAACCTGCAGATGCGTTAGATGTTCTCGGTCGCGTTGAGGATAAATCGTCTCGCGGCCAGCTAGCGTTGGCGCAGGCGCAATTAGCCATCGGAGATGTGGAGCTGGCTATACAGACGGTTTCTAGGTGCATTTCGGGTGCAGACAGCGTAACTCAACTAGACCAATGCGCAGTTATTCTTAGCGTCGGCGGTGCGCATGAAGAGGCCGCTGCTGCGCTTGAAAAGGCTGTCTTACTAACGCAATCCCCAGAGAGATTGCTCTTGCGGCAGTCGTGCGAACTTCTGGCGTCGGGACGCATACAGGATGCTCGTGAGGTCGCTTTCCAGGCTATGGCGCTGAAGACAGACGGTGCGGATAACCATGTCGCTATGGCACGCGCGCTTGAGGCGCATGATGCTGTGATGGCGCCTGACTATGAAGGCGCGCTAGCACACTGGGGCAGATCCGTAGAGCTACTTCCAGACCACACCTACAACCATATCGGTCTGGGGCGCTGCGCTCTCAATGGCGGCGATCCCACAAGGACACGCGAGGTTTGTTCGAAGCTACTCGATGTCCATCAAATTGACAGCAACGCCACTAGCTCGGAGCGTGCGACTATGGGGGAGATTCATGCTCTTTTGGCTCAATCAATGATTGCTCTGGGAGAGCACGAAGCGGCTGGCCAGCATTTCCAGAAGGCAACTCAACTTGCCCCGCAGTGTTCGGAACCGTGGCGTGCGATTGCGGCCTTCCACAAAAATCGCGGGGAATTAGACCGGGCACGGAGCGCGCTCGAGACCGGCTTACAGAATGTCGGCTCTGACGATCAGGATAACAAAGCGGTGCTTCTCACTGACATCGCTCGGCTTCAATTTCAGGGGAAAGAAGCTAGCGCTGCCATAGATTCGCTGAGGCAGGCGAGTGCCCTACGCCCTACGGATGGGGGTATTCACTTTCAGCTGGGGGAAGCACTGCTTGCGGAGGGTGACCACACTAGTGCTGCGAAAGTACTCAAACGCGCGGCGGAACATCTTCCCGCTGATGCGTCTGTTTGGCATGCTCTTGGCCAGGCACAACAAGGGGCTGGAGACGCGGCCGCGGCGCTAGAGGCCTTACAGCGCGCGCAGGCATCCGGACTGCAATCTAAGGAACTCGCTGCGCAAACGGGCGCGCTAGCGCTAGAATTGAACAAATTCGATCTTGCCCGTTCTAACTTGGAGACTGTCGCTAATGATGATGACGCTGAGGCATCGACGTTGTGTGCGTACGCTAGCACGCTTGAGCAGGCAGAAGACTGGCAGGCAGCGCTAGATGTGTATCAACGCGCTATCCGCTTGCAGCCGGAGAACAATGAGCTCGTCACACGGATCGGAACCTGCTGTCTAGAGCTAGGTGAGACCGAGGCGGCAATTGCGGCAATCGCGCCCGCAGCGGAGAACAACCCTGATGACCTCACACTACAGAAGACAGCCGCATTGGCGTACACACAAGCGGACATGTGGGAGGATGCGTTGCCGGTGCTAGAAAGGGTCGTTTTACTTGCCCCAGACGATGTGTCTGCCCTCAAACAAGCCGCCCTGGCTTCGACGAATACGGGCGACCGCCAACATTCTATTGAGCTCCTCCATAGGGCCGTTGCTCTCGAGCCCGAAAATGCGGAAGTATACTCGCAGCTCGCTGGCGTTTACTCTAGCGAACAGCGCTGGGAGGAAGCTCGGGATTCAATTAGCACCGCTATCGACAACGACAGCCATAACGAGGATTTCTATCACCAACTTGGGAGATACCAGAGCGCACTTGGGGATGCATCAGGTGCGCTTTCCGCATTTAGTCGTGCATCTGAAATTGATCCGGATAATCCAGCCGTGCTCGAGGCGTTAGCAGATGCTCAATTTCAGGCAGAGAATTTCCAAGCTGCGCATAGCACCTTCATGCGCGCAGCCGATGCGCTGCAAACCCAAACAGTTGAAGGCGCAACAGTGGAAGGAACCTGTCCTCGGCGCTTTGCCAATCTGGGCCGCGCGGGTGACGCACTGGTCGCCCAGCAGCAGGAGCCGCAGGCCATTGCACTCTGGCAGAAAGTGCTACTCGAAGATCCCCACGATGCTTCGCTGCAGAAAAAAGTCGGCCAAGCACTCCTTCGCCAGGGACGCTTGGACGAGGCAAGTAAGGCATATGAAAACGCAATTCGTGCAGATCATGGGGACGCAGAGGCTCTTCTAGGGGCTGCGGAAGCAGCCATTGCGCTTGGGGAGGAGAACCGCGCGCGCCACCACGTAGAGAATCTTGCACAACATTCTCTGGATTCGGCCCCATTGGCCTATCGCATAGGGATTATTTGCCGCCAGCTTAGCCAGAACGAGAGCGCTTTGTTTGCATTCCGACAAGCGGTTGCCCTTGCTCCGGAACAGGGAATTTACCGCGCTATGATGGCGCGTGCCTTGGCAAACTCGGGCGATCGCACTGCGGCTGCAAATGAAGCTGACCGCGCACTCGCTGCTGCTCCGTCGGACATGGCGGTGCTAGGAAATGCCGGGATTGTGTTATTACAATGCGAGCGCCGCGCTGAGGCGATCAACTCCTTTAAGCGCGTGGTTGTCTCCAACGAAACAGATGGCGCGACGCAATTCTCTATCGCCAAGGCGCTTGTCCGCGCGGCTGAGCTGCGCCGCTTGTACGAGGCGGAGGATTCGCATCCTGACCGCGAACGCAAACTGATTGCAAATGCACTGGAACGCGCGGGGCAATTGGGTGTATCAATGGATATCACAACGGAATGGCTTGCTCGGGCGCAAATTTTGGTGGGGGATACGCAGGCATCAATTCCAACCCTCGAGGCTATGGGCGAGCGTGCGCCCACTGCTGAAATTTACTGTGCGCTGGCTGCTGCGTACCATCTAGATGGTGATTACCTCAAGGCACAACAGTCGGCTCGTTGGGTGCTTGACCGGCACCCGGAGCACCTTCCGGCACTGCTGCTACTATCGAAAATCGTCGCTGCCGAGGAGGATTCCGAGGCGGAAATTACCGTACTTGAGCGGGCCGTTGCGCTTGCCCCAGATACGGCCATCTCACATTACATGCTCGGCCTGGCGTTGTTGCACCGTGAGGACCACGAATCCGCCAAGACAGCCATAGCGCGGTCTGTGCAGCTGGCACCAGAGCGAGCAGGATGGCATTTTCGCCTAGGCGAGGTGTTCCGTGACTGTAACGAACCGGATCCTGCGTTGTCACATTTCCAGATGGCAGCGCATCTAGCTGAGGCACAGCGTTTGCCGGCGTTTTTAATCGCTAAATATCGCGCGACTCTTGCGCGCGCCCACGCAGCTGATGGAGACGATACTGCTGCCCGCGAACAATATGAGGCCGCTCTTCAATTGGACAATACGCAATCTGAATGGATGTTGGAAGCTGCAAATGCCTGCATGCACCAGGGAGACTCAGCGGCCGCCATGCAGAAATTTGAACAAGCGGTTCAGGCCGAACCTAACGAGATTGATCCGCTCGTGGGCGGACTGAAAGCTGCTATGGCGATGGGTGACACCAAACAAGCTGAAATCTATGCGCTCAAAGCCCTCAAACACGACCCTGACAATAGCCCTGCGCTTGCCGCTCTGGGTGAGCTTTATATGCAGCGTGGTGACACCGAGAACGCCCTCGTATCCCTAGAGCATGCTATCGATAACACTTCCAACAGGGGTCCAGTCTTGCTTGCCAAAGCGCAGGTGCTGGCCGACTCGCGTCGCTGTAGCGAGGCGCTTGCCGTGCTGGATGAAGGGATGCCTCACCTAAATGATGATGACCAGGCGTGGGCGCTGGTCGGAGCATTAAAGGCTCAGGGCGAGGACTGGGAGGGAGGCATTACTGCTTACACCCGTGCCAGCCAATTAGCGCCCCTGAATATGGCGCACCATTTGCATTTAGGGCAATTGTGCCGGAAGGCCGACCAACTTGACCAGGCGCTAGTGCACCTTAATGGTGCGATGAAAATACACAGCGCTGATGCGGATGTCGGCGCGATTCAAGAGGAGCTCGGCCAAGTGTTCGCAGCTCGACGTCAATACGATCGGGCGTACAAAGCCTTCGTTAATGCAATAAAACACAGCCCCATGAAAGCACCCCTGTATTTCCACGCAGGCGTAGCCCTAAAGAATCTTAAGGACTACGGAGAGGCCATCGCGATGTTCCGCAAAGCAGTACAGATGGATCCGAACAATCTGGACGCTCACAGGCAGTTGGCAGCGGTGTCTGCATTGGGCCTCATCAGCGGTGAAGCATCTGTGTAAACCGCGATAGTGGCAGCATTCATCCAATAATCTCCACTGGACCCAAACTGGGACATCGCTGGTATGTATTAGGTAAGGCCAGGCGGCGGTTTGGCACGTGTCTTGCACATGTGTTGGTGTGCTGAATCGCAGCGAAATTCTTAAACTGACAGAAGCATCTCTAGGCGCCAACAGACCTGACTACGCCCGTAAGTTGGCGCGTGCATGGCTCCAGTCCTGGCCAGGGGATTTTGCAGTCAATTTGCTCCTTGCGCGAGCCCTTTCCGCTGAGGCAGACCTCGCTGACGCACTAGAAATCCTTAATAAACTTGCTATTATTGATCCGGAAAGCGCAGAGGTAAATCAGGTAATTGCCACTGTCGCCGAACGCACGGGTGATACAAAACTGCATGAAGATTCAGATAGTCTTTCCCGCGTGCTTCTTGGCGGTTCGCTTCCACGTGTGCCTTGGATGGTTGCGGCTCGCGAAAGCATCAACGCTATAGAGAGGCGCCAGTGGGAACCCGCGAGGCAAGCTTCCGAACGTGCGGTTCAGGCCAATCCTGATATCCTGTTGCCATCCCTGCTGTTGCTCAAGAGCCACTGGTTAGCTGGTCATACAGAATTTGCCTTTCCTTTGGCTCAAGGTTTCTTTGACCGTTGGCCGCAATGTGTGGCGCTCACTCTTTGCCTAGCAGAGGCACTACTGCGCGCCGGGGATCACGCCCGTGGTGTCGAGCTATTGCACAACGTGGTTGTGCTTGATCCGGCCGGAGAGCTTGTGGACCGATACTGGGGCGGCGACCACGTCTACCGTCCTATATGGCCGCCAGAGCCGCGCGTACAGCAGGTGGCTCCGATTCCCCCCGAGATAGCAACGCGGCTTGGAATCAATCGTCTGGAACCACACGGAAACGGGCGACCCGCTGATTCGGAGAAGGAGTGTAATTGCGGTTGTAAGACATCCGACGCGAACCCCAATAATAATGAGAGCAAACGATTTGCCTCAAACTCGCACATACCGGATGTGGAGATTACGGAATCCGCCGAAGCAAACACCTTGTTAACATCCGAGACGCAAATTCATAGGATTGAAGAAGGGAGCCCATTAGATAGGCCACCCGCTGATTCGGAGAAGGAGTGTAATTGCGGTTGTAAGACATCCGACGCGAACCCCAAAAATAATGAGAGCACACGATTTGCATCAAACTCGCAATTACCGGATATGGAGATTACAGAATCCGCCGAAGCAAATACCTTATTAACATCCGAGACGGAAATTCCTGGGATTCAAGAAGGGAACCCCTTAGATAGGCCACCCGCAGCCCAGGCTGTACCAGAAACTCTGCACGATGTGCAGGCAGAATTGGAGCGTGTGCGGCGCCAATTAGACGCGGTTAGTCCGAACAGACATGTCAATGGCTCTCGGCTCCATCTGCGCGACCCTGGCACTCATATCATCATTACATGCGCACGTGCGCTCGTGGAGAAGTACGGGACCCGGGAAGCTGAACGCGTGCTCACCTTGACGCGCTTGCTCGCTGAAAGCACTGCGAAAAATGCAGACATTCCGTGTGCGGTCGTGCTCCTGGATGTGGCTGACAGTCTAGCACCATTCCGACTTGGGCCCATTGATGGACGTGATCCTATTGCTATAAAGGGACTCATCAATGACCTCAGCGCGTTCTTTCAGAGAGATGGCAAATGCATTGGCTCCATGTTGTTGATTGGCGGCGATGACATAATTCCCTTCTTCCGACTACCCAACCCGACTGACGACCATGATGCGGATGTTCCATCGGATAATCCGTACGGCACTGGTGACGACAATTATTTTGTGCCAGAATGGCCTGTCGGCCGTCTGCCCGGTCCGTGCGGAAGAGAGGCTAGTGCGCTTATCCACCTGATACAAAACACCATTAGGGCGCATGGGTGCTCTACACCGCAGTCACCTATGTTGGTACGTTGGTTACGCTGGTTGTTCCCGACATGGCAGCCAGGAGCATCTGGGCAACATAACTTCGGTTATAGCGCGGATATTTGGCGTGATGCTTCCCTGGAAGTGTTCCATGCCATTGGAAGGACCAGGGATCTTGTAACCAGCCCACCCTTACAGGCAGATAATATGTCGGCGGGTATGTTAGCACGCGCCACCGATTTCCTCTATTGCAATCTTCACGGCTTGGAAGACGCAGCCGCCTGGTACGGTGAGAGCGCATCGCTGAACGGCGAGGTGCCAACATACCCGATAGCGCTGCGGCCTTCGGATATCGACAACGGAAATGCTCCCGCGGTTGTTTTCACCGAGGCATGTTACGGAGCGAACATTGTAGACAAACATACTCCGCAGGCTGCTATGTGCCTGCAGTTCCTTCAGGCTGGAAGCAAGTCGGTGGTTGGTTCGACGCGTATCGCTTATGGTGCGGTTGGCGCACCTCTTATCGGCGCTGATCTGCTGGGTAGGTTCTTCTGGCATTACATGCTACGGGGCATCCCAGTAGGTGAATCCTTGAGACGTTCACGTATGGGCCTGGCGCAAACTATGGACTCTCGCCAGGGTTTTCTGGATGGCGAAGACCAAAAGGCCCTGATCAGCTTTGTGCTCTACGGCGACCCACTCCTGCGTGGCCCGAAAATGCTACCGCCTGTAGCAAAATCTACGGCGAAATCCATAGCGGTGCCCGTTGCCGAGATCCGCGCTACCTGTGCGAAGAGCGGAAAGGCTTGCGCACAGGCGCTTGGCCATCCTGCAGCCCTCTCCCAGGTTAAGGCCCTAGTATCGCAATATCTACCAGGAATGGAAAACGCCGCAGTTAACGTGCACAGGCTCCATCTACAGTGCGAAGACGGCGACCATGAATGTCTAGCCCGTCTAGCCCCACATGCCGCCATGCAGAAAACGCTGAGTTTCGATTCAGATCAATTGGTTTACTCCCTCAGCCGTAAGGTGCGCGTGAACGAATACCAAAAACACCAATATGCCCATGTAACGGTTAGCAAAGCCGGAAAAGTGGTGAAACTTGCAGTATCACGATGACGTTGAGACCAGTGTCACCGGCACTGGAAATGCACACATGATAATGCGTGCAGAGCCGCTATTAGGGGGCTCCACTACCACCGGCTTCGGGTTCCATTACTTTCCGGACACCGACCACTATGGTTCCGAGCATCTTACTACGTGGCTGCCGGAAATGAAAGCGTTGGGTGTGCGCTGGCTTACGGTACGCGGAGAAATACAGCGAGCGATTCCCGAGGCCTTTCTTGAGCCGCTTATAGAGGCGGGAATTACGCCTATTGTGCATATTCCGGTTCATCCCATTCAATCTTTGGATCCGGACGATTTGTGTGGGCTGCTGCGCGTCTACGCTAACTGGGGAGTGCAATACGTAGTTTTGTTTGATCGTGCTAACATGAGAGACTCGTGGCATGCGGGTGCTTTCGAGCGGTGCAGCCTCCCGGAACGTTTTGTGGCATGCTGGCTGCCAGTGGCGCGGGCGCAAATGGACTCTGGCCTTCGTCCTGTGCTTCCACCGCTGCAACAAGGTGGCACATATTGGGACACATCATTTCTTAGCTCGATCATACGTATCTTAATCGATGAAGGTGCTCAGACGGTGATTAACCAACTCGTTCTAGGCGTGTATTCATATGCGTTCGCCAACCCATCTGATTGGGGACGGGGTGCAAGCTCGGCATGGCCAGAATCTCAGCCGTATCTCACGCCACCGGGATCACAAGATCAGCGCGGATTCTGGTCTTTCGATTGGTACGCGGATGTCTTTTCGGACGTACTGGGTGAGGTTCCGCCTATGATAATGCTCGCTGGAGGCGCCCGTCGCAGTGAGATAGAGCCTTCAAGCGGGAATGTGATGGACTTGGCATGGCATACAACTTGCAATACTTCAATAGCGCGCGCTATGCATGCGGGTCACCTGCCTGATTACCTACTTAACGTCAATTTCTGGTTGCTAGGTGCGTCTAGCAAAGGGGACTATGCTGAAGATTCGTGGTATCCGCACGAGGGGAAACCAGTGCCGGCGGCAGATGAGTTGAAGCGAATTGCCGCGAAATCAATCATAACTGACGGTGAAGCCGGCAAGGCGTTTGTCGATTCTTTGCGTCCCGCTAAGCCGTTAAGCCATTACGTTCTGCTTCCCAGTTTTGACTGGGGTCCCTCCGAGTGGCATTGGCGTGTCGCCGGACCGCTGGTGCGCGAGGATAATGCAAGTTGTGGCTACTCTCTAGAAGATGCCGCCAAAGCCGAGAGAGTAACCCTGGTGGGAGGCGAAAACGAGCTTGGTCCAGACGTGGCGGACCAATTGCAGCAAGCCGGATGTACCGTGTCCCGTATGACGAATGGCAACCCCTTTGATATATCGAATCCAGACAATGCGGAAGCCGGACCGGCGGCACAACTTCACACGTTGATATGATTCGCGCGGTATATACATAATGGCCATTTATAGGACAGATAGTAAGCATAAAGTGATTACTTCTGATCTGGTGACGCCCGAATCTCCCCGCAGGACGGTGATAAGAGTAATGGGATTGGGCGGCGGCGGAGCGAATGCAATTGATCGGATGGTGCAATTTGGCATTGAGGGCGCCGAATTCATTGCCGCCAATACCGACCTGCAGGCCTTGAGTCGCAATGAGGCGCCGACAAAAATTCTTTTAGGTCCTCAATACACGTGTGGTCACGGCTCGGGCGGAGATCCGCTGGTTGGCGAAACGGCGGCCTATGAATCTCGGAAGGAAATATCGGTTGCCCTAGAGGGAACAGATATGTTGTTTATTGCTTGCGGAATGGGTGGTGGCACGGGTACGGGCGCGGCGCCGGTTGTGGCTGAAATAGCGCGCGAGCTTAAGGCAATCACGGTATCCGTTGTTACCATGCCATTTGCCTTTGAGGGACCGGTAAGGTATCAAAATGCTTTGCACGGAATTAACCAATTGCAAGCTCACTGCGATACGCTCATCACTGTACCGAATGACAGATTGGTCCAGATTGTTCCCCGGCACGTATCACTTGATGTTGCTTTTCGTATGGCGGACGACGTTCTTCGCCAAGGTGTCCAGGCCATCACGGAATTGGTTACTCGACCGGGACTTATCAATGTCGATTTTGCTGATGTGAGGGAACTGCTCAGTCATTCAGGCGGAGCAATGCTGGCTATTGGACATGGTAAGGGTAAAAACAGCAGCATGCAGGCTGTACGCTCAGCATTACACCATCCGCTACAAGACTTTTCTGCTCTCAATCACGCCAGTGGCATACTGGTTCATTTTACCAGCGGCGTGGATTTGCCTCTGGCGGAGATGCAGGGTGCAGTGGAGGAGATTCGTAGAACTGTGGCTCCGAAAGCGGAGTTGTCCCTTGGTGTTTCAATCGAGAAGCAATACGAAGAACGGGTTCAAATAATTCTTCTCGCTACAGGTGTAGGAGGTCATTCTCTTGAGAAAGTCCTCAGTGAAGGCACCTATATACCTTCAGGTATTCAAGTAGACAGTGAAACCGGGGGCGCACTCGAACCGGCCTCTACGTTGTTTCCTCTACATGATCATGTGACCGAGGGTCTCGGTCCCACAGAGTCGCTAGCGCCTGTATCGGTTCCGTTTCCACATAATGTTTCGCCGCAGAATTTGGATACGCCCGCGTTTCTACGCAGACAGCGCATCAATGCATCAATCGAACGTAACCAATTTTAATGAGGGCTGAAATTATGAATCTTGATCACAGTCATATAAAATCCATCTCCGCTAAAGTACACCGGCGATTTCCAGAGCTTAGGGACATCTTGCCGGATGTCCGCGCACAGGCCACGCCAAAAAGTGTGCCGACTGGAAAGAATCGTGCCAGCGGCATTGGAAATAGATTCCTATTG
>CAUZCX010000010.1:0-25869 GCA_963578565.1 Anaerolineae bacterium
ACTACCTGAGGCCTGATAAACGTTTGAGCTATCCACGCCCGCATTGGCGAGCACAAACCCAAGACGATGCACTACCACCAGTACCCCAACCCTGTGTCGCACCACCTCGCTCGATTCAGCAAGTATCACTTCGATAAGGCGTGGGTCCTTCTCCACCTCAATCGCCAAGGCACACGCCCTACGCGAGGGGTTTGTCTCGCGTAGATCCACGTAACGATCTTCCGCCTTTGAGACAATTTTGTGCGCAATCACCAGCACGTCTCCCCCGCGCAGCATGATATCGCTCTGCCGCAGAGCTTTCAATATGGTGGCTACGAGGTCATCGCCCGGCCGCACCAGCGGGATATCCGCCAGAGCCGTCAGGGTCAGCTGTGCGCGTGCCGTCATTTTCCAGTTGAAGTCAAGCGCTGGGTACCGTTGACCGGCTTCCAAACACGATCTTAATCTTCCGATCGGGGAATACCAGTGACTCGGATACCCGCGTTCTTCACTCCATAATGTTTGTTCAGGCTGATAAGCACCGGCGTGAGCGATTCAATCGCCACCGCATTTGCCAGCGGCCCAGCATGCAGCCCCGTCATTCCGGCCGCATGCACTAGGCGGATTACTTCAGAGCGTGCTTGCGCGTCTTCACCGCAAACCAGCACATCGCAGTCAATTTTTTGCTCTGCAGTACGCATATGCTCGGCCGAAATGTTCTGGAAAGCGGCAACCACCCTCACGGCCTCCCCCAACAGTGCTTGCGCCTCCAGACCGGCAGCCCTCCCCAGAGGCAGCTGCACCCGGTCAACTTCCGGCGGCACTAGCGGCACGGTTACATCCACTAGAATCTTCCCCTGAAGCGCATCTTTCAGCTCCAGCAGCGTGGCCCTATGAGCCCGATATGGTACTGTCAGAACCGCAATCTGGCACGCATGTACCGCGGAAAGGTTATCCATTCCCTGCAGCAACGGCTTGCCGTTAAAAAGACTGGAGTTCAACTCGGAAGCTTTGAGAAGAGCCTTTTCCAGCGTGCGTGATCCAATCGTAACCGCATACCCGACCTGCGCCCAGCGTAACCCCAGACCCAGCCCCTCGGCACCGGTACCGCCAATGATGGCTATGGTGGGAGTTTTTTTCACAGCAGCCCTCTCTCAATCTGAAAAGCGTTTCCAGACCGCAGCGGCCAGCTCACGACTGCGAGCCGTGATTTCCGCTTCATCCATGGTCAGCAGTTCTCGATTACGCATAAGTATTTTGCCGGCGCATATAGTAGTATCGACCATGCTGGCCTCGAAGCCGAACATAATATGCCATGGCAGGTTATCAGCTGTAAGGGGGGTGGTGGGATGATAATCTACAAAGATAATATCGGCCTGCGCTCCGGCATCCAGCACCCCGAGTGGGGCAGACGGAAAGAACTGATTGGCTAACGCGCTAGCGTTGCACACTGCCATCTCCATGATGGTTTCACCATCTGCTCTGCGCGGGTCGCGCTGCCAGACTTTGTGTAGCAGATACGCGCTTTTCCACTCTGCCCACATGTTGTTCGAAAACCCATCATTGCCAAGGGCAACACGCACGCCTTTGCGCAGCAGCTCCTCAACATCGGCCACGCCCACGGCATTGTTCATGTTGGAACGTGGTTGGTGGGTAACCCACGTGCCGGTCTCCGCCAACAGCTCAACTTCGGCAGAGTCGATATGCACGCAGTGGGCTGCAATCGTCTCCGGACCAAGAATGCCGTAGCGCTTCAAGCGCTCGACCACAGGCACGCCCGATTTCTCCACACTGTCCTGCTGGTCAGCCTCATGCTCCGCCACATGGATATGAAAGCCTACTCCGGCGGGTGCAGCGTCGCGACAGGCCGCCAAGGTGACATCCGAAAGCGACAGTGATGCGTGCAGCCCAAACGTGCCGCGGATACGCTCATCCCACTCGCCAGCGTGCGTGCTCTCGATGAAACGAACGTTCTCGACGATGCCTGCGTGTGCTTTCTCCGTGCCGCCCCGGTCTGAGACTTCGTAGCACAACACCGTACGCAACCCGGCATCTTGCACGGTGGCAGCGATCACATCCAGAGAGCCTTCAAGTGCGTTAGGGCTAGCGTGATGATCCATCAACGTGGTGGTGCCGTGCTTGATGGCATCCAGCAGGCAAACGAGAGATGAATAGCGCACATCTTCGGCGGTAAGCACACGGTCAAATTGCCACCATAGCCTGCGCAGGATATCGGGGAAATCGCGCGGAGGTTGACCCGGAATGGCCATACCCCGCGCAAACGCGCCGTAGAAATGAGTATGCGCGCAAATATTGCCCGGCATCACCAACATCCCGGCGGCATCGACAATCTCTGCCTCACAATGCTTGCGCAGCAGCTCAGCCGTGGGGCCAATCTCCACAATCCGGCCGCACTCAACAAGAAGCGCGCCGTCTCGGATGAGGCGCGCTTCCTCGCCCCAAGTCACTAGTTTTCCGTTGGCGATTAACAATGGACGCTTCTCCGGCTTCATTCAAGCAATCCTATAGTATTCACTGTTAGCATGTTTCGAGGGGTCGCCAGCAATCTCTGATGAGCGGGGGGGGGGGGGGCGAGCACCGCCGGCTTCACTTCCCATCCGCCGACTGGAGACCGCGACCTACAGTAGATTGTAGCACAATCCTCACCTGCTTACACAGCAGATGCACGGGTAGCTGAATCACTCCATGCCCAGGCGCTCATTTCTGACGTAACATAGGATGCCGTCGGCAATACCGTCAGAGACCACATCCAAGTGGTTCACGAGAATGTCGCGGTCAAGATTTAAGAAACCGACCTCAATAATAGCGGCCGGGGTCTGCGGCGCGATTTCACGATAGGCATGATAGTACTGCATGTCATAAGTAATGCTTCCGGCGTGGAATTTCAAGCCGGTCGCACGTGAGTAACGGTCAATCAGGCAGCTTGAAAGCCGATCTGATTCGACAGGAACCTGTGTCTCCAACGATCCTGCAACCTTAAAACCAGTGGCCTCGTCGTTGATGTAATCGCATGAATCGGCGTGGATAGAGACAAGCGCGCGTGCGCTGTATCCCTCCAAGCGGTCGTCGAACTCGGTCAGCAGGTCGACGTCGTAACCAGCTTCGTATAGCTGAACCCGCACTAGTTCGGCCACATCATGATTCACCTCCACTTCGGTCAAACCATCAGGGCAGACTGCGCCAGAGTCGTTCTCGCTGTGCCCAGCAACGATGCCGACGCGTTCACGCGCCATCGGAGTTAAGGTTGGCGGCAGCGGGGTTGTGTTTCGCCCCACGCGAGTCGCCATCGCACGCGCAATTTCGCGCGCAGCGCTGCGTGGAAGCACCGAAGCGGGAGTCCACAAGGTGAATGCTGTGGCCATTCCCGCACCCACCAACAATACCAATCCCACGTGACGCACAACCTCGCGGAATCCCTGCGCGAATCCTACACTTTCTTCCCGTCCCTGCAGATTATCCATGAATTGAATCCTACTCCCCGGAAACATTTCCGGCAAATCTTCACAGGCCGCGGTCGCAAGAACAATGCCGTGTAATCTGAACCAGATTATGAATGATGAAAGTTGACATTTACTGCTTCAGCCATATAATAACACTCAGGAAGTGTATAGGTGAACGCGGGATGAGTAAGTTAACTTGCATGTGTATCGAGCGGGGGCACTAAGCCACCGCGCGCCGTAATTTTCCCGGACCGAGGCACGGGCAGCCAACAGGCTGCTAACAGAGGCCAGACGGCGAAGAGCGGGCTGCGTATCAGGCGGTTGTTTACGCCCGCTTTTTATTAGACCGTGTGGCCTTTTATTATTGCTAATGTATGGAGTATCAGGACAGCGCCATGAAGACGGCGGCCATTCGATCACCAGCATACCATCCAGTACACATACCAGCCGCACGTTCGCTGGAGGCATCCGTCGGAGAAACGCCGCTGGTGCGCCTACGGCACATCACGCGCGGCCTGCCCAAATCGGTGCAAGTATACGCTAAGACCGAATGGACCAATCCAGGCAGCTCAGTGAAGGACCGCGCGGCGCTCTTCATCATACGTGAGGCCGAAAACACCGGCCAACTCACTCCCGGAATGACGCTGTTAGATGCCACCTCAGGCAATATGGGCATTTCTTATGCCACCTTCGCGGCCGCACGCGGCTACAAAGTTACCCTGTGCCTGCCGGAAAACGCCAGCCCGGAACGAATCAAAACTTTGCGCGTGCTCGGGGCCGAGCTGGTGATGACAGATGAGATGGATGGCTCAGACGGCGCCATAATACGGGCCCGAGAGACGGCCGCGGCGCACCCAGACCGTTTTTATTATGCAGATCAATACAACAATCCGGCCAACTGGCACGCGCACTATCACACAACCGGTCCGGAAATCATCAGCCAGACTCAAGAGCGCATCACCCATTTTCTGTGCGGGCTCGGCACCAGCGGGACGATGATGGGTACAGGCCGCTTTTTGAAGGAGCACGACGCCGACATCCAACTTATCGCGGTACAACCGGAAGCACCGTTCCACGGCATCGAGGGGCTGAAACACATGCAATCTGCCATCGTACCAAAAATTTACGAAGACAACCTCCCGGATGAACACCTTCCAATCCGAACCGAGGATGCTCTAGAAATGACGCGGCGGCTGGCGCGGGAAGAGGGCTTGCTGGTGGGAATATCGTCGGGGGCAGCAGCGTGTGCTGCGATCGAGTTCGCCCAAAGCCTCAGCACAGGCGTGATTGTCACCGTGTTCCCAGACAGCGGATACAAGTATCTGTCCGACCGATTCTGGGAGGAAGGTCAGTCGTAAGCATGGCACTGCGGATTCCAGAGCGCATTTATGCGCAAATCGCAGCCCATCTAGAGGCCGCATTTCCTAACGAAGGCGCCGGGTTGCTACTTGGGGATGACGCCCGAGACCATCGCAATGTACACTGTGTACTCACCTTTGAGAACAGATTCTCGCCAGATGAGCAGTATCATCGCTACCTACTGACCTCCGAGGACATAATGGCCGGAGAAGATGCAGCCGAGAAGCACTCTCTAGACGTGATTGGTGTCTTTCATTCGCATCCAGATAACCCCGCGCGACCCTCGGAATATGATCGCGAGCATGCCCTGCCATGGTACTCATATCTGATTGTTTCAGTGCACGATAAAGCTGCTGGAAACGCTTGCTCGTGGCTGCTCGCGGATGACCGGACGCGATTTAACGAAGAGAGAGTTTACATCCTAGATGGGCACTGAGGCCCCAGAGATTACCAACTACAGGAGAACATCATCATGGCTACCATTCGCATTCCTACGCCACTCCGGACATACACTTCCGGAGAGGCCGAAATCACGGTCAGCGGCGACACTGTCGGCGCGGCCTTGCAGGATCTCACCAGGCAGCACGGGCAACTACACCAGCACCTTTATTCCGAGAAAGGCGAGTTGCGCGCCTTTGTGAACGTGTTTCTGGATGGCGATGATGTGCGCCATCTTAATGGTGATGACACCCCACTGCAATCCGATTCCCGTCTGCGCATCGTGCCATCAGTAGCAGGTGGATTCAGCGACCGAGGCTCCGCGCGGCGAACACTCGAAAGAAGGATGTGCTGATGAGCATTTCACTTGAGGGTATCCACGCTGACGATGTCGAACTCAGCAACGAGGAAATTACCCGTTACAGCCGCCATTTAATAATGCCGGAGGTCACCCTAGTCGGGCAGACAAAACTCAAGGCTGCCAGCGTACTATGCGTGGGTACCGGTGGACTGGGATCACCAGTAGCTCTCTACCTTGCGGCGGCCGGAGTAGGGAGGATTGGTCTGGTGGATCATGACATGGTGGAGGCAAATAATCTGCAGCGCCAGATAATCCATGGTACATCAACCATTGGCACACCGAAGGTTGAATCCGCCCGGGACCGCATGATTGATATCAACCCATACATCGATGTGACCGTCCACAATGAGCTTTTCACCTCAGAGAACGCCCTCAAGCTGACTGAGCCATATGACATCATCATCGACGGTACAGATAATTTCCCAACCCGCTATCTGGTAAACGACGTATGCGTGCTGCAGGGAAAACCAAACGTTTACGGTAGCATTTTCCGATTTGAGGGACAGGCCTCCGTGTTTTGGGCACAGCACGGGCCATGTTATCGCTGTCTGTTCCCCGAACCACCTCCGCCAGGCCTAGTACCATCCTGCGCTGAGGGGGGCGTGCTCGGCATCCTGCCCGGCACAATCGGAACAATTCAGGCCACCGAGGCTATCAAGTTGATCGTCGGCCTCGGCAAACCGCTGATTGGCCGGCTGCTCCTGTACGATGCGCTCGAGATGAGCATCGACGAAGTACAATTGAGAAAGAACCCGGACTGCGTGCTCTGTGGGGCTAAGCCAACCGTAACTAAACTGATCGATTACGAACAGTTTTGCGGAATGCCGCTCCACGACCATGATACTGAGGATGGTACCGCCGGCGAGGAGTGGGACATCACGGTTACAGATTTGAAAAGCAAATTCGACGCCGGGGAGAAGATCCGCTTAGTTGATGTGCGCGAAGTTTTCGAATGGGACATCGTGCATCTACCCGAGGCTGAATTAATCCCCATGGGTGACTTGCCGGCCCGATTAAGCGAGCTAGACAGCACACATGAGTACGTACTCATGTGTCGCACCGGAGTACGTTCCGCGCAAATGCTGCCGCTCCTTACCAGCGCAGGAATAACCCGGGTGAAAAACCTTAAAGGCGGTATCCGCGCTTGGGCATCTGAAATCGATCCAGAAATGCCGATTTACTGACAACATCGTTATCGTCGCCCATACGCATATCGCAGACAAAGACACTTCCGCCTCGACGTTCACAGCGACGGGATACTGAAGCGCACATCCATTGCCGCACGAGTGATACCGACGATCCGCAGCAGTGACATCACCTTGTCCAAGCCTAAGATAACCGCCAGCAGCAGCGCTGCGCGCACCAGAAAGCATATACTGGCAGTCACTCGCCCAAAGTCCTTAGCGCCATGAGTGCATCGGGGAAGTTGGGGTTTACCCCCAGCGCGGCCCGAAAATCTGCGCGCGCGCCGGCAGTATCACCCAGCATATATCGCGCCCATCCGCGCCACACATAGGATTCTTCCAGCGCCGGGCGTGCCTGAAGCGTTTCCGTGGCCAGATCTATCACATCCTGATAGCGGCCGACGTTGAAATAGGCGATGTACGGCCCGAACTGATAAAAAAGCATCCGCCACGGAAGCCCTATCTCGCGCGCCTGGTCAAAGACCGCAGCGGCCTCGCTATAACGATTGAAATAATTCAAATTGGAGCCATACGCGAACCATGCAAATGCGTTTTCGGCGTCGACATCGGTGTCTGCACGGGCCCGGCGCAATGCGCGGTAACGGTTGCCATCCAGCTGCTCATCATCGCCCAGAATCCGGAGAACTTCTATACGCTTTTCAGCCGGGAAAACTATAATGTAAAGACGGTTGAATTGCTCCCATAGCGAAACCGTTTTCTCGTAAGAGACTTCGCGGTCAGGGCCGCCAGTCACATCCTGAACAGTGAACACGCCGGCGTCACGGTCATATCCGCTCACCACGAGGTAGTGCCCCACCCAGCCCACATCAAGTTCGTAACCTGTCTCTATGATGACGGGAAAACCGTGGCTGACGAACCTCTCCAGCGTCCCGATATCGCCGCCCACCCGGAAAAGCGCATCCAGCCAACCAGCATGTGTGAGCACATAATAAACCAGCTCGTCCCAGCGAACGTTTTTATCGCGCATTTGCGGTTTGAGTACCTGTGCGATTGTGGCCTGAGTACCTTGCCATCCCCAGTATCGCATGACGATGGCGAGTGTGGCCGGCCCGCAGTTGTTGGGATACTGGTATTCGTGTTCGAAGCCAGCGAGCTGCTGCGAGCGAGGAACTTCGTGTAGCTGCATGGTGATCCCACCCATCGTCTCCGGAGAGGCGATGTCCGCAGATTGAAGGTCGGACAGCAGCGCCGATGGATCGTACGAAGCGGTGACCGAAACCGAGATGGAAATCGGGATCTCGGGCCGGCTGCTGGCGTCCGGCGGGAGCAATTTATCTGAGCGTCGGAAGAGCGCATCTCGCACGGTTGCCTGCAACTGCTCCCACTTCCAATAAACACCAACACTTGTACCCGCCCCCTGGGCGAAAAATCCGGCCACAAAGGCAGCAATCGCCAGAGCCAGCACGAACAGGTCCAGGCCAGAGGAGCTCCAGCCCCACCGCAGTTTAGGCCAGCGGGGCTGATGTTGAGGATGCATGAGAGCGATTATACCTTCATGCCGGTGACGGCCAGCATGCTATAATTACGTACATTCGGGGAAGTGTCGGAATTGGTAGACGAGCGTGATTTAGGATCACGTGGGCCCAGCCCGTGCGGGTTCAAGTCCCGCCTTCCCCACCATTTGTTGGCATAGCAAAGGTAGCCACTTGAAAGTAGAAACGAACCAGCTCGAGAACTGCGAAGTGCAGCTAATTGTCGAACTGGAAGCAGAGCAATTGAATCGGGCCAAAGATGCCGCCGCACGCAGATTGGCTCGCAAGGTCAATATCCCTGGTTTCCGCAATGGGAAAGCTCCCTACAACATTATCCTGCAGCACCTAGGCGAAGACAGGATTGTGGAGAACGCTGTGGAGGACCTCGGACAGCGCGTGTACAAAGAGGCATTAGCGCAGACGGAAGTCAATCCCTTCGCTCCCGGAATTCTCGTGGACGCATCCCTCGAAAAAACGCCCACATTCACCTTCAACGTGCCCGTCGCTCCAAGCGTGGTCTTGGGTAATTACCGGGCAGTGCGGGTGCAGTTTCAGCCGGTAGAGATTGCAGACAAAGCCGTAGAGGAGGCCATGAGGAACCTTCAATCCGAGCACGCGTTGCTCGAGCCAATTGAGCGCCCGGCGCAACTGGGTGATGTTCTCACCATTGACGCCCACGGCACGCTAAAACGTGACGATGAGGATGCTGAAAAGCTGGCAGATCAAAAAGACATGGACTTGCTGCTGGAAGACGATTCCGAGTGGTCAATGCCCGGTCTGATCGTAAAACTGGTCGGCATGAAATTGGATGAGATACGCGAGTTTGAGCTGCATTTTCCGGAGGACTACGCAAACGAGAACCTGGCGGGCCAGACGGTACAATGGTCCATAAGCTGCAAGGCAGTCAAGAGCCGTACCCTACCGAAACTGAACGATGGATTCGCCGCGCTAGTCTCAGGGGATTATGAAACCTTGCTAGAGCTGCGCGTGGCAGTGCGGGAGCAGCTTGAGCAGGCTGCTACAACGCAAAAGAGTCGAGAATACCGCCGGGAGGTTGTCGACGCAGTGCTGCAGGAATGCAAGATTTCCTTCCCACCTATCATGCTGCAGGAAAGGGTCAACAATATGGTGAGACAACAGGAGCAAGCGTTGCGACCACACGGCCTGACACTGCCGGATTACCTAAAGATGGAAAACAAATCCGAAGAAGAATATCGCGCCGAGATCGAGCCCGATGCGGTCACGCAGTTACATCGATCGCTCATGCTCACCGAGGTGGTGGCAATGGAGCTTCTGCAGGTGGACGAGAAGCAAGTTGACGAACAAATAGAGAAGACTGCGGCTGCGTTTGAAGATTCGGCCGACAAAATCCGCGCGATGCTGGGCAAGGGCAACGGCCGCCGCTCTGTGGAGCTCGATTTGTTGACGGAAATGGCGCTCGAGCGGCTGGAGGCCATCGGCAAAGGCGCTGCCCCCGAAATACAGCCAGAAGCAGAGCCAGAAGACACGCTCGCAGAGAATGTAGGCGACAAAAATATGACCAACAGGAAGGCAAACTAATGCACGAAAACTTGATACCCATGGTAATAGAATCCACCGGTCGCGGCGAGCGTGCTTACGACATTTACTCGCTGCTTCTCAAGGAACGTATTGTGTTCGTGGGTACTGCTATCACCGACTACATCGCAAACTTGGTTGTGGCGCAGTTACTTTACCTGGACCAACAGGATCCGGAGAAGCAGATCAACATGTATGTGAACAGTCCCGGCGGTATGATTTACGCTGGACTGGCGGTTTATGACACCATGCGGCTGGTGCGCGCACCCATTGCCACTTATGCCGTCGGAGTGACGGCTTCATTCGGCACTGTGCTGCTCACCGCCGGCAACGCTGGACAGAGGTATGCACTACCCAACGCCACCATCCATCTGCATCAACCACTCGGTGGCGCGGAAGGCCAGGCACGCGATATTGAGATTCAGGCAAAGGAGATCGTCCGGCTGCGCACGCGGCTAAACGAGATTCTGGCCGAGCACACCGGGCAGGATATCGAGGTAATCGACCGTGACACGGACCGCGATTACTGGATGACTGCGCAGCAAGCAATGGAGTACGGAATCATAGATGAGGTGCTTGAACCAACCGGTACTGACGATGAAAACGACGCTGGTGATGACAAAAAGGACAAGAAGACAAAGAGGTCCAAGAAGTCCAAGAAAAAATGAACGCTTGCAAGACTGGTCACAGCAGCAGCGATATGGGGCGATCCTACGGTTGCCCTATCGGAGTTAATCGCCTCGTCACCAATTAGTCAATGCATGTGAGCCTGGCGCAGTGGCGCAACTTCATAATCGATATGGATGGCGTGCTCTGGCGCGGCGAGGCTCCTCTGCCCGGTCTGGGGGCGTTTTTCAAGGTGCTTCGTGACAGCGAGCGCCGCATTGTGCTTGCCACCAACAACTCCAGCCGCAGCGTTCCACAGTATGTGGAGAAACTAGCTCGCATGGGAGTGCAGGTGGAAGCGGACGAAATCCTGACTTCCGCGCAAGCCACAGCTCTCTACCTTGCCAAAAGATCCGGAAAGGGCAGCCGTGTGTCAGTCATTGGAGGTGACGGCCTGCGCGTTTCACTGCAAGAGCATGGCTTTGAGGTCACAGACGAAAATCCGGCCTTTGTAGTGGTGGGACTTGATATCGAGCTCAACTGGGCCAAGTTGGATTCAGCTGTGATCAACATCCGCGCCGGTGCGGTTTTTGTCGGCACTAATGCGGACGCCACTTACCCAAACGAACAGGGGATCGGCATCGGCAATGGCGCTATTCTGGCGGCACTGCAAACCGCAACCGATGAGACGCCAATTGTGATTGGGAAGCCCGAGCCTACGCTATATGAGCAAGCGCTGCAACGGATGGGGACGACCGCAGCCAAGACGCTAGTAATTGGTGACCGGCTGGAAACCGACATTCTTGGCGCGCAACGCGCCGGCATCGCCAGCCTGCTACTGCTGACTGGGGTGACTACCCGCGAGGCTTTTACACACAGTGAAATCCAACCAGATCTGGTTTTACCTGGCCTACCCGAAGTTACCTATGCCATGCTCTCCGAACCGGAGAACACGCGGGTAGGTGCGGCACGATGACTGCAGTAATAAATCTGCTGGATATGAACGCAGACAGCCTACAGGAAAAGATGTGCGCATGGGGAGAACCGGAGTACCGTGCTAGGCAAATCTGGCACGCCATATACCAGCAGCAAGTTGGCTCATTCCAAGCAGCCACCAGTTTGCCCGACAGCCTGCGCCGGCGTTTGAAGGCAGAATTCAATCTCGGTAATCTAAAGCAAATCACTGAGCTCCGTTCCGATGATGGCAGCACAATCAAAGCGCTCTTTGGTCTGCCAGACGGCAAACAGATCGAAACTGTACTGATGAGATACCGCAAGAGGCATACTGTGTGTATCTCCACGCAGGCCGGCTGCGCTCTCGAGTGCCAGTTCTGCGCCACCGGGCAGTTGGGCTTTGAGCGAAATCTAACCGTGGGAGAGATTGTGGCGCAGGTACTATGGGCTTCCCGTCTGCTGCGCATCGAAAGGAATACATTGACTAATATTGTGCTGATGGGCATGGGCGAACCGTTTCATAATTATGATAATTCGCTCGCGGCGCTAGACCGCGTGAGCGACGCCGCGGGAATGGCAATGGGCGCAAGACGAATCACACTATCCACGGCCGGGCTCACGCCAGCCATCCAGCGTTTTGCGCATGCCGGGCGCCGCGAGAGACTAGCAGTATCGCTTCACGCAGCCACCGATGAATTACGCAGCCGGTTAATGCCCATCAATCGCCGCCACCCGCTCGCGCCGCTGATGGCCGCCTGCCGCGAATATATTGAACTGACAGGTAGGAGACTATCGTTTGAGTGGGCGCTTATCGACGGGGTCAACGACAGCACAAATCAGGCTCAGGCACTGTGCAAGCTGCTTTCCGGAATGTTCTGCCATGTGAATCTCATCCCGCTAAATCCTACACCATATTACTCCGCTGTCCCCGCCAGGAGGAAAGCGGCTGCTAGTTTCAAAACGCAGCTGGAAGCAGCTGGAATACCCGCAACTGTACGCGTACGCCGCGGACTTGATATCCGTGCCGGATGCGGTCAATTACGGCCCCGACGTGTGAAGGCACAATGATGAGGATTTTGTCAGTCATCGGTACCCGCCCCGAAGCGGTCAAGATGGCCCCGGTGGTAGCTGCTCTTGTGGGCATCCCAAACGTACAAGCGCATGTGCTGGTCACCGCGCAACACCGGCAACTGCTGGATCAGGTGCTGCGCCTTTTCGATATCAAGCCAGAATATGACCTTGATGTGATGAGCCCAAACCAGACCCCATCTGATGTTTTCGTACAGGTGTTGGAAAGAATGCAGCCCGTGCTGCTAGAAATGCGGCCGGACTGGATATTGGTGCAGGGTGACACCACCACGGTGCTGGCTGCAACGCTGGCTGCGGCTTATGCACAAGTGTCCGTGGGTCATGTGGAGGCCGGATTGCGAACCTACGACCGCACCAATCCATTCCCCGAAGAGCTCAACCGGGTTCTAACCGACCATGCAGCTAGCTTGCACTTCGCCCCCACTAAGAATGCGCGAAAGGCGTTGATCCGCGAAGGTATCTCGGAAAATACCGTACACGTCACCGGCAATACTGTGATTGATGCACTGCAATTCATCACCGCGCAAAGTTTGCCGCGCTCATCTGCAGACATCCTGGACGTGCTGCCAGAAAAGAAGCGTTTAATTCTGGTGACTGCACACCGGCGCGAGAACTTTGGCGCACCGCTTCAGAGTATTATCGCCGCGCTGCTCGAACTGGCGCGGCACAACGAAGCACACATTGTTTACCCGGTTCATCCCAATCCAAGCGTGAACGTCCCCGTCCGGAAAGCACTGGGAGATTGCGCGAACATCAGCCTGCTACCGCCGCTGGACTACCTGACCTTTGCCCACCTAATGAAACGAGCGCATCTTATTCTTACCGATTCAGGAGGCATTCAAGAGGAGGCACCTGGCCTCGGCGTGCCAGTTCTGGTGATGCGAGCAGTCACTGAGCGGCCCGAAGCAATCACAGCTGGGACGGCAACGCTGGTAGGTACTGACACAGAAAAAATAGTGGGCGCAACCATGCGCCTTCTAAAAGATGAAGACGCACACAAAGAAATGGCGCAGGCGGTTAATCCTTTCGGGGACGGTCACGCGGCGCGGAAAATCGTGGAGATATTGTTGAGGCAGGACCAAGATTAGCGTAGCACGCGGCAAGCACTTGCGCTGCGCCACCAAAATAACTATACTTTGAAATAAGAGAATAGACATTTAGAATAAGGAGCGCCGAAAAATGCCATTTTCCACGGATGAACAGGGTCAAGGTCTGGTGGAATATGCGTTGATCTTAGTATTGGTAGCCGTAGTCGTGATAGTGATTCTGGCACTGCTCGGACCTGCGATTGGTGATTTGTTCACCAACTTGATGGAATCGCTCAGCGGGGGCGAGTAAAGGAAATTCAGGGAGTCATATTTACAGCGAGTACATCCCATAACTTACCGAGTGTGCTCGTTCGTTGCAGAATTAGAAGACTATCTTTGCCAGTCAGGAACCCCACTTCAGTTCGCTCAGTCACAGACCGCCTGGCAACCCGAGGGTTACATCTTCCACCGTATCCGGATTAGTAACGCGCCGAGGAAAACTCAGCTGATTGTTTCACCTAGATAGATAAGGAGGCCAAGAAGGTCTAGCTGCAGATTGAGCGCCCCAAAGGCAAACTGTTGCACAGTTAGGCATATGGATCCAGGACAGGAGCCTGTAGGCAAACTGCTCGCTCATCGAGTGCAAACTAAGATAGAAACGCGCGCTGATGAATCGGAACAGGTGGCCTTGCGCGGACACTAGAGTTTTTTCGTCTTCTACAGCGTTGACACAACCTCGGTAATGTAATCTAGCGCCGTTACCGGGGTAAGCACAGCCTGCGATTGCCTTAAATCGGCTGAACGATTTTTCGCGCACATCGAACTGCAGCATGCACAAGTCGAGAATGGAAAATACAGTAACGGCCGTAATAATGCTAGGCTCCGGTGGCAGCAGCGAGTTTGAAGTGCTGGTACAATCCTCGCGCCGTCAGGCCGCCATTGCCACCGCGCAAATCCTCGCAACATTGCATCAGATTGAGAAGATAATCGTGGCCATGCCGGAAAGCGAGCGGTGGCATTGGGAGTCAGACCCTAATTTCGCGCCAATCTCCGACAGCCTGCAATGGGATTTTGACCCGCCCGGAGTGAATTTCCACTTCGGGAACCGCATAGGTGAGCTTGCGCGCCGACTCGATTTGGAGCGCGTGCTCTATATCGGCGCGGGCAGCATGCCCTTGCTCAGCCGTAAGAAAATAAATGAGATCGTAGGCCGGTTAATCCGTGCCGGTGAGCGCTGGGCAATCACGAACAATTTTCACTCCAGCGACTGGCTCGGGATGACTGATGCGACTGTGCTTTCGGAGACAGCCGGTCGGCTGCCACGGGACAACATGCTGGGCTGGGTATTGAAAGATAAAGCGGGGTTCAGGGTACAAGTGCTACCCCCCTCGGCGGCCACGCAGTTGGATATCGACACACCAACCGATCTGGTAGCGCTCCGCTGGCATCCCGATACACCAGCGCAACTGCGCTCTTTTATAGCAGAACGACTGCCCGAGGAACCGCTCGCCCGCTGGAAAGCAGCTGCCCGGGTGCTGACCACTCCGGGAAGCCAGGTAGCGCTAATTGGGCGAGTGTCGCCTCACACCTGGCAGGTTCTACAGGCGCACACCGAGGTGTGGATAAGAGTGTTCTCCGAGGAACAGGGCATGACTGCCAGCGGTCGCTGGGGCGGTGGCCGCGTACGCTCGTTGCTGGCATACTTCATAGAGCGGTCTGGACCAAAGGCTGTGTTCGACCAGTTAAGCGAAATGGTGGCCGCAGCCTTCATCGACACACGCGTAATTTTGGCACACCACGGAAAGTGGCCTCCAGCTTCCGACCGCTATGCCTCGGATATGTGCCAGCCTAGTCAAATAAGCGACGCGCGCCTCCGGGACTTCACAGAGGCCGCGATGACATGTCACGCCCCGATTGTTCTGGGCGCTTTTGGGACAGTATCGGGAGGATTATACGCGCTGGTGGAAACCCTGCAGGCGGGAAAAGAGTGGCTGTCTGCAGCCGCATGAACGGCGGTTACCAACCTTCGATGAACGGCTTCCAGTTTCTGTTCGCGACCATATATTTCCCAAATCGATATGAGGCGGTCGGCCGCGGCTCGAAGGGTTTTCTTTTCAAGCGCATACGTGCTCTTGACGGCACTTGCCCGCCTTTGCTACGATTGCACGGTGCGCAAGCCGCCACAACATTGCTCCAGGTATGGTCGCCACCGTGACGCCGTGGCACTACGTGATCTATGGTGAGCTGATGGGTGCGGTGACCGCAGTACTGACAGGTGTGCTTATCACGCCGAAATACCTCGCGTTTGGTGAACATCACGCGGGGCCGCGGCCGCCGCACCATGCGGCCTAAACGAATGATTGACGGGCACGGAAAGGCATCGCTCGGGGTACGGACTAAGCCGCGACCGTTCAGAACCAATTCGGCTTTGCCATGAAGCACTAAACCCATGGCGCGTCGCACGCTCGAGACATTCAATGGCTCATAGTTAGCGTTGAGAACCAGGACCGGAAGTTGCAGTATCGGTTGCATTCGACGTCGGTCGGATTGTAACAGAGAGAATACCCCGATACAAGGTTTCGCTCATCACGCCGAGGCCACATCAACTGATCCGTGCTGCAGCGGCCAGGATAATGGCCGGTATAGAATACAAAAACTTGTTTCAGTATAGTCACTGAGTACGTATTGGGAAAAATAGATCGATTTGATCTTAAAGACCGCAAAACAACTATGAAGGCGGTCATTACCACCGGAAACGGATGATACGATAAGCTCGAATATCGGGATGTTCCGGTCCCCACACTTTTGCCGGGATAAATCCTACTAGCAAGTACCCGCCGGCGGCGTAAACAACACTGTCGGTGGTAAATTTCCGTGGACACGCGGTCCCGCCGCAGAACTCGATGCTCGGTAAAAGTGCGCAGAATTCGGAGCCCATGCACAACAAACCGAGAGGCTTATGACCCAAACGATCTCTACCCCGAAATTGGCGCAACAGCTGGGTAACCCCGGCTTCGCCGTCATCGATGTTCGCCACATGGCAGCATACAACGGTTGGCCACTGAAGGGCGAGGCGCGGGGCGGGCACATCTCCGGGGCCATCGCCTTCCCGTTTCATGGGCTGATGATATTGAAGCCGCCAACCTGAAGACACTTTTGCAGTCGAAGGGCGTGACAGCAGAAAAAACCGTGGTCGTATACGGCTATAGCCACGACGATGCCGTCGCCATGGGCAAAAGGCTCACGGATCTGGGATACGAAAACGTCTGCACATACCAGGCTGGACTGGAAGCATGGGCGGCGGATAACAGTTTGCCGATGTCCCGCTTAACCCGCTACGAAAAACTTGTCCATCCTGAATGGGTGCGCAGGCTAATAAACGGCGAGCACGCTGAAAGCTATCCGGGGCATGGGTTCGCAATCTTTCACGTCAATTTCGGGGTACCGGAGGAATATGCAGCAGGACACATCCCCGGGGCCATGCACATGGATACCGGAGCGCTAGAATCGTCAACCTCATGGAACCGCCGCTCGGCCGAGGAATTGGAAGCGGCGCTGCTGGCGCATGGGATCACCTACGAGAAGACGATTGTGCTCTACGGCCGGCACTCCAGTCCTGACACTCATGACACTCATCCCCGACAAAGCGCCGGGCACATAGCCGCCGCACGCGCTGCTGCCATCCTAATGTATGCCGGATTGAAGGACGTGCGCCTGCTTGACGGCGGGTTCAATGCATGGATGTCAGCAGGTTATACAGTGGAGAGGGAGCTGCGCAAACCCGCCCCGGTCACTGCATTCGGCGCGCAAATACCCACCCGCCCGGAATTGATCATCGACATGGAGGCAGCGAAAGCGCTTTTGGCCGATCCGAACGGCATGCTCGTGAGTATACGCAGCTGGCCGGAATTCAGCAGCGATGCCAGCTGCTACCACTACATAAAGGCCAAGGGAAGGATCCCAGGAGAGGTGTGAGGAGACCCAGGCTCAGACGCCTATCACATGGAAGAATATCGAAACGTGGACAATACCATGCGCTGCTATCCCGAGATCGAGGCCAAGTGGCGGGATGTGGGCATCACACCGCAAAAGCAGGTTGCCGTCTACGATGGGGGCTGGTTTGAGTGGAGTTCAGACCATAAAAATCCCGCCGAGAGAGACGCGCCCTAGGTCCGGCAGCGCAACCAGCAGCGCCGCGCCGAGGAAAAGTCGTGTTTTATTAGCACAACTGATTCGTCAGAAGCGATTGTAGTATTCCATGCTTGCCGACCCTCTAGGCTCTGGTATAGAGTTGTTCGTACAATTGAATACCACTGCCAAAATAGCAAATTACATTGTCGTACTGCCCTGAAAAAGCTGTAGCGGTCACAAACAGCGTTGAAGCTATTTGAATCGAATTCGCCGGCCACTAGAGGATTATGCAGATGGAAAGAGAAGTTGTTTCGCGAGTTTAGCAAGGACAGTTGTCGTTGAGAATTTAGAGTTAGGCATTTCTGCAATTACGGTAAGTAGCGATGGGTGAACTCACGCCGTCATAATGATTTCGAGTACGGATGAAGTACTGAAAACCAAGGCGGTTTGATGGACAAAACCCAAGAAATTGGCAGACGCGGATGTTGATCCCACTGAGACAAAACGTTACCAACGAAGGTGGCACTGCACAGTTCTGTTATTGCTAGTTGGAATATGGGGTATTTATCAGTTCTCTGATCGTTAGGATTTCAATCCAGTCCGGACAATACCGAAAGCAGTACTTATGTTCGTAAGTACACACGATTTCAGTCATGCAAAACAACAAATCCGGAAACGCGAGCAATAGATTTATGAAGTGTAGCTTACGTCCATCTTGCTCATTAGGTGTATAGTTCAGGCGTCATGAATACTCGCAACCCATCAAGGCGATACGCTGCTAAATGCTCCCTGATGGCTGTGGTCACCATAACCATCCTGCAGCTTGTTGCAGCGGGACGCCCTGACAATTCCGGATGGATGCCGATCCTCACTACCTCTTTGTTGTGGAGTGCAGCCGTTTTCGTCATTTCCTGGCCCCTCTCCGCGCTGCTGAGGCGTAGGTTGAATCCCGTTTTGGCCTGGATAGAAGCGTCGATGTTCTGGGCTGCGCCCCTGATATGGCTCATTAGATTGTTGAGTATTGAAATCGGGTATCCGCCAGCGGGTTAGGGACTGCCAGGGCCTAGAGCCTGTCTTCAAGCCAGTCCCCAAGATTTGCCCCGCATCATTCTGAGTAGACCCAGAGGCGGTGAGGTTACTACCTGACTCCCTGGAAACAGATACAATATGCAGGTTGACATGTCTGACATCAAGCCGGAATGATGCCACCGATGTATACGAACAAGTCATGAGCGCGCATCTTCCGGAACGGATAGTCTGCCTGACTGAGGAGACCACGGAGACACTTTACCTGCTGGGTGAAGAGGACAGAATCGTCGGAATATCAGGATTTACCGTTCGACCGTGGCGGGCAAGAAGCCAAAAACCCAAGGTCTCAGCGTTCACCAGCGCAAAGATTGATCGGATAATAGAACTGAATCCGGACCTTGTTCTCGGCTTCTCCGATCTGCAAGCCGATATTGCGGCGGATCTGATTCGCCTGGGAATCACAGTGCTGATATTCAATCACCGTTCCGTTGCAGGGATACTCAGGATGATACGGACGCTGGGTGGTATGGTGGGTAGAGATAAGCATGCGGAGCAACTGGCGCGCAGGTATGAAAGTAGGCTCCTTGAAATCCGCAAGCGGACAGATAACAACGCCTACCGACCAAGGGTTTACTTCGAAGAATGGGATGAACCGCAGATATCGGCAATCCGCTGGGTCTCGGAGCTGATCGGGATTGCTGGTGGAGAGGATGTTTTCCCGGAGCTGGCTGCTCACCCGGATGGTAAAAGCCGTATCATCACGGACCCCTCAGAAGTCATTCGGCGCGCACCGGATATCATCATCGGTTCGTGGTGTGGCAAGAAGTTCCGAGCCGAGAAAGTTTCGGCGCGACTCGGATGGGATGAGATTCCAGCGGTATTAACGGACGATGTGTACGAGATCAAGTCAGCCGAAATTCTTCAGCCTGGACCCGCGGCCTTAACCGATGGCCTGAACCAGCTGGAGCGCATTATCGGCCAGTGGAAATCGCATTCCGCACGATGATCACGTGTAGCCTGCCAATCCAAAACGAACTCAACCTGACCACGGAGATAAGTGAAGGTGATATGATTAATAAACAATACATTTATCAACGAAGTCACACTTGGAAGTAAGTCGTATGAAGATATTGATCACAGGAGCAAATCGAGGTATCGGATTGGAATTTGTGCGCCAGTTGGCTGCACGTGGCGAGCGAGTTTTTGCCACCTGTCGCAATCCTACCGAAGCCATCGAACTATATGATCTGCAAATACAGTACCCGGACCGGGTTTCGATCACAGGATTGGATGTCACAGATCCACGATCTATTGCCGAATCTCATCGGGCCATCAGTACTCAAACAGAAACGCTTGATTTGCTGATTAATAACGCTGGGATAAATATTGACGATGGTGGTTTCGGGGCTTTGGATCTTGAAACTATGCAATCTATTCTAACGGTTAACTCCATTGCCCCAATGCTATCCACACAACAATACCTAGATTTGATCAAGTTAGGTAGCAAACCGAAGATCGTCAACATATCCTCGGGAAATGGGTCGCTGACTAACTTGAATACAACCGGACATTACAGCTACAGCGCGAGTAAAGCCGCGCTCAACATGTACTCTCTGAGACTGTCGCACGATTTGAAAAACGCAGGTGTCATCGTGATCATGCTACATCCGGGATGGGTAAAAACGGATATGGGAGGATCAAATGCCAGCATTACTCCTCAGGATTCGATCAAAAGCATGTTGCAGTTTATTGATAGCTTGACTCTGCGAAATTCGGGCGGTTATTTTGATTACACAGGTCAAACCATCCCCTGGTAATCTGAAACATCATGAGATTCCTGACCAACCTCCATATGAAGCAGATGGTCATATAGTCAGTCGAAGGTTACCACCCCTTCCGGATACAATTGCATGACCTCCCACCATGATGATGAACAGTCAAGGTGGCACTGCACATTCATGGAAGAGGTCATCCTAGTTTTCACAGAAGCCAGTGATGACTGTCCCGGAATTCCCCAAGGATTGGAATAGGAAGGGTAGAAAACCATCATGCGATGTTCAACGAAACTAACTCTCAATGGCTTGAGCTTTGAGGCCCTCATCACAGATCAAGGGCTTATACCTCCCTCAGCGATTGCCCAATTCACCCACAACCCATTCCTATCACCTGAATAAGAAACCGTGAATCTTAATGTAGTCACCCTCGGCGATTTAGTCGCTGATTTGATAGTCCCGATATCCCATTTGCCCATTCGAGCGCAGGAGCATCAGCCTGCACACGACCTTTTCTTAGAAGCCGGTGGAACAGGAAATTTCCTCGTGATTGCTGCGCGCCTAGGATTGAGACCCACCGCTCTAGGTGCTGTAGGACAGGACTATCATGGCGGTCAGGTTATCAACATTCTGGACGCCGAGGGAATTAACATTGATCACATAGCCACATCGCCAGGAAGTCGAACCACAACCTCAATTGTTCTTATCGCCAATGACGCTGACCACGTTTTCGTGTGGATGCAAGGAACCGGACCATCTGTCTCATACCGCTCTGACTGGGAAACTATCATTGTGGGCGCAGGTGCTTTGTTTACCGCTGGATACGCGATAAACACAGAAGCCGCATTCCGCCCAGAAACACTATTAGCTTGCCTAAAATTCGCTCATCATAGCGACATCCCGATATTCTTTGACCTAGGTCCGGCTGCCTTTATCACTGATCGAGCATGGATCAGACAAGCGATCGGATACGCCACCGTACTGTTGGCCACACGAGAAGAAGCAGCGGAGTGGGTAGGGTTGTCTGAGCCACTGGCCGCAGCACATCGGTTTTTGGAGCAAGGGTTGTCCACAGTGATTATTAAATTAGGTCCGGAGGGATGTCTGCTTGTGACTAGTGAAGAGCATGTGCAGGTCAAAGCCTTTTCGGTAATCGTAAGGGATACAGCAGGAGCCGGCGATGCGTTTGCCGCCGGCTGCATTTACGGATTTCTGAGAAAGTTTTCCTTAGAGCATATTGGTCAACTGGCCAATGCCGTTGGTAGTGCATCGGTCAGCAAATTGGGCACTGGAACTCACTTACCCAGAAAGGAAGAGATCACAAACCTCCTGAGGGGCTGTGGACATCCCATGACACGTTCACGTGGGGATGATGATAGCAACGACACTGATTAAACTGCGTCGTCACGGGGAGACAGGCTGACATTACAGCATGGTAAGAAAATGGATGATGGCACTAAAATGGCCCGCTCGCAGATAGAAAATTGTCCAGATGCTGCCCAACGTACACGGCCTAGGAGACATACAGATTCACCAGATAATGCCATTTTATCTCCAGATGGTCCTAGCACTCCTAAACGCATGTGTTGAATATTGAATATAGAGTCTTATTCCTCCAGATACCCCGCGACCAGATCGGCCTCCACCACGACCGCACTGGATGCTGGGACCAAGATCTCTCTGTATGCCAGTGTCGGCTAGAAAAACCATCATGAACCGCTTGCTGGTTATTGGCTTTGCATCATCAGATATACTGCATTTGAAAGATCGTACGGTTAATTGTGCCGGTGGCGCAGGAATGTATACTGCGATGGCCGCACGGCGATGCGGAGCCCAGGTAACACTGTTCGGTGGTCGCCCACACCCATGCCCAGACAGTTTGGAGCCTGTGGCACAGCATTTGACGGAATGGGTGGAGCCGGTCATCCTCCCAGAGCAACTGCCTCAGTTTGAGATTTGCTACGCGCAGGGAAGAACCCGATATCTTAATAAGTCGGTTGAAGCCGAGGCGATTCTAGCACCCAACATGCTTCCAACTAACCTGTCAACGTATGACCTAATCCACGTCACTCCATTAGGAGATGGCTTAAAACAATCGTCTTTTGTCCAAGCCTGTCGGCGGCGCGGCGCAAAATTTATTTCTGCGGGAACGGGTTTGTTTATTGCGAACGAACAACCTCATATGGTGCGCGCTACAGTTGAACAGACCGATTACTTTTTCATGAATGATCAAGAGGCAAGATCAGTGTTTGGTTCTCTACAATCAGCCAACACAGGAACAGGAAAAGTTCTCTATGTAACACTTGGTACCCAAGGATCTTGCGTCATCCAGGGTGACCACGCTACATTGATTCTGTGTGTTTCTACCGCAGAAATGGATCCAACTGGAGCCGGTGATAGTTTTTGTGGCTCGACGCTAGCTTATCTGATGCAGAAGAAACATCCCATCATTGCGGCGCCTTTTGCCACAGAGATAGCTACGGAGACGATCACACAGGTTGGTCCCTCCGCACTTTTGTCCGAAGATCCGCCACCAAAGCGCTCCCTGGAGGGCAGTGTTCAAATGGACAATGCGCAGGTAAAGAGAGTTGCCCAACAAATCTCTACTATCTCTGAAGTGTCTCCCTTTCCATTCGTAAGTCCTGTACTTCCACCCGTTGGACACTCTGAGGCGCTAAATTATTTCTTCGCGGCAACCCTTCAGCAATTCAGTTTTTGGATCGAGGAAAATGGTCGGTACGATCATCCTCTCATTGCTGAAATCGAAGGGGTCAGACAGAAGGGCTCAGACTATTTGTAGACCACGTACAGGCGTCAACTAGAGCAGGACCAAGAAATTTTTCGCCGGATCGACAGGCAATAACGAGTAGGGAGGAATTGCTAGAGGTGTTTCGATCGGACGTTGGGGATAACCCAATGCCCGCCGTTGATCTACACGTGGAGCAAGCACGCAGTTACGGCAGAGACATGCTTGCGATCAAACAAACGCCGCAAACTGTGCTACAAGAATCATTGACATCAGATCAACCATTACAATCATTCCTTCATGTACTCGATCAAATTGGCGGCTACAAGGAAGATCCCTTGCGCAAGAAAAGCGGGTTGCTCGCACTGATCCTCAACCAACGCCCTGAACAATCTTCCCGCTAAGTACAGACGAGAGGGTAGCGCCTGTAATAGATTACCATGCAATGCGTTTCTGTCTGCGGATCGGTTTAATTGACGTGGTTGATGAGAAATTGAAAAAAAAGAATCATCAAAAGACAAATAATTACTCCCGCAGAGGAGTGGGCAGTGAGGTATGCCGCGTATCGTGCCAGAGAAAAAATTGTTACGCTTTCAGGAGAGAGCGAAGGATCAGTAGATTGGTTTTCTTTGGGGCACGCAAGCGCTGCCCTGAAATGTATGGGCGGAATGTCATTGATGTCAGGCGGATTCCGTGTGCGACCATCGTAAGGATCTGTTTCAACCAGTATTGCGTACATGTTATTATTAGGCAACGACATTCCATCATGAGTTCGGTCAATGGTGTGAGCCTACTGTTCGACAGAAACGGATAGAGTACGCCATGCTGACTACCCGCTGGGGACGGGATGCAGAGAGCGAACCTTAGCAATGCTGACCTGTGCAAGGCTGGGTACAACTCTGAGAAAAAGTGGCTGTGAGGTATTAACCCGAAAGTGCCGGGGGAATTGTTAGCGGAATGACCCATGGGCAGCGGATCAATCGCAGGCTCACTCTTATTTCGGGTGATGTAACGCCTGCAGAACCGGGTTATCGAGATGGCACTGCCCGCAGCCAACCTCGGGTGCGACCACCTCAACGGCGGCCTGATCACACCACGCGCTGACCACCATGCGCCTTCCAAGTCCAAGAAAACCCCGCGTCGCCCTTCCGGAATACAGCAGATGCGAGCAAGAGTTGGACTGCTGCCAACGCGGCACCGGGCAGCGCTGACACAGGCGGTAAGACCAGTTCTCGCGCGTGGCACGCAGAAGCCGGCATTCGCGCATGTCACGGCCGCGGTGCAAATCCTCGTAATAGTAACTGCAGTCAGCACCGAACGCGGTTTTCATGCCATGCTACCAGAGCAATTGCTCATTGTCAGGCGCGCGCAAGATATTTTCCCGTACGCGTGTCAATACGAATGACATCGCCGACGTCTACAAATAATGGCACCTGCACCTGCATTTTTGTGGAAAGACGCACGTTTTTCGTGGCTCCAGTGGCCGTATCACCCTTTACTGCAGCTTCTGCCTGCGTCACTTCCAGATCCACAGTAACCGGCAATTCCACCTCAAGCGCCTCGCCTGCGTATTCGGTCACATTCAGCTGCATACCCTCGGTGAGGAAAGGTAATGCATCCTGCAGCACACCAGCATTCAGAACCAACTGCTCGAAAGTCTCCACATCCATGAAATGATAAAGATCAACATCATTGTACAGGAACTGCGCCTCACGCGTATCTAGGCTTATTTCCTGCACGCGGTCTCCAGAATTGAAGGTACGCTCCACTTTCGCGCCAGTCCGCAAGTTGCGCGTCTTTGTGCGAATTGTCGCGCTTCCACGACCCGGTTTATGATGCGCATATTCCAGCACGCGCCAGAGCGCATTGTCCATCTCGAAAGTCACACCCTTCCGCAACTGGTTAACATCTATCATGGTCTCGCCTGTTTCTGTAGCATGTACTATTATAACGGGTGCTCGGCACGGTAGTCGGTCATGCTCTCAGCTAATACCGCACCAGATTGAGCATCACCGTTTGATTGGGCAGCAGCTGCCCATCCGCACCCGTCACAGCCACCCTCACCCCGCTGCCCGCATCGAACAGCCCCACCTCCACATACGCACAACCGTCAGACAGCTCATCTTCTAGAGAAATAGTGCGTACGTCCCGCGCTCGTTCGCCTTCCAGCCACAGCCAGAAAGGAAACATGCGCCCGAGCGGCGGGCCATCAGCCATGCCGAGCACATTTCCTGCACAATCGAAGGCGTGCACGAAAACATCCTCGCTGCTGGCTGCGTGCAGCTGCCATTGCAATTCGACCAGCAGCTCGCCAGTAGCTGCCTGTCGCACTGCGCCGGAGTGCAGGCGGATGCGGCCGTCGTCACCAAAGCTGGCCAACGCCACATGCCCATCTGTGGCTGCATGCAGCGCCAACACATTCCCTACCTCCACGAAACCGAGAGGCCCGTCCCCATAAGTGATCAGCCAGACGCGGTCATATTGCCGTATGCGATCCGCCATTTCCTCCCAGTGTAGCACCTCGCCCCATACGTCGTAATAATGCCGATCCGGCTCCTCCGCCACCAACGGGAAATTAACCCCGTCCATCCGCATCGCGCCGCCCGTATGTATACCCGCAAGACTGCCCGGGTGGTGATATTCCGGTATTACAACCACCCCGTCGTGCACAATCGGATAGGT
>CAUZCX010000011.1:0-25439 GCA_963578565.1 Anaerolineae bacterium
CACATATCCGATTTGATGCGCTCTAACCACGTGCTAATCGGCGGTGAAGAATCCGGAGGCATCAGCATTCAGGGGCACATCCCCGAAGGCGATGGCATACTAATGGGGCTGCTGCTACTAGAAGTTATGGCCGCATACGCAGCTCCGCTGCACGAATTAGTGGATGACCTCCTGCGCGATTTTGGCCCGGTGGAGTACACACGTCACGATTTGCATCTTGCTCACGCAGTGGAAAAGGAAGAACTGGTACTACGATTGCAGGACCGGGCCCCGGACACTATCGGCCACCTTTCAGTAAAAGAACTACGCACAACCGATGGGGTAAAATACCTTCTGGAAAACGACTGCTGGCTGCTCATCCGCCCGAGCGGTACAGAGCCACTGTTACGAGTGTACGCTGAAGGGCGCAGTAAAACGGACGTGGAAGTGCTGCTGGATTACGGGCGTGAGGTCGCGCAGAGCGCCTGACGCTGTACGCAACAGGAAAAGCGCATTCGGCGCACTCGGCGCGCTGCCCCAACTAATCGGCAAGCGCGCCGAATAAAGAATTCAATTACCTTCGTTTATCAATTGGCAAAGCGCCGCACAGAGCGAGTGACGATCACCACTGAAAGCAAACCCAGTGCGGTAAAAAGCAAGACGGGTATGCCAACTCCATCGGCGAAACCGGTATCCGGCAACGCCTCCGCGGATGTTACCGCCACCACCGGGATGGCGGTAACACCAACAACCACGTCTCTGTTGCCTCCTCGGCTAGAAACCTGATTCGTTGATGCAGTGGAGCTCACGGCACTGCTGCTAGAGGTTTCCGCCAACTGTGCGACAGCGACCGGTTCCGCCGGTGCCACAACTACGACCCTGCTCGATTCGGAGCTTGTTGCCGCCTCCTGGAGCACCGGCTGCTCCGATTCCGGAACCAGCACAGCAGCCACCTGCGCGACCGAAGTCGCCTCCGCGTATTCCGCAACCTGGGTGTTGCTCGCGTTTATCTCTGCAACCTGGGTTGCACTGGCGCCGGCCTGGGCAGGTCTGATTTTGAAAGCGTACAGACCTAACGCCAATAGACCGGCGACAAAGAGACCTCCCAATGCAACCGATGCTATGATGAAGGGTCGATTGGTCGACTCTTCTTCGGGATACTCCATAATACACCTCCCTTGAAATGGGTGCCGTAACCTTCATCAGAAACACACATTTTGACAAAAAGAATGCAACTTTTTGTCGACCTCAGGATAACGGCACTAAGGTTGCTGCCGGGGAAGCATTGTGCCCATGGTGACACGGTCTAGCCACTTTTGACCAGCCTGTTTCAGGTCGAAATCGAATTACAGATCCATCCGGCCCCAGCAGATACAGTGGAAGAAGATGCAATTTTCATGCCACAGACTACTACAGTTCTCTAACCTTCCAATGCACCCTCTGGAACAGACGTACCTCGATCACGATATGAGCCTGCTGAAAATGATTTCCGCTACCGTGGGACTGGAGCTGGCAGCGGGAAGCAGCGCTAGAACTAGCGGCAGCCATACGGCAGTCCGAGCAACTGCGCATCACCTGCGCCGGTCTCAGTACACAGGCACTGGAGGCACAAAACGCGCTAGAATCGCTCTCTGGTATCACGGCCTGATTGGGCGCGCGTTTGATGATCAACCTACCCCACAGGAGTATTACTACGTGCCGCAGGATCTCCACGCATTATTACCTCTCCCGATCGCAAGACAGGTTCCGGATCACCCCGCTGTTCTTCTCACTGATGCAGGATAGGGTTTGGATGATTCCGGAAAAACAGCGACCCCTGGAAATCCACTCTGATGGGGTTGTTATAGTGTTCGCTACGGGCAGTCGCGCTGACCCCTTTCTGGCAGCCCGATTGGGGGAATGGGAGCCATTCCGCAGCCCGGAGGTGTATAGCTATCGCTTGAGCGCTGAAAGCCTACAGCGCGCAAGCGAAGCGGGCATTAGTATCGAGCAGATGCTGGGGTTTCTACGACGCGCCAACGGGGACGAGCTGCCGCAATCATTACGACAAGCGATGCGGCATTGGGGACAGGATGGCCAGGCCGCGCACCTGACCAATATGATGGTGCTGCGCGTGGAGTCGGAATCCGTGTTGCGTTCCCTGCGCAAGAACGCGCAGACGCGCTGCTGTCTAGGGGAAACCCTGGGGCCGTGCACGGTGCAGGTCCATGGCCGCCACCATAAAGACTTGCGTGACGAGATGGTAAAGATGGGTTTGCTACTGCAGATGGACATCTAGTGCCGCGGCTAGACCTGTCCGACCGCAGCGCACAAATCGAGCACCCCCGCCGCGACTCGAACGCGGGGCTTCTTGCTCCGGAGGCAAGCGCTCTATCCACTGAGCTACGGGGGCTGGCGGCAAGATTCTACCATAGGCTCAGACCAATCACTGAAGTCGATGCACTAACGCTGCCCAGCGCGAGGCCAGATGCACCAGCACGGATGAGCGCCGCGGCCGCAGCTCAGCCATCGGCAGATTTGCCAGAAACTGATCCGCATCCGCGCAGGCACGCATACGCATGGTTGCGCGCCCGACCTCAGCATACGAATGTGCGTCTGAACCGACTATCGTGGCCAACTCCACCTCACTCGCAAGTGCGGCGGCGCGTTCGTTCATGCCTGACAAAAGCGAACGAGCGTTGAAGATCTCGACAGCATCCACATAGGGTAGCACAGCACGAAGATGCTCCTCTCGCCAGCCGCCACCGCGATGATAATCAAATGGATGCGGAACTGCAATCACCGCTCCCTGCGCCCGCAAGCGTTCAATCGTCTCCATCGGTTCTAGCCCAGATGAAACCTCCCGTTCAATAAACAGCGCCAGTAACTCGCCCTGACTGGTCAGAATTTCCTCGCCCGGAATCACCAGATCCGGCGCAAGAGAGGCTATCTCAAAAGCACCACGGGCGGTGTTGTGATCGGTCACACACAGTCGTTGAATTCCCCGCGCACGGCAGAGCTCTATCAGCCGACGCGGCGTCATCAGGCAATCGCCGGAATAGTGCGTGTGGCAGTGGGTCTCGACGGTAATAAACGTCATCACCGCAAAGTATACCTCCCGCCGTAGTGGTAGAATTGGGCAGATGAGCGTATTGTCGCCTGAATCAGAACCAGTCGCAGGCGCGCGAGCGCGCGAACTCAAGCGCAGGCTATGGATGCAGGTATACTTGCCGGTCGGGCTCACCGTACTGGCAGCCCTGCTCGGCGCAGCTGCGCTCAGCTATGGCGCATTCGGCGGCCGGATAGACCACGCCCTGCTCGCCGACACTATGGTGATATTGCTGCTCACGCCCGCTCTGATAATTGCCCTATTGAATCTGGTGCTCATCGTGGCGCTGGCATACGGCCTATCGCGTGCATCCACACGGGTAGCCTCGTTGCTGCGCGACGGCCGGCGCATCAGCGCCAGTGCCAACCGCTCCGCCCATAATTACGCGCACAACACCGAGACACAATTCGAGCACATTCAGCGGTTGGCGAGATCCCCCGCACAAGCGCTGCGATCATTGCGGCAACACCTGCGCAGTCTGTGATAATAGAAAGCGAGCGAGTGGATGGGTAATAGCGTCAGAAACCGGGTTGTTCTCGTCGGCGCGCTGCTGGGCGCGCTGCTCGGGTTGGGCGCAGCCTACATACTCGCGCGCCGACACGAGAATAGTGGCAAAGAGCCCGGCTTTTCGGCCAGAGAGACCATCTCGGTTGGAATGGATCTGGTCAAATTGCTGCGCAAGATTGGCGACCTCGCCAGCCGAGGCTGATTTCCCCTCTCAAGATCCGAAACGGAGATCGTCGCGTGAGCGTTGATAAACTGATACTCGCGTCCACCGCTGACTTCCCTCCCAGGCGCTGATTATCTGCCATGACAACCCGGTTTCGAGAGCACAAAACCCTCGCGACGATTATGTTCCTCTTTGGCATTTGCGGTCTGTTATACGATTCTGCCACACCTATCTTCGAGGGTTTAGACGAGGTCTGGCATTACGCTATGGTCAAGCAACTGGCTGACGGCGAAGGTCTGCCCGTAGTACAGCCCTATATGGATAGCCCCTGGCGGCATGAGGGTACGCAACCACCACTATATTACGCGATTCTCGCCGCCGCCACTTCATGGGTCGACAGCAGCGATTATGCCTCCCACCGCATGCTTTCGAGCCAACACCTTACAATTGGCCTCCCGGAGGATTTGCAGGGCGAGAAGTTCTGGTACTACCATACCCGCGCCGAGGATTTCCCCTATCGCCGCACCACTCTGGCAGTACATCTCGGGCGCTGGATCTCACTGCTCATGGCAACCGGCGTAGTAGCAATGGCTTATGGATTGGCCCGCGAACTGTTTCCAAATTGTCCGCAGGTTGCAGCGCTCACGGCTGCGGTCGTGGCTTTCAATCCCGGCTTCCTCTTCATCAGCGCGCAGGTAAATAACGACAACCTAGCGAACCTACTCGGAGCTGCCGCAACACTTCTATTAGCTCGATTGTGGCGGCGTGGCTTCTCGTCTCGGCTCTCGATAGGGTTGGCGATAGTAGGTGCCCTATCAGCTCTCACCAAGTTAAACGGATTGCTGACTCTGCTTGTAATTGCCGTTGTCGCGAGCCTGTGCGCTGCCAGACACCGGGCGCTGAAGCAGTTCCTTTCGCTAGGTCTGCTGTGTGTCGGCGTCAGCACGCTCGTGTCTGGCTGGTGGTATGCCCGCAACTTCACTTTATACGATAGCCTCTTGCCTATCGAGATCCATCACTCATTTGTCACCATACGCGCGCTAACCTTCTGGGAAGTAATGCAGCAGTTCTGGGGACACCATGTCTCATATTGGGGCGTTTTTGGCCTGTCCAACATTGTGATGCCTCCACAAATATATCAAGTTTATGCTGCGGGCAGCTGGATGGCTGGCATCGGAGTCGCGGTGTGGATATGGCGTCACAGGCGTATCATGAGCAGCAGCCTGACCGTGCCCGTATTGCAGGGCACGTTATTGATTGGAGGCACTCTGTACTGGACGCGCACCGGTCCGGGGCCGGCTGCTCGTTTGACCTATCCGGCAATTGGCGCTATCAGCCTGCTAGCTGCAATTGGCTTGCTGGCCATTGTTGCCCCGCACCGCTGGAAACGCCGCGCAGCCGTTACGCTGGCTGCAGGAATGGCTATTATAGCCTTCTCCACTCCCTTCTTCGTCATCCGCCCGGCCTATGCACTAGCGATGCTGCGGCCTCCATTGGCAAGTGATGGCGTTGCAGTGCAATACCCTATGCAAGCTTATTTGGGCAACGAGTTAAAACTGCATGGCTTCGACGTTGCCAGTACCCCTATGAGCGAGATGCAGATCACACTCCACTGGGAAGTGCTGGCACGCAGCGATGAAAACCTGATCGTGTTCGTGCATCTGTTCGATGGACACGGAGAATTCGTTGTCGGACACGACAGCGTGCCCATGGAAAAGAAGTATCCATCTGCCGTGTGGTCGCCGGGAGAGTTGCTAGCAGATATGCACACCTTGAGCGTTTCTGCCGGAATTGAGCCGGGCGAATATCGGCTTGCTGCAGGCATATACCGCTTCAGAGACAATCAGCGTCTGCCGGCCAGTGACTCGAGTGGGAGGCGCTTTGCAGACGATGTAATTCCTCTGGGTCAGATATTTTCTTTTCCGCCCTAGAACCGCAGGATAGGCAGCCGTGCGGCCATTTCAAAGAGCGCAATGCTCGTACAGTACAATCTGAATAATCAACAAATGCGATTTCTCCCCACCGCCAGGATCAGCGCTGCGGAATCGCTAGGTGCCTTTGGAAAGCAATCATATTGAGGCCGATCGGATTGCTTTGCTTGTCCCCGGCGGAACCACTACCATCAACGCCCCCCTCATTGAGCGCGCTGCAATAGCATATCGATTACGCGTGGTCATGTCAGGACACAACCCGGTCATCACCCGCCTGAACGTCGCCGACATGGGCGGCTAACGCTGCTACCCAGACGCGGCCTCAATCTCCGACCGCGTCGGCAATCCGGCCAGTCCCGGGCGCGTGACCGACGCTGAAGCTAGCGAAACCGCAAAACGCGCGGCTCTCCACGGGTCTCCGCTCAGCTGATAGCGCACGAAAAACGCGGCCGCAAATAAGTCTCCCGCGCCGGTCGGATCCTCCACCCGCACGCTCGGCGCCGGGAACTGCCGAGTTTCCGATCGTGCATATACAGTGACCCCTCTTTCCGCTTGCGTCACCACCAGCACGCGGGCGCAGTTCGCCCAGTTTTCCAGATAATCCCAATCCCCGTCAACATCGTCGATGCTCACCACAGCAGCGTCCACCGTCGCCAGTACCTCCGGAGCCTGCGGCCAATCGGCCCACGACACGCGCCCGCTATTGTCCCACTGCCGTAGCCAACCCTGCGGAGTGACACCGATAAACGCATTCGGGAATTGAGCTATAGCATCCGGGTGGACATCATCAACCAATGGCCCTAGATGCACTATCGGCGCTGTCAGCCATTGGGATGGCACGCTCTCAAATCGCAACGGGTCCGCGCGCTGGCGCAGATACTGCACGCGCCCATTCGGGGTGTAGCGATTCTCATATGTAGTGCTAACGGGCGAACGCTGGCTCATAACGGAGATGCCTTCCAGTGGAGAGAGATCCACTTCCGGTCCCACTGCAGCCACAATACCTACCTGCATCCCCAAAGCGTGTGCCATACAGCCGGAGAAAGCCGCCGTACCGCCCAGTACCCTCTCACCGCTCAGAGTAACGTCTTGGACGATGGAGCCCAGCAACAAGTAATCCACGGTGTGCACTTTGCTCCCCGAGCACGCACAGAGGCTATTAACCAATACCTTTAGAAGTAGAAAATAAGAGCTTTAGTCGGGTGAGGGAGCTGCAGCCGCCTCACTGCCAACGATAAACGCTTCCACCATCTGGCGGGCCTGATCATCAGTGTATTGAACGGGCGGCGTTTTCATGAAGTACGCCGAGGGTGCAGGTAACGGCCCGGATAAGCCCCGATCCAATGCCAGTTTTGCCCAGCGCACAGCGTCAATAACTACCCCAGCAGAGTTCGGCTAATCCCATACTTCCAGTTTCATTTCCAGCCTGAGTGGCAAATCCCCGAACGGTCATTCAGACACGATTGAGCGCACCAGTCCTAGAAATTCCTCCCACTCTTCACGGAAGAAGTGAAGAGTGACCTGGCTCAGTTCGAGATGGTACGTCCTTTCTCCATCCGCCTCATCAACCTGCCAGGCGCTCATATTTTCGCTTTCACCCAGTAACGCTGTCGGGAATTCAGTCGAATCCATAAAATTCAATCGGAGATGTTATCGCGCCCCCGGACCCCGCTGCCCGTGAGAGCTGCCCCGACCACGACGGTCTCCACCACCACGACGGTCTCCACCACCACGACGGTCTCCACCACCACGACGGTCTCCACCACCACGACGGTCTCCGCCGCGCGGCTGGTCACGCTCCTGTGCTTCTTCGATACTCCAGCCTTCTATCACAGCCTGACGCGAGAGACGAACCTTGCCATTAGGATCCACGTTGGTCACCATAACGGTCAGTTCATCGCCCACGCGAGCGACATCCTCCACCCTCTCCACGCGATAATCCGCCAACTGGCTGATGTGCACCAAACCGTCCGTACCGGGTATGATCTCCACAAACGCGCCAAAGGGTTCGGTGCGTACCACCCGGCCGGTATAGATACGCCCTGCTTCAGCCGTCTCGGTCAACGCCTCGATGCGTTCGCGGGCCTGCTCGGCGGCCGGTCCTTCCGGCGCGGCAATGAACACACGCCCATCGTCCTGAATATCGATTGCTGCTCCGGTCTCCTCCTGCAGTGCGCGGATGTTCTTTCCACCCGGACCAATCAGCGCGCCGATTTTGTCTTCCGGAATCTGTACGACTATCATCCGCGGCGCATAAGGCGACATCTCTGCCCGTGGCGCATTAATATGCTCTGTCATCACATCCAGAATCTGCAAACGCGCTGCGCGCGCCTGGGTCAAAGCCTCCGCCATAATCTGCGAAGTAATGCCCGTGATTTTTATGTCCATCTGTAGCGCCGTGATACCAGCATCGGTTCCAGCAACTTTAAAATCCATGTCACCAATATGGTCTTCCATACCTTGGATATCTGTCAGAATCACATAATTGTCGTCTTGCTTGACCAACCCCATTGCAATTCCAGCGACCGGCTTTTTGACTGGAACGCCGGCATCCATCAGAGCCAGAGTGGAGCCACACACAGATGCCATAGATGTTGACCCATTAGAGGAAAGTACCTCGGACACCACTCGTAACGTGTACGCAAAGTCCTCTTCGTCCGGCAGCACCGCCCGTAAGGCAGTTTCAGCCAGAGCACCATGTCCGATCTCGCGCCGCTTTGGTCCACGCAAAAACCAGGTCTCTCCCGTGCTGAACGGCGGGAAGTTGTAGTGATGCATGTAACGTTTCTCATCTTCCGGCGCCAACGTGTCGAGCCTCTGAGCCTCGCGCGGTGTTCCCAGGGTGGCCAAACTGAGCACCTGAGTTTCGCCGCGCGTGAACAGGCCGGAGCCGTGCGCACGCGGGCTTATACCAGTTTCGGCGGCAAGCGCACGAATCTCGCCAAGGCCACGACCATCAGGACGTACCCCATCCAGAATACGGGCGCGTACCTGCTCCTTCACGACGTCCTTGAAGGCCGCTTTCACATCACCGATTTCCACATCTTCACGCTCCACAAAACCCGCGAGTAAATCATCCTTCAGGGCATCCAGCGCCTCATCCTGGGTGGATTTTGCTACATTGTCTCGAACCACCGAGGCAACCCGCGCGCCCGTTTTTTCTATTACCTCTTGCCGTACCGCGGAGTTGATTTCCACGCGCGGATAGTCCTCACGCTTTGCCTTTCCCACTTCCTGCCCCATCTTCTCCTGCAGATCAATCAATGGCTGCATGGCATTATGCCCTAGCGAAAGCGCCTGGACTAGAGTTTCTTCCGTAACCTCTTTCGCCCCACATTCAACCATCAAAATTCCATCCCGTGTACCGGCTAGTCGTAAATCGAGCTTTGATGATTCCATCTGCTCAAAAGTAGGATTAATGACAAAGTCACTATCAATCAAACCCACCCGCACAGCACCAACCGGCCCACCGTAGGGGGCAACGCCAAACGGAATGTCAGAGATTGTTAACGCCGTGCTGGCACCAATAATAGCTAAGATATCCGGCTGATGCGTACCATCTACCGAAAGTACAGTGATAATAATCTGAACTTCGTTGCGCAAATCTTTGGGGAAAAGGGGGCGCAGCGGGCGATCAGTCAAGCGGCAAGTCAGAATCGCTCCCTCGCTAGGACGACCTTCACGCCGGAAAAACGATCCGGGGATTCGCCCAGCAGCGTATAGCTTCTCCTCGAAATCAACACTCAGCGGGAGGAAATCAATCCCCAGGCGGGGATTTTTCGACATAGTCGCGGTCGCGAGCAACATAGTATCGCCCTGCCGCACCGTGACCGCGCCGCCAGCCAAACCGGCCAGCTTTCCAGTTTCGACAGTGAGCGTGTCATCGCCAACTGCAACGTTATATTGCTTTGCCTCTAGCATATAATAACCTCCGTTTCCAAACTAAAATGCCCCCAAACAAGTGGATGGGGCGCAGTGAAACATTAGCCGGAAAAGGAGGTCAGGGACTGGAGAGAGAACAGGAAGCGCCGCCTCTATCGCTTCCTGTTTTCTCTCCAATGCCTCACCTACCAAACCGGCCCATCACAAACAAAACTAGCAAATGGATGCCACTCTCTCCACTTGCCCTTCGGTAAAACCCTCCAAGCCTATTTTCTCCGCAGCCCCAGACGAGAAATAACCGCGTCGTGTCTGTCCCGAGCATGGCGGCTGAGATAAAACAAATGACGCCGCCGTTGCCCGACCAATTTCAACAGGCCACGCCGTGAGTGCTCATCTTTCTTGTGCACGCGGAGATGGTCGGTCAGATACTCGATCCGACTCGTGAGCAACGCCACCTGCACTTCCGGAGAACCCGTGTCGGTGGCATCGCGTTGAAAATCCTTGATGATATCCGTTTTTGCATCCTTAGACAGTGTCATGCCACATTTTCCTCAGTCACTGGCCGGCCGGAACACACTCACCCAGCAGTCACCCCCCCGCCTAACCAGTACGGCACATTATACCATATGGACATGTGGGAAGAATACGATGTAGCCTCGCCAACGGCGAGCGGAAACTCAACTAATCGCTCTATCGCCGGTGATTCCGATGGCACTCAAAAAATCCAGGGAGTGGCGATGATGACGAAACCGCCCCAAATTATGTACGCAGGAATACCCTCACTGAACGTCTGTTGCAGCGCGGGCACCCACTCCGCTCTGCCGATGCGGCACTGCCGTGAAATAAGCATCGCTAGAAGTGCGATGTTGATGCTGTTCCACCCTATGACAGTCATACGGTTGATGGTGAGCCCATGCCCAATGGTGCGGTAAACCACGGCAGCCAGTGTGTACAAACTGACCACAACAACCAGAGCACCGACCATCATAATGGCGTAGCGGAGTCCATTTTGCAGTCTCTCAGACATGTCTTCCACAGTGACAGGTGTCGCACCAAGCAGCAAACCCATGACTGCAAACAGCATCACATTACAGATAATGAGTACATCCCTGTTTTCGAATGGCGCCAGAAAATTGAATGGTATTGTTACCAGATATATCACCAACACCACTATTGTCAGCGCCAAAAGCACACGCGGGAATGTGACAATCAACCGGCCAATGCCATGCTTGAAATCCTGGTCAACCGGCGAAGACAGCGGGTCGTACGAACTGGCAATAGCGAGTATCGGAATTGCACCCGGAAGGCCGACAAACATCAGCCGAACGATTGTATCAGTAATCTCGACATCCAGTACTAGGAACATCCCCAGAGTAATTCCGGAGAAAACGAAAGTGGCAATCAGGAACACGCCTCCGGTGACAATAGCTTCAAGAGACTTAATCATGAACGCAAACTTGTTTAGCGTTGAAGCGCCCTCGCAGAGGACGCTAAAGCCAACCACAGTCCAACTCAGTAAGAGAAGGTGCGGAGCCATTAACAGACGATAGTGTGCGTTGTCTGGCGTGAGAAAGGTGACGTACGACACTGCGGCTGCCAGCGCTGCGCTGCCCCAAAGGGCGCGACGATAGCCTTTTCTGGCGGTCACACTCAGGAAGGCCACGGCGAATACCGCAAGAACGGGGGGGGCAAGATGCACTAGATAAGGCATCTGATCGGGCTGATAGACCAGCCGCTTATCGGAGAGCAACCACAATATTACGCCGGTGACAATACTCAGCGGGAGGGCGTGTTTCCAGTTTGTATTGCGGGGTTCTACAGATGTTTCGCTAGTCACAGACTCCAAGCGATGGAACCAAGCCGCGTACAACAGATTGTCTGGCGCGGCCCGATGACAAGCGACTACATCCGCCTTGAATGCGGCCTCGTTGTTTTCTTTCCGTGCAACCTGGAAAAGTCTTTCAAGCTGATCGGGAGCGCCGTGAGCGGCCTCAACCTCTTTCCAGTATTTCATTATTCATATATTTCATTATTCATATTTTCCTTGCGCGCCCGTCTTGGCACGCAAAGTCACTCAATACGCCCGCGCGAAATACACCCGTTCTCTGGCTGTTTGACCACAGTATATACACGAACCACCCTCATCCGGCTGTTCGAGCGGGATGCACCGATTGGTTGCCTTGGTATCAGCCTTAATGGCAATCTCACAGTCCGCACCGCCACACCACCCCGCAAAGGCGAAACCATCGTTGACGATGTCTTTGAAATGCGCGTAGTCACGCGGCTCGTGCGTATTTTCGTCACGGAAAGCGGTGGCACGGTCCAGCAGCGCAACCTGAATGGTAGCCAACATATCTGCCACCGCCACATCCAAACCGTCCTGCGGCACGAATGATTTCCCCTCTCGGCCGGGCACATCCCGCCGCGCCAGCGCCACCGAGCCCTTAGCAACATCCCGGGGACCAATCTCCATGCGCAGCGGTACACCGCGCAGCTCCCAGTCGTTGAATTTGAAACCGGGAGTAAGCCATTCACGGTCATCAACTTTGACGCGCACACTAGCCTCCAGCAATCCGCGGATGCGCTCGACGGCCTCCATCACCGCTGCTTTTTCGGTATCATCCTTGTGGATGGGCACAATCACTACCTGATGTGGCGCCATTCGGGGCGGAAGAATCAGACCCCGATCGTCGCCGTGCGTCATTATCATAGCGCCTATGAAGCGTGTGGAGAGACCCCACGAAGTAGTCCAACAGTACTGCATTTCATTGTTGTGATCCAAGTACTGAATATCGAATGCACGCGCAAAATTCTGGCCAAGATTGTGTGATGTGGCTGCCTGCAGCGCTTTCTTATCTCCCATCATGGCTTCCATCGAGTAGGTCAAATCCGCGCCGGGGAACCGTTCTGAATCGCTTTTGCGACCAACAAAAGCTGGAACCGCCGCTTCATTGCGGGCGAAATCAACGTACACATCCAACATTTGCTGCGTCTCTGCCTGGGCTTCCTCATATGTAGCGTGAGCGGTGTGCCCTTCCTGCCACCAGAATTCAAGCGTACGCAGGAATAGCTTGGTGCGCATTTCCCAACGCACCACACTATTCCACAGATTAATTAGCACCGGAAGATCGCGATACGATTTAATCCATTTCGCATAAGTGTGGCCGATGATAGTTTCCGAAGTGGGGCGCACCACCAGAGGCTCCTCCAGCTGCTTGCCACCGCCAATGGTGACCACCGCAAGCTCCGGAGAAAACCCGTCGACGTGCGACGCTTCGCGATCGATAAAGCTTTTTGGAATAAACATGGGGAAGCCGGCATTCACATGACCGGTGGCTTTGAAACGACGGTCAAGTGCCTGCTGAATGTTCTCCCAGAGCGCCCATCCGTAAGGCTTAACGATCATAGTACCGCGCGCCGGACCATAGTCAGCCAGATCTGCGCGCAACACCAGCGTATTGTACCAATCGTTGAAATCTTCGCTGCGTGAGGGCAATTGTACTTCAGACATTGTTATCTACCCTTAACTGATTGTTCCTTTCTCCACCTTTGGGTGGAGAAAGTGAAACCATAACTACGACGTCACAAATACTTTGTCACTATCCTAGCAGCCTCAAGCGGTGTGTTCACCATATGCAGCAATCCCTTGTCACGCTCATGCACATAATCCCCAGCCTGCTGCAGGAAAACACTGACCATTTGTTGCCAAGGTTCCCCCACCAATATCAGAGATTGGGGAGGGATTTCGGCGATCTGTAACAAACTCCAGCTAAGCGCAATTTCCGAAAGCGTACCGATACCTCCGGGCATGGCAACCGCAGCTTGAGTTCCTATAACCAAGTGATTCAATCGTGCACGCAAATCACTGAAACGAATCTCCTCGGCCACCCAGCGATTCGCGCACAAGCCCGGCACTAGTGCTTCGATGCGCTCACAGGTCACACCAACAACATGCCCGCCTGCTTCGCTGGCCCCACGGCTAGCGGCCTCCATCACGCCGCGATACCCGCCGGTGGCAACAATATATCCATCCTGAGCCAGAAGCGCGCCCAATTCACGCGCCGCGGTATAGGCAGGCTCGCCCTCACACGGGACGGAAGATCCAAAAACTGCAACGATGGATGCCACTGACACGCCGAGAGTGTACCATGGAATGCACACCATGTTTGCTGCTCAGAAACCACGGTTACAGTGTAGATATTCTCTTATCGATACAGAGTTCCCCAAGCACAATTTAATTCGCTTCTCCGAGACCCGGGTTTTCCGTTTTGTATCATCCAGCTGCGCCGACAGGTGTAGCACCATGCAAAGAAGTGACAAATTTCACTAGGATCTGGGTTGCCAATTGGTTCACTTATAGATTAACATAGCAGGAGGTCAGGTTCTGCCGGAGGTGTTTCGGCCCGGTTGGTTCCCGAACTATGAAATGGATAGAAACGCGGTTGCCAATAATATTAGGCACTGGACCATTCCACTGGAAGCATTGCATAACACTGGCTTGCCTGGACCTGTAAGACCCTAGGAAGAATCTATGAACATATCTAAGGCAGATGTTTTCGAATATCACAGCACAAATAGGGCGGGGAAAATCGAAGTGGTGTCCAGCAAACCATTGGAAACCCAACGCCATCTCTCGCTCGCCTACACCCCTGGAGTGGCCGAAGTAGTGCGCGCTGTCGCTGACGATCCTGCAGATGCCTATCGCTACACTGCAAAAGCAAACCTTGTCGCTGTGATATCCAATGGTACCGCGATTCTCGGGTTGGGCAACCGAGGAGCGGTGGCATCCAAGCCCGTCATGGAAGGAAAAGGGGTGCTTTTCAAGCGATTTGCCGATATTGATGTTTTCGATATCGAGGTAGACACAGAAGACCCAGAACATCTAATAGGTGTGGTCAAGGCCATAGCGCCCACTTTCGGGGGTATAAATCTGGAGGACATCAAAGCACCGGAGTGTTTTGAAATCGAAACCCGACTGAAGGCTGCGCTTGACATCCCCGTTTTCCATGATGACCAACATGGTACAGCCATCATATCCGGCGCTGCGCTGCTAAACGCTCTGGAGATAACCGGAAAATCAGCCGAGAGCCTTCGTGTGGTGATTTCGGGCGCCGGTGCAAGTGCAATTGCCTGCGGCGAATTTTATGTAACGCTGGGAATTAAGCGCGAGTACATCATGATGGTTGATTCGCACGGAGTGATATACACAGGCCGTGAAACCGGCATGAACGAATTCAAGACGCGCTTCGCGGCCAATACCGATTGCCGTACTCTGGCCGATGCCATGCATGGTGCGGATGTTTTCGTAGGTCTGTCCATCGCCGACTTGCTCAAACCAGAGATGATCAAAACGATGGCGGAGCAACCAATCATCTTTGCGATGGCCAACCCCGACCCAGAGATTAACTATGATTTGGCCAAAGAAGTACGCCCGGACGCGCTCGTCGCAACCGGTCGAAGTGACTATCCTAATCAGGTGAACAACGTTCTCGGGTTTCCGTTCATGTTCCGCGGCGCGCTGGACGTGAACGCCAGCGCCATTAACGACGAGATGAAGCTGGCAGCCACCCGCGCACTGGCAGCCCTAGCGCACGAGGATGTGCCCGACAGTGTGCTGGCGGCATACAATCTGGAAGCGCTCAAGTTCGGGCCGGATTATCTCATTCCAAAACCTTTCGATTCGCGCGTACTGATATGGGAGAGCACGGCCGTCGCGGAGGCGGCCATGCAGACTGGAGTGGCACGCAAAGCGATTGACCCGGAAGAGTATCGCGAGCAGCTCGCCGCCCGTTTAGGACAGGGCCATCAGATACGCCGCCACATCATCAATAGAGCACGCCAGAAACCCAAACGCATTGTCTTTGCTGAAGGGGAAGAAAACAAGATTCTGCGCGCGGCAGCGCAAGTCTTCGAACAGGGCATCGGCACGCCTATACTGCTGGGTCGTCCGGATGTAATTACACATACGCTGACAGAGCTCGGGCTAAGCTTTGATCCGGAAATAATCGATCCGGGACACTCCCCAGGAATGATAGATGGTGCTGAAGTATCCAAGCGCCTAGCCTATGCCGAGATTTATTTTCGTCAACGCCAACGGCATGGAGTCACCCTGGCGCTGGCTCGCGAGCGCCTCCGAGCGCCAAACATTTACGGTATGATGATGGTGCATGAAGGCGATGCAGACACATTCCTCTCGGGTATGACCTATGATTACTCGGATGTCATACGTCCAGCGCTGCAAATTTTCGGTACCCGCCCCGGGGTTAACCGCGTCGTTGGCGCATATCTCGTAGTCATGGATGAACGCGTTTTCATCTTCACCGATGCCACGGTCAATATAGACATCAGTAAAGAAACGATGGCTGACGCGGCAATTCTGGCTGCGGACTTCGCGAACACACTTGAAATAAACCCGCGCGTCGCCATGCTCAGTTTCTCAAATTTTGGCAGCTCTAAGCACCCGTTCTCAGAAAAAGTACGTCAGGCTGTCAAAATCGTTCAAGAACGACGGCCGAATTTGCAGGTAGATGGAGAAATGCAGGCGGACGTAGCCGTAGTACCGGAACTGATGGAGGAGCGTTTTCCGTTCAGCCGCGTGAAAGGCGCAAATGTACTCGTATTCCCCACTCTCGCTTCGGCAAACATAGCGTACAAGCTTTTGCACGAACTGGCTGGGGCATTGACAATCGGGCCGATCCTACTGGGAATGGGTGCGCCAGTACATGTGTTACAGGCCGGCGACGATTCAGACGAAATCGTCAATATGGCTGCAATGGCCGTGATGGATTCCCAGGGACGTTAACTGAGCCGACTGACATTGCCGCGCTAGGCCAACCCGGTTCCGACAAAGGGTCTTTACTGGTTGGCAGCTGCCCGCAGCACTTCCACCTTGTCGATACGCTCCCAAGGCAGATCGAGGTCATCGCGCCCAAAGTGCCCGTAAGACGCAGTCTGTCGGTAAATCGGGCGGCGAAGATCCAGGTCGCGGATGATGGCGCCGGGACGCAGATCGAAGACCTCATCGATTATCTCGCTGATTTTCTCATCCGCGATTGTGCCAGTACCAAAAGTCTCCACACTGATGCTCAGAGGCCGAGCGACGCCAATGGCATAGGCAATCTGAATCTCGCAGCGTTCGGCCATGTCGGCGGCGACAACATTTTTGGCCACCCAGCGCGCAGCGTAGGAGGCGCTACGGTCCACCTTAGTACAGTCCTTCCCACTGAATGCTCCCCCGCCATGACGACTCATGCCGCCATAAGTATCAACAATGATTTTGCGCCCGGTCAAGCCAGCGTCGCCCTTCGGCCCGCCGGTGACGAATGCTCCGGTCGGATTTGTGATAACGCGTAGGTCGCCGTTCAGCAACTGGGGCGGTAGTACTGGCATGATCACGTGCTCGGTCACTTGTGCCTCAATCTCCTCCGGCTCGATGCCTGGGTCATGCTGCGTGCTTATGAGCACCGTATTAATCCATTTTGGTTTCCCGTAGCTATATTCCACCGTGACCTGACTTTTGCCATCCGGACGCACCCACGGCAGGGTGCCAGCGCGCCGTACCTGCGCCAGCCGACGAGTAAGTTTATGCGCAAGGTGAATAGGCAGCGGCATGAGCACATCGGTTTCATTGCAGGCAAAACCAAACATCATCCCCTGGTCGCCAGCGCCCACCGTTTCAATCTCGGATTCTGTCATCTCTCCGGCTTTCGCCTCCATCGCTTTATCCACACCCAGTGCAATGTCAGCACTTTGAGAGGAAAGTGCGACCTGTACGCCGCAAGTCTCCGCATCGAAACCCATATCGCTGTGGTTGTAGCCAATATCGCTCACCACACCGCGCACCAGGTCGTTCATATTCACATAACACTCAGTCGTTATCTCCCCAAGTAACATAACGAAACCGGTTTTCACCGCGACTTCACAGGCCACTCGCCCATACGGGTCTTGCGCCATGATAGCATCCAGAACTGCATCGCTAATTTGGTCGCACATTTTGTCCGGATGCCCTTCTGTCACCGATTCGGATGTGAACAGCAGCCGGGATGACTTCATAAATGAGTCACTCATTGTCTCGTTACTCCTCGGGCGAATTAGCCACAAAAAATCCCTTCCACGCGAGAAGGGACTTTACAGACGGTGCAGTGGCCTCTCATCATTTCCGAGCATGGCACTGGAGTGGTAACCTGCCACGGGCTTGCCGCCATAGCCTTAATCCGGTCTCACCCGCGCTATGTGGTTGCCGAGGCTTCTTCGGGCAGGCCCCTTCAACTCTCTAGATAAGAGTATGTTGATATGTTTTTCACTTAGAGACAATATACCACAGCCGATTCGGGCTGACAAGGTTTCGAGAAAGAAGGCGATGGTGAATCACTTATTCTTGGTGTGATAGCACCAATGCCGTTAACACCCTTTTGGATTAATAGGTAATTATTGTATCAATAAGCCCTGCCTGCAAGCACTTGAAACACTGTGCGCAGAATGATTTTGAAATCAAGCCAAAGTGACCAGTTCTCCACATACCAAAGGTCGTATCTGGTGCGGTCCTCAATAGATGTATCTCCGCGCAGTCCGTTGACCTGTGCCCAGCCGGTTATGCCAGCCTTCTCGCGGTGGCGCTCCATGTAGCGAGGGATATGCTCCTGAAAGTGCTCAACAAACTGAGGTTGTTCCGGGCGAGGGCCGACCAAGCTCATATCTCCAACAACGACGTTTATTAATTGCGGCAGTTCATCGATTGAAAAACGGCGAATAAAACGCCCCAATCCGGTGCGACGAGAGTCTTCCGCCACTGTCCACTGGCGCTCCACGCTTGCGTCAGTGTGCATTGAACGAAACTTGAAAATCTTGAAAGCCTTGCCATCCAGACCTACGCGGTCCTGGAAGAAAAAGGCCGGCCCGTCAGATCCAAGCTTGATAAACGCCGCCACCATAATCATCAACGGCGACAACAGAATCATTCCTGCCGTGCTGAGGATCAAATCCACTATACGCTTGAGGGACATATGCCATCCGCGCAGCGCTATGTCTCGCACGGTGAGCAGAGGAAGACCTCCTAAATCATCCACCGAGACCTCGCCTGCCATAATCTCATACACGTCTGGGATTACCTTCACACTCACCCGACCACGCTGGCAGCGCGCGATGAGACCCAGCAGCTCCTCACGCGTCGCGTCCGGTCTCGCGATAATTACTTCATCAATCGCGTGCACATCCACAAGTTCATACAAATCATCTGAATGCCCTAACACTGGCGCGCCAAGCACATGGGAGGGCGCTTCACTCCCACCCACTAGACCCACCAGTTGATATCCTAGCCGCGGGGACCAGTTCACCTTTTGAATCACCACCTCAGCCGCGTCTCCGGTACCCAGAACCAGAAGCCTGTGCAGGCCGAGACCTTGTCCCCGCAGCAACTCAAGCACGCTGCTATGTATTCCGCGCCCCAGCAACACTAACACAATAGTCATAACCCAAGCATAAACCACAATCGTGCGCGAATAATCGACCTCGAAAACAGTATTCTTGAACAGTAGCGTGGAGAAGGCGATTGATAGCAATGCGCCGACAGAGACCGCACCGAAGACCGCATAGGCCCTGTCAACCCGCCCGATGTTGCGTGTACCGTGATAAAGGCGATGGAGATAAAACACAGTCTGGATACAAATCACCTGTACCAGAATAACGCGACCATACGTCAGAATTGATTCCAGACCCTGCGGCTCGGAGGGAAAGGCAATAGCGGCGCGCAGCTGATATGCCAGTAAATACGCCAGTGTAATCGCGACTGCATCAAGGAGCAACAGGGATAGGGTCACCAACGATTCGTAGTGTTTCTTATCCATCGTTCATTTCTAGATCGGATCTTTCCGCAAATGCTGTTGCAGTGGGAAGTACCGGCGGAGAAGGCGCGGCCTGCCCCAAGCGTGCAGCAACTGCCGCGCGCATGGCAACGCGATCGTCCCACGGGTATTCCACCGCACCAAAACACATCGATTGCTCTTGCCCTTTGCCACACGCCAGAACGACGTCGCAAGAGGCAGCCAGATCCACAGCAAAGCGAATCGCCTCATTCCTATCCGCAAGTTGCCAGAAAGTATCACCTTCCACGCCGCCCATCTCAGCACATCCGGCCGCAATCTCTGCCATTATAGCCGCGAGAGACTCTGTACGCGGATCTTCAGCCGTGATGACGGTGATATCCGCCAGCTCGGCAGCCACAGAACCCATCCAGCTGCGTTTAGCAACATCACGTAGCCCGGCGGATCCAAACACCACAATTATGCGCCCGACACTCTTTTTTCTGACGGCACGCAGTATTGCGCGCAGCGAATTTGGCGTGTGCGCAAAATCCACCACTGCTTCGAAATCCTGACCGAGGTCGATGCGTTCCATTCTACCAGGAATAGCCGACATGGTTGATATGCCAACCTGAATAGCCTTGATTGGCAGACCCAGTCCTTTACGGGTCGCTGCGATTGCAGCCAGGCAATTAGCCACATTGTACTCGCCCGCGAGCGCGGTCTCAACAGAGAAGCGCTCCCCGTCCGTATACACATCAAAGCGGTTTCCCATACCATAGCTGCGGACGTTCTCCGCGCGTACAGAGGTTGCCAATTGCAAGCCGTAGTCCACACAATCCACCTGCAGTCGTTCTCGGAGGTATTCATAACTCTGGTCATCATCCCGATTGAGCACAGCAAGTTTACGGACACCGCCTTTCAGCATGGACGAAGCCAGACTCTCAAAAAGGGTCGCCTTCGCCTGTAGGTAATCCGCTAGTGAGCCATGATAATCAAGATGCTCGTGCGTGATGTTGGTCACCACGGCGAGGTCGAATTCGCACGCAACCACGCGCTGCTGCGCAAGCCCATGGGAAGTTACCTCCAACACGCAATGGGTCATACCTGCCGCCACCATTCGCTCTAGCAAGCTCTGCACGGCGGCCGCATCCGGGGTGGTCACATGAAAACCAGTGTCCATCAATTCATCACCGATTACGGCGTTTACCGTAGTAATTAGGCCAGCGGGAATTCCGGCAGCCCGTAGAACACCGTGAATCAGATTGCAGGTCGTGGTCTTACCATCGGTGCCGGTGACGCCAATCATAACCAGCCTCCGCGCCGGAAAGCCATGTAGGGCAGCTGCCATGTACCCCACCGCAGCAGCTCCCTCCGGTACCTGTACGTAGGGAACAGACAGGTTGCCGCACGCTTCAGACAGCTGATCCTCTCCAAGCTCACCTACAATCGCGACTGCGCCGGCTTGCATCGCCGCCCGCATGAAGGCATGGCCGTCAAATTCGCGACCACGACGCGCGACAAAAAGTGCCCCTGGCGTTACCAATCGGGAATCCTCGACGACGGCGATGATTTCCGGATCCCCGATTTGATGGCCAGTAGCTGCCGGCACAGCCGCGATAAGTTCGGATAGTTTCACGAGACTAATGTGGAAAGGATTATGATAAACGAAGTGACAGACACCACGGCGATTATACGCCAGCCGTTAACCGAAACAGCCCCAGGGAACAACAGGGTGATCCCGGGGCTGCAGTTCACTGTTATTGGAGAAAGGCTATACCAGACTCTGCTGTAGTGTCTCCAACGCACGGCGCGCCGATCCATCCACTTCATGTTCACCCACACGCACTACGATGCCACCCAGAATAGCTGGGTCCACACGGAAAGAGACCTCAGCCTCACCGCCCAGTTTGTCTTTCAAATCACTTTCAATCTGCGTTTGCTCATTTGCCTGCAATGTGATTGCGCTAGTTACCATTGCAGCCTGCCCCTGCAGCTTGGCTCCTTCCAGAACCTCCACCTTTCCATCCAAGACGCCGGAAAAGAATTCGTCCACCAGCGCTCGCTGGCGGGCTTCATCAAGCCCAACGGCCACAATTTTGTTGGCGGCCGCAATGGCCAGAGTGGCAATCTGAGGGCGCAAATCCAACAAGGCGTTTTCTTTCTGCTCCTTCACGGCTTGCTGCGCTTGATCTACAAGCTGCGCGCGCTCCTCTTCTGCAGTCGCACGCATATCCGCAGCCGTCTTCTCGGCGCGCTGCGTGGCATCAGCTACTATGCTAGCCCTCTTAGTATGCGCCTCGGCTATGATTGTCTCCGCCTCGTTCTGCGCGTTCGCGCGCGCCTCAGCCGCTTCGCGTGCATCCTCAAGGCTCTGCGCAATCTTATCGCGCCGTTCATCTAGAACCTTGATAATCGGCTTGTACGCCCAGAACGACATGATTAGCATCACAATAAAAAAATTCAGTATCTGCACCACGAGATAGCTCAGGTTTATTCCTAGGTTTCCTAAGACTTCCATCTTAATAGCCTCCTCTACAATTCCAATTCAGCCAGCGCTGTTGGACGACTCAGCTAGCAAACAGAATGATAAACGCCACGGCTAGGGCGTAAATCGCAACAGCCTCGGCAAACGCGATACCGATGATCATATTGGTCTGAATCAGTGGCGCCGCATCCGGATTCCGCCCCATTGCCTGGACAGCACCGCCAACCACCGACCCGATGCCGATCCCTCCTCCAGTCACACCGATAGCCGCCAATCCTGCGCCGATTAATTTAGCTGCTTCAACTATATCACCTTCCATCGTACATTTCCTCCAATATTATGTCACACCCTAAAACATCAATGAGCCTCAGCGCCATGTGCCTGTGTTGCCTGGCTCATGAAAACTAAGGTGAGCATAGCAAATACATAAGCCTGAATCAAACCAACAAAAATTTCGAAAAGATACAAACCAGTAGGAATTATAAACGAAATTAATGACCCTAAAATGAATAATAACAACTGACCCGCAAAAATGTTTCCGAATAACCGAAATGTGAACGAAAGAATCTTGGCAAACTCGCTGATCAACTCCAGAAGTCCTACTGCAAAATCCATTGCTCCCCATACGGGCTGAGTTACCAAAGCACGAAAATTAAGGAACTTCGTTATATGACCCATTTTCCGAGCAGCAATGCCAAACACTTGTGTCATAAACACTGAGATTAGTGCTAATGCCAAGGTAAAATTGAGATCGGTAGCAGCAGCTCTAACATATGGAGTAATAGTACAGGAATGGCACAATTCATGGCCATTCCCACCTTCGTCGTGAGGCAACTCATGCCTTCCATCTAGCCAATAGGCTGAACCTATTGGATGTGCTTCGTAACCAGTAAATTTACCATGAGCAGGCTCCAATACGCCGACACTATCAACCCCTGGTATAAGCTCCATCCAGTTCGCTACCAGCACCATGAAGAAAATAGTGGCCATATAAGGGATAAATTTGCGAGCGTTCTTGCGCCCGGCAGTAGTCACGGCCGTATTCCAGAGGAACTCAAACAGGGCCTCCACTGCATTGTAAAAACCGCGCGGAACCATGTCGCCACTGCGGGCCTTGCGCCAGATGAAAAACCCGAGAGACAGAACAAGTATATCAGTCAGCAGAGTAGCCACTAATGTATTGGTCAACGGCTGATTGATAATAGGGATATTTATTGGTGGATGACCTAATTTCTCTCCAGGAAGGAACACATTAGGAGCAATCGTAGGTAATGGCCCAAACTGTAAGTAAGCTCCCAGAATAATACAAGCTAGGACAATCCATCGTTTTGTACCAAACCGCCTTTTAGGAGCCAATGCTGTCGTCACTCTCGAAATCCTTTCCTCTGGATGATTCTGTCCTGTCGCTAAGACTGCGTGTGGACCGAAGAGCCAACCTGAGCGTAATGAACAATACAACTGGCACGCTAAGCACCAGCAATCCGACTGTAAACCATGGTCGCCCTTCGCCGACAAGTCCGTCTAGCCACCGACCGGCCAAAGTCGCAAGCACAATTATCACTATCGTCAAGCAACCAACCTGTCCGGTGACCGACAATAGAGTAACTTGCCATGTCTTCTGGGGATCGCTGTTGTTCACCAATCGCTTCCCGCGCGAAGTTTGCGGATTATATCACAAGCGGGACCGGGCGTCAAAACCGGTCAGAATAGGCCCTGCGCAGCCTGTAATGCCCACGTAAACCACGGAGCCGAAAGCGTGCCCAGCAAAATGATCCCCGCCGACAGAACTGCCAGCGCGAAACCATAAGCGCGTGGCACTTCAACAGCGGCCGCTCCCTCCGGCTCGGGGCTAACATACACGACTTTAAGCACCACTAGATAGTAGTACAGTCCCACGATGGCGTTAAGCACGCCCACGAATGCCAGCCAGACCAAACCAGCTTTCACCGCAGCCGCAAAGACATAGAATTTCCCGAAAAAGCCGGCCAACGGTGGCATACCCGCCAGCGACAAAAATGCCACCAACATCGCAAGCGCTAGGTATGGAGAGCGCCGGCTCATTCCCGCGTATCCAGAAATGTCGTCAGTTCCCGAGCTGCGGGCCACCAAAATTACCACACCAAAAGCGGCCAGGTTTGTGACGACGTACGCCATCAGATAATATATGGTAGCGGCCATGCCCAACTCCGAATACGCCACGAACGCCACCAGCGCATAACCCGCGTGAGCTATTGATGAATAAGCCAGCAAGCGCTTGATGTTCTTTTGCGTTAGCGCCAGCAGGTTGCCGAGCGTCATAGTTACAACCGCCAAAGCCACCAGCATGGGCAGCCAGGATTCACTGGCAGTGAGTCCTGTGATGAACACGCGCATCAGCACAGCGAATCCCGCAGTTTTAGATGCGGTGGAGATAAAACCGGTCACGGGCGTGGGTGCACCTTCATACACATCAGGCGCCCAGAAGTGGAACGGCACGATAGCCATTTTGAAACCGATGCCGACAAGAATCAGGACCGACGCCGCCAAAATAGACGAAACCCCGACCTTGCCAGAGACGAGTACCGTGGCGATCGCATTCAAGTTTGTCTCTCCTGTAAAACCGTAAACCAGGCTGAGACCGTAGAGCATCACTGCGGAAGTGGCCGCGCCGAACAGGAAGTATTTCAGCCCAGCCTCAGCCGAGTGATCACTCCGGTGCACGTAACCGGCCAACAAATACCCCGCGATGCCGGTGGTCTCAATAGCTAAATACAGCATGATGATATCCGCCGCCAGCGCCATGAAGCACATGCCCACCACCGCGCCGAGCATAATGGCGTAGTAATCCCCTTTGTGGGCGACGCCCTTTACATCAACGCTGAGCAGCGCGGTAATTGCGCCGGCGAAAATAAACAGCAAACGGAAAATAAATGCGGCCATGTCGTTGCGGATCATGCCGCCCCAGATCAACTCCCCGGTCGGTTGCGAGAACAGCAGCGCGACCGCGATGATGACGAAACTGCCCACCGCAGTGGTCAAACCTAGCAGCCGCTTGCGGTTTTCAGCGAGGACGACATCCATGGTCATGACCACGCCCGCAAGCACCACCAGAGCCAGTTCCGGAAGGATGGCTAACAATTCAGCAGGATGGAAGCTGCCGATGCTCACTCACTTGCCTCCCAGAACCGCCATCACGTTTTCCGCTCCGCTGGATATTAGCGGCGCCATCAAACCGGGGAACACGCCCAGCAGCACCAGCACTGCCGCCAGCAGCGCGATGGCCACCTTGTCCATCCCGGTAGAGTGTGAAATGTTGCCCTCGAATTCGGCCGGCATATGACCGAAGAAAACGCGCTGCACAACCCGCAAAATATACGAAGCGGTAATTACGATGGCAACCACCGCAATCATGACGATCCAGGTGTAATACGGCGCTATGAAATACTCACTCGTGGCCTTACCTGCTTCCCACAGGCCGAGCATAATGGGCAGCTCGGCGATAAAACCGGAGAAACCCGGCATGCCCATAGACACCAGACCGCCGATAATGAATACCACAGCAACCCAAGGCAATTTACTGGCCATGCCGCCCAATGATGGAATGTCGCGCGTATGCGCCCGGTCA
>CAUZCX010000012.1:0-25385 GCA_963578565.1 Anaerolineae bacterium
ACAAACTCAATTTAGTGGCTGCCAGAATCGTGAAAGGTTGTCGCACTTTGGCATTTTATCCAAAGTGGGTTATTTTGCAGCTAGTCTTTCAAGCAGAATCTGACGAACATACCGCTGATAGTAATCAGCACAAGCAATATCGTAGTATACATGGTGCTTTAGCAGCCCTCGTATATTATCGATGAAGTGGAAAACACCAAACACCCAACCCCACAGTCAACACGAATAGCCACCATTGCACCATCGTAGCGCAAAACAACATCAGCAGTTTTGCACTTCATACTCTGTTGACGGGGCATCAACGGTAGGTCCAGATCAAATTCTGCGTTTGGGATAATGGCCTCCCAGTTGATTTCATACTAATCATGTTGCGTAATTGTGTGGTTGCAAATACCGTGCCATGGCGAAAAGAAGCTCACCGAACGCCGCAGCGCTTGATGGCTGGAGATACTTGATTTGTAGCGAATAATTCTCTTGTCTCACATGGAAGCGGATTAGTTGTCACTAGGGGTTGACGGTCATAGAGCAAGCTAGTGGGATTGATAGTGCCAGTGGGTGGCATCCACTCAGAGAGGTCTGCGCGTTATTGGTTGTTCTGCATAACCTGGTAGAACCGGTCTTCCGCATTCGGGCTATAATGCGTTCACGATTATTTCCCTTCAGCGGCAGATGACTTAACAGCGTGCGCATCGGCGACCTATCCCTAACGAACTTTCGCAACTATCGGCGTTTTGAAACCCGGCTGCCCTCCGGGCCTCTGATTCTGGTTGGGAGCAACGGGGAGGGAAAGACCAGCCTGCTGGAGGCGATTCATTACCTTGCCGCTGCCAATTCTCCTCATGCGGGAAGTGATCGCCAGTTGATCCACTGGCTGGCGCTCCGTGAGGATTCACAGCCATTTCTGAGAATCATTGCGGAAGTACTGCTGGTGGAAGAAACGCGCACGATTGAGATACGGTTGGAGCTGCAATCCACTGGCACTGAGCAGGGTCAGCGTCTGCAAAAGACCGTGCTGGTTGACGGGCTGAAGCAGCGGATTAGGGCGCTCTCGGGTTTGGTCAACGTGGTCATGTTCCTACCGCAGGACATGGTACTGGTGGACGGAGCGCCCGGAGAACGACGGCGCTTCTTGGATGCTACCATATCTCAGGTTGATTCAGCCTACGCAAATGCTGTCCGTGAGTACGCCAAGGTGATCGCTCAGCGCAATGCTTTGCTGAAGAATCTGCAGGAACGGACGGGCGCGGCCGACCAGTTGGAATACTGGGACGAATCCCTGTGCGTGCTGGGCGCTACGCTAATGGCGAGGCGGGCGCGCGCCTTGGAGGAAATCGAGCAGTATGCGAGCGTTTTGCATCAGGAATTGACTTCCGAGAACGGGCACTTGCGGCTGGTGTATCAGCCCTCCTATGACCCTGCCGAACAGCCCGGCGAGCAGCTGGAACTGGGCCTGGAGGTGGGCCAACTCCGTGCCGCGATTCCAGAGACGGATCTAGCTGTCGGAATGCGAGAGCACCTGAACAAGCTACGCCGCGAGGAAATGCAGCGCGGAATGACTCTCGTTGGGCCGCACCGCGATGATTTCCGCTTCGCGCTGAGCGGGGTTGACTTGGGGATATTCGGCTCGCGCGGTCAGGGTCGCACCGCGGTACTGGCGTTGAAGCTTGCGGAAATGGCTTGGATGCACGACCGTAGCGGCGAATGGCCGCTGCTCCTGCTGGATGAAGTGCTGGCGGAGTTGGATCCACAACGTAGGCACGACTTGCTGCAGCGCATAAACGGCGCAGAGCAGGTACTTCTGACCACCGCGGATCTTGATATGGTCGCGGCGGAATTCCAGCGTCATGCGCGCGTGTGGCGAGTGACAGCCGGCACTGTACAGCCTGAGACAGCATCGCACATGTGATGCCTTTGCGGTGTTCATAGCAACGGTCGTTTCCTAGGCACTCCCGCGGGACGTGGATATGCGTCCGGCGTGGCGGCCACCTTCTTGATTACGATTAGGTGGCGCGGCTCTGCGATTCCGGGCAGCTCGACCCGCAGCACCTTTTCCACCTCACCGCCCAGCACGGTCAGTGCGTGCTCCGCATCCTGAATCTCTGCGGGCGCGGTTCCGATTTTCTGCGCCAGACAGCGTCCTCCGCTCCGCGTGATCGGCAGCAGATACTCCAGCAGCACCGGCAGCCTCGCCACGGCGCGGGCGATTGCCCAGTCATAACGGCCACGATGATCAGGATCGCGTCCCATATTCTCCGCGCGGGAATGCAGCACCTGTGTGGACTGCAAGCCTATTTCGGATATCATGTGACGCATAAAAGCACATTTCTTTTCGGTAGCATCCAGCAGCGTCAAATGTATGTCGGGGCGCATAATTGCTAGGGGCAATCCGGGGAACCCGGCGCCGGAACCCACGTCGACCACACGCATCTCTCGCTTTGGTTTGCGGTGGCTCTTTATTGCCAGCAGGCAGGATAACGAGTCCAGGAAATGTTTTATTATGATGCCTTGCGGGTCCAGAATGGTGGTAAGGTTGGTGTGCTGGTTCCATGCCGTCAGTTCCAACGCGTAATTCTCGAAAGCCTGCAGCTGTGCCCCAGTCAACTTTAGGCTTAGCAGCTCTTTCGCTGAACGCCTCAGCGTTTCCATGATTGCAACATCGCGTTCACTTTTGACGGGTCGATCCAGACCACTGATTGCAGTTGCATTGCCTGCGCACCAGCCGAGTGCAGTGCTCTGGCCTGAGCAGTGCTGTGAATGCCCCCGGCAGCTATGATGGGCAAACTGGTTTCGCGGCGCAACTCGCGCACAACCTGCAGGGAGTGCGGGAACATTGCACCTCCATATAGGCGGCCCTCGAACCAACCCTCTCCGGTGTCTATGGCGGCCCGGGGTGGTGCGCTGACCGTGACGGCTTGAGCGCCAGCCTGCTCCGCGAGGGCGGTGAACTCGGCGGTGCGCGAAAACGTAGACTGCACCATCACCGGCAGTACGCCCTGAGCGGCTGCGGCTATTATTGCGGCTGCCGCGCGTGGGTCTTCGTTGTGGCGGAAACCGAGTTCAATCGCCAGCACGTTCTCCACCTCCTCTAGCCGCTCGACACACTTGCGCGCCTGGTCCGCGTCGTCCAGCAACAGATGGACGATGACCGGACAGACCATTCTCCGCCATTTCGGTCCGAAGCGGCGCAGTGCCGACCGCAGGCCAGGGTTTGGAAGCCCGGTGTGCAGTGCTACACCAGAGGCAAGGTTTCGTGCGTGCTCTCCTCCGGATGGTTGGCGGGGATGCCAGCTAATCGGATTTGTTATTAGTGCGCCCAGAAGACTGATGTCTATCAGGTCGGCGTACTCGTTCGCGAAGCCCCAGCAGCCAGCGGCTGCTAGCAATGGGCTTTTCAATGGGAAGCCCCTTTTATGCTCCGGAGCAAGGTTCAGCGTGGTGTCCGGTTGGGGGCTGGCTATAGTGTTCATTTCTGTAGCCACCGGCTAAAGATATCCTCGGGTGTGCCGTCCGTGACCGGCAGCTGGCGGTGGACGCCTTCGAGTGGAGTGGCGCGCACAATTTCAGCCACTGTCACTTCCCGTCCGATACGCTTTTTCTGCCTGCGCACGAAGAGCGCGTGTTGGGTGCGGTGACACTCCGCGGCAGCAATGACGTGCTCGAGAACGGGCTTTACGTCTACTATAAGATGGGCCGGGTCATCTCGATTAGTCAGGCGCGGATAACCGTGCTCGGGGAAATGGGCTGAGAAAGAATATAGCAGCGGTGATTTGGGCTCCATCGCCTCCACCGCCCGCCGCGTCAACCGGTGCAGCATCCGGTGGGCTGGGTGGCCATACTCGCCGTTGCTGCCGTGCGTTAGTACAGCTGCCGGGCTGTGCAGCCGAATTTGAGCGGCTAGTTGGTCAGTCAGTTCATCGGGGTTGTGCGTAGGCGCAGAGGTTTCGTCATTCACGCCAACAGCAGGGTCTACATAACCCATGAAAGTTACGGAATGAATCCCGAGCGCTCGGGCGGCGCAGCGAAGTTCCTGTTGGCGCATTTGCCCAAGGTTTGCGCGTTCTGCTAGCGGTGGTTCTCCCAGTTCGCCTCCCTCTCCGCGCGTAAGGCAGAGCAGTCGCACTTGGAATCCAAACCCTGTTAGATGGGCGATGACACCGCCACACAGGCGCGTCTCGTCATCAGGATGGGCCACAATGCACAGCACGTCTGTCATCGGTCAATCCAGTTCGGAAAGGCAGAAAAACGGCCCGCTGATACAGGCCAGCTGCCAACCCTTTCCGCTCTGCACTGAACAACCCTGACAGGCGCCTGTACCACAGGGCAGTGTTTCCGTGAATAGGGCATAGCTGTCGCCGGCCAGTGACTGCAGCGCGGCGCGCAGCTTCGGTTCCGGGAGGCAATCGATGAACACCTTTTCCGCCCAGGCAAGGTGGTCGGGCAGCAATGTGAGCATCTCGCCGTGGCGCGCTTCTATGCGCGCATCCAGCGTTTGCAGTGGATATGGTCGCTCCAGCAGCACGGTGACGTCTGCGCCGGCCTGCAGGGCTTGCTGCGCCAGCGGCAACAGGCGGTGCAGGCTGTGGGCGGAGATGAGTAGAATGTGTCCATTGGGTTGAATTCGGACCGGTACCGGCTGTCCGAACGGGCCGGTGAGATGAACGGCCGCCCCAGGGGCAAGGTACGGTAGCATTGGGTTGTTAGAGGATAGCTCAAGCGCAAACCCGTCGCTACTCAACGCTGCCGGGAAAACCGCACTGCTCAGATATGGATCAAGACCGGGCCAGTAACGCGCAATCACGAATTGGCCGGGCTGCGGCATAATTGTGCTCTGAAGCCATGCGCGCGTGCGGCCTTCTCCGATGTTGGCGACCCGGGTGCAGTGGGCGGTGGCAGACTGCATGGCGGCATGATAGCATACAGTTTGGATGCGCGGGAGATAGTCCCTCTGAGCGCTATGGTATCATGCTCCCATGGCATCGGATTGCAGCGAGCACGTTTGCAAGCAGCTATGACCACACCCACATCGCGGCCATCCGCAGCGCATCTTCCTGCGGATGGCCTGTGCTCTATTTGCATGCACCGACGGGTGGTTGAAAGCTCCCGCGGCAGCGTTTTCGTGATGTGCGGCTTGGCGAAAACGCTGCCTGACTTTGTAAAATACCCGCGTTTGCCGGTGCTGCAATGCAGCGGCTACTCGCCCGTCAGCGCAGATGGCAAATAGCCGCCGATTACATGACTGGGAAATGCGCGCGGCGCGTACTGTTTTTGCTGACTGCATAGAATATCGGCGTGTGCGCGTGCACGAGGGTGCGGTCTGGGCGAATGTGTTAGACGTCTGGGTGCGGCGGCTGAGATCTATGCGGTCCCGCCCTGCGCAGCAGCAGAATTCCATCGCGCTGGGTTTTCACTGTTTCTTTCCCGTAAGGCTGTCGCATCCGCCGGAACAGCCCCGGGAGATGCCCCTTACAAGCATGGCATGGCTACTGCATGAACTCACGCATGTTTGGCAATTCCAGCTCATAGGTTGGCGCTATTTGCTCCTTGCGCTGGTGGCACACTTGCGTGAAGGTGCACAGGTTTATGATTTTGGCGGGGAGGCAGATTTACGCCGGTGTCGCCGACAGGGCCGTAAGCTGCAGAGCTTCAACCTAGAGCAGCAGGCCGCCATTGTACAGACTGCCTATCATTTGGCTACCGCGCCTCAGCCCGATTCCATTTGGCGAGAATACCTTGCCGATGTGCGTTGAGCATGCACTGAGTTGCTTGCCCTGAAATCTGCACTGGGGTAAAGTTCCGACCATGAATATTCTAGTGACAAATGACGATGGTGTGACCTCGCCTGGTCTTCAGGCACTGGCAGCACTCTTGCGGCAAATTGGTGATGTTACTGTCCTGGCCCCGAACCGCAACAGGTCAGTATCCAGCCATATTAAAACCTTGCATCGTCCGCTGCGGGTCCATGCCGTCGATCTAGCGGACGGCAGCCCAGCTCTGACCACTGATGGTTCGCCCGCGGACTGTGTGGCGCTTGCGTTACTGGGGCTCGTTGAGCAGCCGGTAGATATTGTAGTTTCTGGCATCAACACGACTCATAATCTAGGCCATGATGTTACTTATTCGGGCACGGTGGCGGCTGCCATGGAAGCAGCCATATGGCGCATTCCCGCCATTTCCATCTCCACATTGTATGATGCGGAAATAGGGTATGGGCCCGCTGCAGAGATAGGTTTGCAGGTAGCCAAGCAGGTGGTAGCTCGGGGATTGCCGCGTTACACTGTTTTGAATGTCAATGTTCCCTGTACGACGCTTGTTAAGTTGAAAGGCTTCAAAGTCACTGGTATGGGTATGAGAGCGTACCATCAGGACGAGCTGGTACAGTGGAAAGATCCGTATGGAGGGAATTATTACTTGATCGGAGGCCAAGCTTTGAGTGGAATCAGTGATAATGGTACCGACATTAGCGCAGTGGCGGATAACTGGGTTTCCGTCACTCCGCTGCGACTGGATATGACCTCGGAATCGTTCATGGAAAAGCTACGTGACTGGGATTTGGAGGTACCGACGGAGAGTGGCTTATATGGCTAGGATGGTGCGACTGGCATTGTCAGTCACAAAACCATATTATGAAAACAGAGGTGATTCGCGATGACCGCAGCTACTAACTGGGCTCCGGGTGACGACAAACGAGTCTGGCGTTCATGGGCACTATATGACTGGGCCAATTCAGCATTTGCTACTACAGTCATGGCTGGTTTCTTCCCACTATTCTTCAAAGCATACTGGGCAGACCCTAGCAATCCAAGTGAGAGCACCTACATTCTGGGCGTGGCCAATTCGATTGGTTCTATCATTGTCGCGGCTTTGGCGCCTTTTCTAGGCGCTGTGGCTGACAGAGCTGGTGCTAAGAAGAAATTTCTCGCCTTGTTTGCTTTCCTGGGGATTGTGATGACTGGAGGGCTTTGGATGGTACAACAGGGTCAGTGGCTCATGGCAGTATTGGTATATGCGCTAGCTGCTATCGGGTTTTCTAGTAGCAACCTATTTTACGACTCTCTTTTGCCGGCAATTGCTCGCAAAGAAAAAGTGGACTACGTGTCTACCTTAGGTTTTGCTTGGGGATATATCGGTGGTGGATTGCTTTTCTTGTTGAATGTGGTCATGTATCTACAGCCGGCATTGTTTGGTATTCCTGATGGTCCTACAGCAATCAGGATTTCATTCTTGACTGTGGCAATCTGGTGGGCTCTTTTCTCGATCCCCGTATTCGTTTTTGTCAAAGAGCCAAGCATTTATGAGTCTGTGGGCACACTAGAGGCTATTTCTTCAGGATGGAAACAACTCCGGAAAACTATACGTGATATTGCTCATCTAAAGGTGGTAGGATTATTTCTATTGGCATACTGGTTTTACATAGACGGTGTCGATACTATAGTACGGATGGCAGTTTCGTATGGTACGGACCTAGGTTTTGATAGTAGCGCGTTAATAACAGCCTTGCTGCTGGTACAGTTTGTTGCTTTCCCGGCCGCACTTTTGTATTATCGATTTGCAAATAGAATAGGCGTTAAGCCTGCCATAATGTATGCTATTGGCGGCTATGCATTAATTACATTTCTCGCTTATTTTATGAGTGCCACTTGGCACTTCTATGCACTGGCTGTGATGATTGCGCTTTTCCAAGGTGGTATCCAAGCGCTTAGTCGGAGTCTTTACACACGTATTATCCCCACTGAAAGATCAGGTGAATTCTTTGGGTTCTATAACATGTTCGGTAAGTTTGCGGCTGTCATGGGACCTTTCCTGATGGGTTACGTGACCCTTATGTATGACAACCCTCGTTTTGGCATACTATCTGTTCTGGTGTTATTCATCCTGGGAGCGTTCTTCCTAGCGCGAGTGGATGTTGCTCGTGGAGAGCGTCTTGCCAGAGAGTACCTCGCGGGTTGACATGCAACGATGGCGCAGCAGCAGACCGATAAGTTCCTGATTGCGATTGTAGCCGGCGCGCTAGCCCTTGTGGTGACCGCGTTTCTGTTGGCGCAGTCGCAGCCCGAGCCAGTTTACCGAACCGATGGGACGCCAGAGGGAGTGGCACATAATTATCTGCTCGCATTGGCGCAGAGCGATTTCGAGCGTGCTTATGGATATCTCTCGACGCAGATTGAGGGTCACCCGCATTCCGCAGAGGCGTTCGAAGAGCTGGTGTTGGATTATTCTTGGGATTTCGGGATTGATGAGCATGGTGGCGGCGAGCTGCAGGTGATTGATACAGATACCACTGGTAACCACGCCAGCGTACGAGTGCGGGAGACGCGCTTCCATTCGCGAGGCCTGTTCGAAAGCGATCAGACTACACACACATTTCGCATGAAGCTAAAGCGCGAAAACGGCAGCTGGCGAATACGATATGCTGGCAGCTACTGGTCGCACTGCCTGACCGACAATAGCGCTTGCTAGCGCAACGGGCTGAGGATTAGCTATGACTACAGTGCGCCGATGGTACCTGTTTGCGGTCTGCGCGGTTAGCCTCCAGGCAGTTGCCTGGGCTGTAATATGGCTGCTGCGTGGCATTCTGCTGCCAGACTTACTAGCCGGACCGGAATTGTTTTCGGTGCAGATCGCCATCGTTGTCATAGGGCTGCCCATTTTTCTGTGGCACTGGAGTAGGGCGCGTGCGGAGGCTCGTTCATGGGCTGAGGGTGGCCGTGTGGATCTCGGACCGTTTCCGCTCTACCTGTATGGCATGCTGGCCGGGTTCATAGGGCCTGTGGTTGCCAATACTATCACCCTGCTGCAGGCGCTTTTCCGTATAGCGCTCGGGATCTCTGCCAAAGTACTACCGAGTGGTCTGCTGCCCGTGGAGGCCGGCGTGCATGCCGGGATTGGGATGGTGGTGCTAGCAGGCTTGACTCTCTTCTTCCGGCAGCTGGAGCACAGCGCTCCAGCCGTGCGCGAGGCCGTGAGCGGGCATCTATCCGATGTGCGCCGCGGGTTCCTCCTGGCGTTAAGCGCTGCCGGTCTTTGCATGACTGTGGCCAGCCTAATTGGCCTGCTGCGGTGGATAATTTTCCAAATTGGTGGGGATGGCGTCGCTATAGCCACCGGTGGTGAGGTAGTGTCGCTGCAGGCAGCTCGTCTTCTGGTCGGATTGCTGCTCTGGCAATTGCCTTGGAGGCGAGCGCAAGCGCTCTTCTATGCCCGTGGCGTGGAGGAACGCGAATCCATGTTGCGCAAGCTCTATCTTTATGGGCTCGTGTTTGTCAGCTCACTCACGGTGGTGACCGTCACTGCCACGGTGCTGGCCGGGTTGTTGCGCGGATGGCTCGGGTTGGAGAGCACTGGAGAGTTGCGTACCGCGCTGCCTGCCATATCCGTGTTCGGGCTGTTGTGGTGGTATCACGCGCTCGAACTGCAGCGCGATGTCAACCTCGCGCCTGATGTTCCCAGTCAGGCCGCTATACGCCGCCTTTATCGCTACATTCTGGCAACGATAGGGCTAGGCGCGCTGCTGATTGGTGTAGGCGGAGACATCAGTGCCCTCATTCTCCTGATCAGTGAAGTTGGATTTGGAGACGGGCTGCGAGAGCAAGTTGCGGGCTCTAGCGCTGCTCTGGTCGCCGGGCTGCCTGTCTGGATTCTGTCATGGCGAAAAGCGCAGCTGGCGTCACAGTCCGCTGGAGCGGATGGCCAGGTAGAGCGGCGTGCCACAGTGCGTAAGGTTTATCTCTATCTCTTTCTTTTTGTTGCCACCATGACTGTTCTCACTAGCGCGGTCGTCATCCTTTCGCAATTGTTGAACCTCGTTCTGGGCACGAAATCTATGGAAGATTTGCCGAGCACGCTGGCACACGCGATCGCTTTCAGTGCAATAGCTGCTGGGCTGTGGGCATATCAACGCGCGCGCCTGCGTGAGGATCGCGACCGAGAAGAGACCGAGCAGCGTGAGCAGGCCACCGAGGTGCGCGTGGTGATTCTGACATTCGCGGACGATGACTTAAGCGCTGCGCTTGTTTCGGCGCTGCAGGAAGAATTACCAGGACTGGTAACCGAGATTACTGCAAGTGCGAGCGGGACAGTGGGTTTGTCGGCGAATGACGTCGTCATAGCCCCCGGCGACGCGGCCGGAATGGTGGCCGACAGCCCAGCCCGCAAGCTGCTGCTACCACTGCCGCGGGAGGGATGGGACTGGGTTGGCGTGCCGCTCAGTCCGCAACAGACTACCATTAAAGAAACGGTGCAGGCACTGAGGCAGCTCATCGCGGGAGAGCGCATTCGGCCTTTGCGCCGATTGAGCGGCGGCGTACGCATTGTGCTAGCAATAGGGGCAATGCTGCTGCTGGCGATTTTCGTCATGGTGTTTATAATGGCTATAACTGCCGCCAATTAACGCTGGCGCAGAAATTTATTAGGGAGTGAAAATATGAGTGAATCTATCGGGTTTATTGGTTTAGGTATTATGGGTCAGGGCATGGCCCGCAATTTGATGCAGGCCGGATTTGGGCTGTGCGTGTGGAACCGCACCTCGAGTCGTATGGACGAATTAGTAGCTGCTGGAGCCAGCGCCGCTGGCAGCCCTGCCGAGCTCGCGTCTCAGTGCGATATCATCATCGTCTGCGTGAGCGATACGCCGGATGTGCAGGCGGTGATTCTGGGTGACAATGGAGTCATCCACCGTGCGCGGAGCGGCGCGCTGGTGATTGATACCAGTACCATCAGCCCACGCGCTACGCGCGAGATTGCGGAGCGATTGGCGCAGCGCGAGCTTCACATGCTCGATGCGCCCATCAGCGGGGGCAGTGAAGGGGCGGCCAATGGAACTCTCAGCATCATGGTGGGGGGTGAAAGTGCCCAGGTGGAGCGCGCGATGCCGGCCTTCCGCGCCATGGGAGAGAAAATCACGCATGTTGGCGGTGCTGGAACTGGCCAGATGGTCAAGCTGATCAACCAGATTCTGGTGGTAGGCAATGCTCTTGCGATGTGCGAGGCGCTCCTTTTCGCGCAGGCCGGTGGCCTTGATCTGGAAAAGGCGCTTGCGGCTGTGAGTGGCGGCGCGGCTGGAAGTTGGATGTTAAGCATGCGCGGCCCGCAGATTCTGAAACGCGACTGGAGTCCCGGTTTCACCATTGACCTTCAACAAAAGGACTTGCGCCTAGTGCTGGCAGCTGCTGATGAGCTGGGCGTGCCGGTTCCGGTTACAAGTATGGCATTTCATTACTATCGCGCCTTGCAGGCGCAGGGCCTCGGGGGCGAGGGCAACCATGCGCTCATAAAGGCTATGGAGCGGTTGTCTGGAATAGAAGTGCGCGCCAGTCAATAACTGTGCGTTGTGCTGGGCTTTCCGGCATGAACGGCCAACATGCACGTCATTCAAATCCAATCTGACGCGGAGCGCACGCTGTTGTGGCAGCCGGCTCCTGACCCGGTCTGCGGGGCCAGGGAGGTTCTGGTTGATGTGCATGCCGCCGCTCTGAACCGTGCTGACCTTTTACAGCGTGCTGGAAAATACCCGTCTCCGGCGGGATCTTCGGAGATTCTGGGGCTGGAAATCGCCGGTGAAATTTCGACACTAGGCGCAGAGGTAGTGGGCCACCAGATCGGCGAGCGCGTGTGCGCGCTTCTGCCTGGGGGTGGCTACGCCGAGCGTGCCGTCGTGCCGGTGGAAATGCTCATGCCTGTCCCGGTGGGCTGGGACTTCGAGCAGGCCGCTGCCGTGCCGGAATGCTTTCTGACCGCGTTCGTAAACTTCTACATGGAGGCCGGGCTGCAGCCGGGTGAGATAGTGCTTGCTCACGGCGGTGCTAGCGGGGTGGGCACGGCTGCCATCCAGCTTGCGTGTGCCAGTGGCAACCCAATTTTCGTTACCGCCGGCAACGCGGAAAAGGTGGCGCGCTGCGAGCAACTGGGAGCGGAGATGGCCATCAACTACCGTGAGCATGACTTCGTCGAAAGTGTGTTTGCGCACACCGATGGGACGGGAGTTGACGTGATTTTGGACATCGTAGGTGGAGACTACTTGCTGCGCAATCTGAAGCTTCTGAAGCCGAAAGGCCGTCTGGTGGTCATCAGCACGTTGGGCGGTGCTCGCACTGAAATCGACCTGCGCATTCTGATGGGTCGGCGCGCGCGCATCATCGGTTCGGTTCTTCGGAGCCGCCCGCTAGAAGAGAAGATTGAGATCAAGCAGCGTTTCATGCAGCGCTTCTGGTCGTTGTTCCTCGAAGGGCAATTGCGTCCGGTAATTGACTCGGTCTTTCCGATTGAGCAAGCCGGCGCAGCGCAGCAGCGCATGGCGGAAAACAGGAATATCGGCAAGATTGTGTTGAAGGTATCGTGACCGTGAAAGCACAACCGAGCCGGCATGCGAGTGCAGCTCTCAATCAGTACTTCGTGATCGCGATGCTGTTCTTGCTCGGCTTTGGGCTGCGTGTTTTTCGCCTGCAGAGGCATAATCTGTGGGGCGACGAGGCCTTCAGTCTCGCCTTCAGCAAGCAGCCTCTGGCGAAGGTGCTGGCCGCGGGCGTGGAGACACATCCTCCGCTCTATCACGCGCTGCTGCATTTCTGGGTGTCCTTTGCCGGACAGAGCCTGTTTGCGCTGCGCTTTTTTTCGGTGCTGCCTGGGGTGTTACTGCTGGCGGTGCTCTTCGTGCTCGGACGTCGGATACTAGGTGCGCCCGGCGGGTTGCTGGCATCCGGTCTGTGCGCAATCTCCAGCTTCGCGGTCTATTACAGTCAGGAGACGCGCATGTACGCGTGGGTAGCTTGCTTTTGTGCGCTGGCTATGTACGCCGATGCCCGCTGGCAACGCTCGCGCGGCGAGCGCTGGTGGGCAGCGCTTTTTGTGGTAGCGACCCTGGCCGCCGTTTTTACGCATTACTATGCCTTTTTCGTTCTGTTGGCGCAGAACCTTTGCCGATTTGTGCAGCGACGAGAGAACCCGCGTATCTGGTCGGCGTGGCTACGTGGGCAGCTCTTGATTGCGCTGACTTACCTACCCTGGGCGCTGGCGCAAATCGAGTTCATCGGCGCAAAGGCCAGCGCGCGCTGGGATGCGCTCGGATCGGGTGGGGTGGATGCTGTCTGGGCAGGCACTCTGTCGGCTTTTGGTGTGGGACAGACGGTTTCACCGCTCGGGCGCTGGCTGGGAATCTTGCTTTTAGTTCCTCTGGCAATCGGCGTACGCAGCGCGATGCAGCGCTCACGGTGGGAGAAAGTGCTAGTGTATTGGCTCTTCGTGCCGCTGTTGGGAGCGTGGCTCCTCGGGCCGTTGATGCCCTTTTTCTCTCCGCGTTATCTCATCGTAGTGCTGGCCGCCTATCTGCTGTTGCTGGCTCGCGGGTTGCGTGCTAGTGCTCGGCCGCTGGCCATATTTTGGCTGCTGCTGGCACTGATCGCTAACTGGCGCTCTTTGCACAATTATTTCTATGATCCGGTTTACGCGAAGGGCGGTTACGGAGATTTGATGGCCTACATGGATTCGCATCGCCGTCCAGGAGACGGGCTGCTGTTGCAGAACGGCGCGCAGGCGCCGCTGTATGATTATTACGGCTTGCACGAGCCGCGCGCCTACAACATGCCGCCGTGGGACGATGCGGAGATGCAGCCGCTGCTTCAATCTGTGACTGCAGAACACGAGCGCATCTGGCTACTGAAGTATGGAGACCCGGCTGGTTATGACCCAGAGCACGATCTGGAACGGTGGCTGCACCAGCGCGCTTTTCGCGCTTACCACGGCGATTACGTGGACGGCAGTCTTGATCTTTTTGTGCAGGGCGAGATTGTGCCAAGCAGCGTGCCAGAGGTACGCTTCGGCGACATGATTGCACTCACCGGGTTTGGTCTTTCCGAGGGCAGGCACACGCCTGGAGGTATGCTGGAGGTGGCGATGGCTTGGCGGGCGCTGCGCCCAATTGAGCGAGATTACACCACCTTCGTGCATCTGGTGGATAGGGATGGCAAACTGTGGGCGCAGGTGGACAGCCAGCCGCTTGGCGGAACGCACCCGACCTCCCGTTGGCAGCCGGGTGAGATCGTGATTGACCGTGTGGCTCTTCCGCTGGCCGGAGATATGCAGCTGGGTGAATACCTGCTGCAAGCGGGTTGGTATGATCTGGAGAGCATGCAACGCCTGCACGCGGTCGGGGATAGAAGTATGGCTGATAGGGCGCAACTGGGCGCGGTGGAGATAATCTTCCCATAGGATGTGCCTGGCGGTACGTAACTTGCGCGGTACAAGTGGTGCTAATGAAAGCAGTAGCAACGCCTTATAATTTAGGTTTAAGCAATGTCCGGAGCTGTGCCATGTTTGGTCTGATATCCCGTGACTAGCCGCGATGGACACGCCCACACTTGTCTCTGAGGTGTCCATGTGTTATATTAGGTATAATTAAGTGTTTTGGATCCTGACAAACTGTTGCAATAGGAAAGAGCAATGATACATACAATCGGTTCACGCGAGGCCCATCAGGAGACCCTAGGGCGCGTTTTCTGCATGCGCATCTGGGCACGGTTCAGTATAACGCTGGCCGCACTCTTTGCTATGTGGTCGCTCCAAGTGCCACGGCCTGCGTATGCTAATAGTGTTGACACACCATCCAACACCATAAGCAACTCAGTGGCGATAAGTGGTACCTGCACAAATGCTCTTGATACGCCGACAGTAGTGGCAATTTCACTGGCCCAGGGTATCAATGAAACTCTTGGGGTAATGGGAACCCCAGTGTCAGGTGGGTCGGGGGGTGGTGTTGTTGCTTGGAGTATAGACTGGACCCCTTACTTCAACGGTACATACAAAATACAGGTTACATGCTATCCAAACGCACCACCAGTGTCTGCGGAGTCAGGTGACTTCACGGTAAACTATAATAATAATTATTCAAATCTTAGTGTTTCTCCCAGCAATAGCTCAGCCGGGTGGATGCCGTTCTCGGTAGTACCCGGGAGCGAGGTGCTTGCTCCTGTAGAAGACGGTGATCTTGTACTGGTTTTGCAGGATAATGATGCGCAAAGCGAGTCTGACGCAGAGTCAGTAGACGAATACTACCCAGCAGGGAAGGAATTTACAATTACCTACGATACGCCTCACGGAAGGAGACCGTACGCGCTTTACTGCATGGCGGACTGTCAGTCATGGTCGTACAGCGGTAATACCATGACTGTCAATGTCAAGACCGTGAGGCAGGTAAAATCTAATGGTGAGGTGTACGAAGCAGCCTTGGGATTCTTGACATCCTTTAGCCCCGACATGGCCGTTGTGGAGGGCTCCCACTTCTCAGGTATCGGAATACATTACAGCGACATGTCGTCCACTGATCCCAGTGCGATCACGAAAAGGAGCGGGTATTCCGTGAATGGTTTGACGGGAGAAACCGCGACTTTCAAGATGTACGCCCCGGATTCGGTGTTGGACTGGATGGGTGTAGACGACCCGATGGAAGACTGGACCGGCTTTCTGGGTGATGACGTCTCTAGCTCAACCATCACGAAAACTCGGGTTTCTGGTGCATGGATTATGGAGTTCACCTTCACCTTTGCTTCGAACAAGAAGCCGGGTGCAGGCCCGCCACCGCCTGCTGAACCCAACTACAGCGGCTATTGGGCGGAGAGGTTCTCCGGTGTGGTGTTCGATGATTATGAGGGTAAGAATGTCTCCACCGGCGGCAACAGTTTCGGTGGTGGGGCAGACTATATCACGTTTTCAGGCGATACAATCTGCATCAACCCCCCGACGGGATTCAGTGCTACTGGTTTGCACGTGAACCAATCCACTTGGTATCCAGGCGCGAGTTGCTATACCAGTTCGGACGGCGCGCGCGTAGATTTCGGTATTTCGCAAGACCCGACACCGGCCCCTGTACCCACTGTTGCGCCTACGGCCACTCCCAGCGGACAGACGCAGGGCACGCTGACCGCTGCTGGCGGTACTGTTAGTAACGCCGGCTCGAGTGTGACGCTCACCTTTGCATCCGGCTCTGTGGCGGATGGTGCGACTGCGACCATACGGCCGCTTGCTTCCGGGGACGCGCCTGCTATCGGGGCCGGATTTTCGCTGGTGGATACAGTGGTGGAGATCGTGGTACGTAATGCCAATGGAGTTGTAATGAGTGATTTCAGCGCCAACCCGGTACGGATGTGCTTTGATTACACGGCGGCGCAATTGCTTTCTGCGGGTGGCGACACTGCCAATCTGGAAGTTGTGCGCAATCCCGGCTTGACGGACGAGAGTTCCATCACTTCTAATCGTGCTGTGGATAGCGCTGTGCAGCAGATCTGCGTTGACGTGACGCAGTTCTCTACTTGGACCGTGGCCGCGCGCGTTCCCACTGCATTGCCGGTCACAGGCAGTGGGGTATATCAGGCTGTGTTGGCGGGCGTTGTGGCAGCCGTGATATTGCTCAGTGGCGGCCTGATATTGGGATGGAGGCGTCGGAAGCGGTCCTGAACTGGCCCTTCGCTGGCACATCCCCTCGCGGATTTGCCGGAAAGATGAACAAACGCGAATATAATCCGGTCACGCAGGCTATATTCTGCCTGCTGTCCGGGTTTTTGTTTTCGGCCTGCGGTGCTCCGGAATCGTCCGAGCTGCCCGCGCCGGTCGGGCTGGCGGTGCCTGATGTGTCTGTGATCACCCATACGCCTCGACCGAACGCGACGGTCGTGTCCACTCTCGTTCCTGGATTTGAGGGGGATCCGGAGCAACCAGTTACCCCGGTGTCCGCTATCGAGGAGCCGACCGCTATCCCGCTACTGGTGCTCTATGAAGTGAAGTCTGGCGACTGGATGGTCAAAATTGCGCGTCAATTCGGGGTGACGCTGCAGGCCCTAATTGAGGCAAACCCAGATGTCAACCCGCAGTACTTGCAGCCCGGCGCACAATTGGTGCTGCCGCTCACCGGCACACCGCCGCCGCAGGCGGAGCCGGCGGTGGACGTGGCGCAGGAAAGCGGGTTCGTGGCCGTGCCGGCGGGTTTGGCCGGGCTGGCGGAGCAGGTGTTCGGCGGCGCGCTGCCGCTGCAAGTCATCATTCCGGTCATTGGCATCGAAGTGGATGTAACCGCGGTGGGATGGCACACAGAGGAAACCGTTACTGGAAAAACAGTGCTGTGGCACTCTCCCGGCGAGGCGGCCGGTTTTCTGGTCAGTAGTGCGGCGCCGGGTACTGGCGGCAATGCGGTTTTCTATGGGCACCACAATATTCATGGCAGCGTGTTCCGCGGGCTGGACCGACTACAACCGGGCGACGCGCTCTCAGTGCGCAACCTGGTTGAGACGCTTGATTACGTGGTGGAGCGGGTGGATGTATTTGAGGAGAACAACCTGACCGCTTCGCAGAAACTAGTGCACATGCAATACTTCGCGCCTACCGCCAGCGAGCAGATCACGCTGCTCACATGTTGGCCATTCACTGGAAACAGCCATCGCGTGGCCGTGGTGGCTAGACCTACTGACTAAACTCAAGTAGCGCCCGGTCTATGACAGCGTCGTTATCATGGCTGACCTGATCCCAGCGTGTTTCGATGGTCACATCTGGATGCACGCCACGTATGCCAATGTCGGCGCCTGATGGGCTGACATAAGAGGAACTGCTGAAAAAGACTTCCCCTCCGTCGGGCAACATGAAATGTTCGAAACCGAGCACCTGCCCAGGCGTGGGGCGGCCAATCAGAGTGGCACGTCCGGTAGCTTGCAGTGCGGCCGCAAAAATTTCAGATGCGCCCCGCGTTTCTGGGCCGATCAGCAAGATAAGCGGAATGCTCTGCGAGCCGGCCAGGTCGTGCCCGTTCACATCCAGCGTCTTGCGATCGCTGCGCGAGTATTGGCTGCCCATCTCTCCTCCAGTAAATAGTCCGAGCATCTCGTCCAAAGGCCACGCTGAGGCGGAATGAGCCACGCGCATGTCGATTATCAGGTTTTGCGGCCCGTATTTGGCGAGACCCTCGAGGGCGCGCTGCATCATACTGCTCAACTCCGCGCCTGCGCCGATGGGGAGCCGGATGAACCCTGCGCTCGCCATATCTAGCATTCCCCAGCGCAATAAGTCGGTGGCCTGCAAGCGGCCGCGCGTCACTGCGACAATGCGTCGGCTGCCATCTGGCGCGCGTACATCAAATGTGACCACACTTCCTGCCGGACCGCGCACGCGTTCTACCACGTCCAGCCCCTCTTCGATGCTTACAGCCTGGCCGTTAACCGCATAGATCGAATCGTGGGTGCGCAGCCCGGCTTTTTCGGCGGGTGACCCAGGGATGACGGCCAGCAGAATCACGTGAGGACTGGGTTCATTTACCACTGAAATGTAGGCGCCGATACCCTCGTACGAGCGCGTGTTGTTTAGGTCCACCTCGATGCGCTCAGCACGGCTACGGTAACTGATCGTGTTTTCGGGGAAGTCAGCCACGAGTGAACGCAGTATTGCCTCGAATTCGGCGTCGGACATTCCCGCCGCCACTTTCCTGCGGGTTTGCGATGGCAGCAGGATCCAGTCGAAATCTGTGACCGCACTGAAGATGTAATCTGCCTGCAGACCTTCCCAGAATGCGTCGTGGCTGCGGATATGCCGCTCGGTCCGTTCAGTTGGGGGGAAGGGAGTGGGGAGTTGTAACGCTTCGCTGTCCGCTGCGCAGGCTGAAAGCAGCGCTCCGAGCAGCGCTATGGCAATTGTTGTTGACTTCCTTATAACGGGCACCGTGCGCATCCTGCGCCGTGCTACTAGCAATGGCGGGCTAAGCTCCGGGGTGTCGACCAAGCGCCTTCCCGTGATGCTGCTCCCATAGCTCGTCGCTCTCCAGCGTGGTTACCGTGAAGGCCTCAGCAAAATCCATATCGTAGCCCTCTGCTAGGTGTGCGGCTCGCTCGCGCACGAACTTGCCCGGATCCGACTGCTCGAACTGACTGCGATGAGCGCGCAATGCGCGCAGCTTGGTCTCCATGGTGTCATCGATGGCAACCAGAGTTCCGCCCTCTTCCGCGCGGTTGGCATAAACTTTGCGCGGTTTGAATGCCTCCAGACCTTCTTCGGCCAATTCTTCGAACAGGTTGGGTTGGCCAGCGGCCGGGAAAATGGCATCTACAGCTGCCATCGCTGCGGCGCGGTGGTCGGGGTGATTGATGTAAGTGTCCCCCACCCATAGTCTGGTTGGGTCGCCACAGAAAACTACTTCTGGCCGGAAGCGCCGTATTTCGCGCACCAGTTTCTTCCGCAGATCCAGAGTTGCTTGCAGCATGCCGTCGGGTTCCCGCAGGAAGACCACCTCGGTGGCCCCGACGATGTCCGCGGCTGTTCGTTGTTCCTTCTCGCGGATGGCCGCGGCTTCTTGTTTGGTCATTCCGGGGCGGGCGATACCGACGTCTCCGCTGGTGCAGAGAACGTATGAAACTCGAGCGCCCTTCCGCGCCCAGGCAGTCAAAGTGCCTGCGCAGGCGAACTCAATGTCATCGGGGTGTGCCATAATGGCCATGGCGGATTCGGGAGGACGGTGATGGTTGTCATTCATAAGCGGGTTTGCGATGCGCTTTAAAGAAACGGAAATGAGTTGGGCCGAGTATAGCACAATCGGTCTTGGTTTCCCCAAAATCCGGACGAGTGATTTATAATCTGGGCGCTGCTGTACCAATGGAAGCAACTTGATGAAAGAATCGCGAGTCTACAATTATTCTGCCGGCCCAGGCGCGCTGCCGTTGCCGGTACTGGAACGTGCTCAGGACGAGCTGGTCGGTTTACCAGGAGTGGGCATGTCTGTGTTGGAAATCAGTCATCGCTCCGCGCCGTTCGAACAAGTTTTGCGCGATACCGAGAACAATCTGCGCGCGCTGCTGGATCTGCCGCGGGATTACCACGTCCTTTTCTTGCAGGGTGGGGCCACGCTGCAGTTTTCTATGGTACCGATGAATCTGCTGCGCGGCTCTGGCAGGCACGCCGATTATGTTGTCGCAGGCACATGGGGAAAGAAAGCGGTGACCGAAGCGCGTCGCGAAGGGGAGGTGCGTGTGCTCTGGGATGGGGATGGGGAGGCATTTACGCGTATGCCGCGTCCTGACGAGTGGCAGCCTGACCCAAAAGCAGCTTACGTGCACATCACCTCCAACGAGACCATTCAAGGGATACAGCTGCACTGGGAGCCCGAATCCTCGCCCGTCCCGCTGGTCTGTGACATGTCCTCTGACTTTCTCTCCCGGCCGATTTCTGTGGAGCGTTATGGTCTGATTTATGCGGGCGCTCAGAAAAACGCCGGCCCGGCTGGAGTAACCGTGGTGATATTGCGTGAAGAGCTGCTTGAACGAATTCCTGACAATTTGCATACGATGCTCGACTACGGCGTGCACGTCGCTAAAGATTCTATGTACAACACTCCGCCTGTGTTCTCAATCTATGTGGTCAATCTGGTAACAGAGTGGTTGCTGCTAGAAATTGGCGGGTTGCGAAAGATGGCAGAAGTCAACGCCGAAAAGGCCGAGTTACTCTACCGTGTGATTGACGAGAGCGATGGCTTCTACAGAGGCCATGCGCAGTCTGAGAGCCGCTCGCACATGAATGTTACCTGGAGTATAGCGGACTCTAATCTGGAGCTGCTGTTCGTCAATCAGGCCCGCACGCGGGGCATGCACGGCCTGAAAGGACATCGCTCATTGGGCGGATTGCGTGCTTCCATCTATAACGCAATGCCCCTGCACGGCGTGCGGGCGTTGCGAGATTTCATGCTGGAATTCCGGGAAGAGTACGGCCTATAATTTTGTCTGATGCGCATTTCGAGGCGAAGAAAAAGCCTCTCCGATGTGTTCGGAGAGGCTTTTTTTGTCTCTCTTGACCGATTGGGTCCGCTTACATCATGCCACCCATGCCGCCGCCGCCCATGTCCGGGGGGGGCATGGGTGCTTCAGCCTCGGGTTTTTCTGTGACCAGCGCTTCGGTGGTCAGGATCATGGCCGCAATCGAAGAAGCGTTTTCCAACGCGCCGCGAGTGACTTTGGCTGGATCGATGATGCCGTCCTTCACCATGTCCACGTAATCCTCCGAGAGCACGTTGAAACCGATTGCGGTGCTCTTCTTTTCCGCCTGTGCGCGGCGGGTGTTGCTGACAATCACCGAGCCAGAGTGGCCGGCGTTTGTCGCGATTTTGCGCATCGGCACTTCCAGCGCGCGCTCCAGTACGGTTACGCCGCGCTGCGCGTCGTCACTATCCAGCTTTACACCCTTTAGTGATGCCACCGCATTTATTAGCGTCACTCCGCCGCCGGGCACAATGCCCTCTTCCACGGCGGCGCGGGTAGCGGAGAGTGCATCCTCCACGCGGTGTTTCTTTTCCTTCAGCTCGACCTCCGTGGCCGCGCCCACGCGAATGACGGCAACCCCGCCACTCAGTTTGGCAAGGCGCTCCTGCAGCTTCTCGCTGTCGTAATCTGACGTGCTCTTTTCGATTTCGACCTTTATCTCCTCAATGCGCCCCTTGATTTTCTTCTCGTCACCTTTGCCGTCGATGACCGTGGTATCGTCCTTGGTGGAGATTATCTTGCCGGCCTGACCTAGGTCAGCCACGGTAGTACTCTCCAACTTACGCCCGAGTTCTTCGGTGATGACCGTTGCGCCGGTGAGCACGGAGATGTCCTGAAGCATCGCCTTGCGGCGATCGCCGAATCCCGGCGCTTTTACCGCCAGCACGTTCAGCATGCCGCGCATTTTGTTCAGCACAAGGGTGGCCAGAGCTTCGCCCTCGATGTCCTCCGCGATGATCACCAGGTCACGTTTGCCCAGTTGCACCAGTTTCTCGAGCAAGGGTACCAGATCCTGCGCCGCAGAGATTTTCTTGTCGTGAATGAGCACGTATGGTTCGTCAATGGACGATTCCATATCCTCCGGACTGGTCACGAAATACGGGGAGATGTAGCCGCGATCGAACTGCATTCCGTCTACGTACTCGGTCTCGAAATCCAGCCCTTTCGATTCTTCCACGGTGATTACGCCGTCTTTGCCGACTTTGTCCATCACAACGGCAATCAGCTCGCCGATCTCCTCGTCCGCCGCCGATATGCCGGCCACGGAGGCGATTTCCTCTTTGGTGCTGATTTGCTGGGCTTGCTCTTTGATGCTGCCGACCACGGCCTGTGTGGCCGCTTCGATGCCGCGTTTCAGCAGCATCGGGTTCACACCGGCGGCGGCCATTTTCAGGCCTTCGTGCACCATTGCCTGCGCTAGCACGGTCGAGGTGGTGGTGCCGTCTCCGGCGATGTCATTGGTCTTGGTGGCGGCTTGCGAGAGAAGTTGTGCGCCCATGTTCTCGTAGGGATCTTCTAGCTCAATGTCTTTGGCGACTGTGACGCCGTCGTGTGTGATGGTTGGAGCGCCGAACTTCTTGTCGAGCGCCACGTTTCGCCCCTTGGGGCCAAGGGTAGTGGACACCGCGTTGGCCAGGGTGTCAATACCCGCCTTCAGTTTTCGACGCGCATCTTCTGAAAACGCGATTTGTTTTGCAGCCATGATTGTTATCCTTTCCTCTTTTATGTAGTTATGTGAATGAACTAACCGGTGACAATCGCTAGCACATCGGTTTCTTTCAGGATGAGTAGCTTCTTGCCTTCTATTTTTATCTCGGTGCCGGAATATTTCGCGAATAGCACCTCGTCATCCGTGGCTACATCCATCTGGATACGACTGCCGCTCTCATCGCGCGCGCCCGGACCCACAGCAAGTACCTTGCCTTTCTGCGGCTTCTCTTTGGCCGTCTCCGGCAGCACGATGCCGCCCGCCGTGGTGTCCTCTTGCTCAATCGGCTCCACAATCAGGCGCTCGCCCAGTGGCTTGAGATTTAGTGACATCTTAAATATTGCCTCCTATATGCAGTTTATTTTTTGACACAACCTTTTTGACAAAACCAAAATTAGCACTCATCTTGTGGGAGTGCTAATTCTGCCGAGATGATAATGCTCCGCTACCGCTCAGTCAAGGGATTCTTATTATTTCTAACAAAGCTCTAACACAGGCCGCGGTCCTTAACAGGAAAGCCTGTCAGTCGCCGGATGCCAGCGCGTCCTGTGTCAGTGCGAGGAAGTGCTGTAGCGTTTGCGATTTCAATTCCTCGCCTGAACGCAGACGCACTGAAATCGTATCAGACTTTTGCTCGCGGTCTCCTGCAATTAGCATGTAGGGGATCTTCTGCGTTTGTGCTTTGCGGATTTTGGCGTTCATGCGCTCGTTGGCGCTGTCAATCTCAACGCGCAACCCCTGCGCCTGCAGGTGCTTGTGCAGCTGCTGGCAGTATTCAAGGTGCAGGTCGGTGATGGGGATTAACACGGCCTGCACCGGCGCCAGCCAGACTGGAAATGCCCCCGCGTAATGCTCTATGAGCACGCCCAGAAAACGCTCGGTGCTGCCAGTGACGGCGCGATGAAGTACTACTGGTGTGTGCTCTTGCCCATCCGCCCCGATGTAGATCAGCCCCAGTCGGGCCGGCTGAATAAAATCGACTTGAATGGTGGAGAGCTGCCACTCTCTGCCGAGCACGTCCCGCGCCATGAAGTCGGCTTTGGGCCCGTAGAAGGCCGCCTCTCCGGTTTCGGTGTAATAATCAATACCGGAGGCATCCAGCGCTGCGCGCAACGCGGTTTGTGCGCCCTGCCATTTCTCATCGTCCTGCAGGTATTTGCCCTCCTCGCCGCGCAGCGAGAGGCGTACGCGGTATTCGCTGAAGTGATAGCGCTGCAGCACCTCTTGTATCAGGCGCAGCGCCAACCCGAATTCGCTCTCGACCTGTGTGGGCGTGCAGAAGATGTGGCAGTCATCCTGAGTGACCGAGCGCACACGCGTCAAGCCGGTCAGCTCCCCCGATTTTTCGTAGCGGTAAAGTGTGGCGAATTCGGCGAAGCGCAGCGGCAGCTCGCGATAGGAGTGCAGTCCCATTTCCTTGAAAAGCGTCATATGGCTCGGGCAGTTCATAGGCTTTAAACGGAATGTCGTGTTCTCGTCCACCATAGGCGGAAACATCGCGTCGCGGTAGTTCTGGTAATGCCCGGAGCGTTTGTAAAGCTCCTCTTTCACCAGATGGCCGGTCCACACGTGCTGATAGCCGTAGCGGGTCTGCAGCTCGCGCACGTAGGACTCCATCAGGTGGCGGAGAGTCTCGCCTTTGGGGGTGAAGAGCGGTAGCCCGGGGCCCACGTCTGCAGAAAAGTGGAACAGTCCTAGCTGCGCGCCCAGCTTTCGGTGATCCCGTTTCTTGGCCTCTTCCAGTTTCCAGAGATACTGCTCCAATTCGTCAGCGCTGTACCAGGCGGTTCCATAGATGCGCTGCAGCATGGCGTTGTCCTCGTCTCCGCGCCAGTACGCTCCGGCCACGCTGAGCAGCTGCAGCGCCGAGGGGTTGATCTGGCCGGTGTGCTCCAGGTGCGGGCCGCGGCACAGGTCTGTGAAGGTGTCGTGCGTGTAGAAGGAAATCGCCGGTTGCTGCTGGGCGGTTTTATCGTCGTCACCCCGCGCTATCTCCCCGATCAATTCAAGTTTGTATTCCTGGTGCGCGAATCGCTGCTGGGCCTGTTCGGCGCTGGCCTCGGACCGCACAATTTCATGCTTGCCAGCGATGATCTGGCGCATGCGCTTTTCCAATCTGCGCAGGTCTTCGGGTGTGAGCGAGCGTGGCAGGCCGAAGTCGTAGTAAAAGCCGTCCTCAATGGGCGGACCGATGGCGATTTGCGTCTCGCCGGGGAACATCTCCATCACGGCCTGGGCAAGTACATGCGCCGCCGAATGGCGCAGTCGGTACAGATCGCTCTCTTCGTAACGTTCCTGTTTCTGCTCAGCCATATTATTATCTCCCGGGCGGCGCAATGCCAGTGGGGCAATGCACATAAAAAAAGCCCGCGCCCATTCTGGGGAGAGAACTGTGCTCACACGGTTCCACCCAGATTGACGGGCAGCTGCCCATCAATCTCGTATGGCCGATAACGGGCAAGGCCGGGCCACTTTGTTGCCGAGCGATTTTAGGGTCACGCTCACGGGTAGTCTGCGCCGGTAACCGCTGAAGGGAAGTTTCAGCCATAGCTCCCCTCTCTACTGGCAACGTTACGTCCGGATACTTTGCCCCGTCAGTGCATTTCTGTGATTTCTTGCCCAGGTGGGCGGTATTGGACTCGAACCAACGACCTTTGCGATGTCAACGCAACGCTCTAACCAGCTGAGCTAACCGCCCCGTGAGCCAGCAATTATACCTTAGCTAGACTTGGTGGCAAGATTGGCTATGGCTACGCATTCAATCTCAATCTGCGCTCCGAGCGGCAACGCGGTCACCTGCACTGTGCTGCGAGCGGGAGGCTCGCTCGGGAAGTACTCCGAGTAAACTGCGTTCATGCGGTTGAAATCAGCCAGGTCGGTCATAAATACCGTGGTTTTTATTACCGTTG
>CAUZCX010000013.1:0-24088 GCA_963578565.1 Anaerolineae bacterium
CAGCCCAACCCTTGGGACCTTATCCAGCCCCAGGATGCGATGAGCCGACATCGAGGTGCCGAGCCTTGCCGTCGATGTGAACTCTTGGGCAAGACTAGCCTGTTATCCCCGGCGTAGCTTTTATCCGTTGAGCCACGGCCTTTCCACTCAGAACCGTGGGATCACTAAGCCCGACTTTCGTCTCTGCGCGACTTGTAGGTCTTGCAGTCAAGCTCCCTTATGCCTTTGCACTCTGCGGCTGGTTTCCATTCAGCCTGAGGGAACCTTTGGGCGCCTCCGTTACCTTTTTGGAGGCGACCGCCCCAGTCAAACTACCCACCTGGCACGGTCCCCCAGCCGGTTGACGGTCTGGGGTTAGGGTCTAGACTCAGTCAGGGTGGTATCCCAAGGATGGCTCCACCGAAGCTAGCGCTCCAGTTTCACAGCCTCCCACCTATCCTGGACAAACTGAGTCCAAACGCAATGCCAAGCTATAGTAAAGCTGCCGGGGTCTTTTTGTCCTGCTGCGGGTAATACGCATCTTTACGCATACTTCAATTTCGCCGGGTCCTTCGTTGAGACAGCGCTCCAGTTGTTACGCCTTTCGTGCAGGTCGGAACTTACCCGACAAGGAATTTCGCTACCTTAGGACCGTTATAGTTACGGCCGCCGTTCACCGGGGCTTCGGCTCAGAGCTTCGCCTCCCGAAGGAGGTTGACCCCTCACTTTAACCTTCCGGCACTGGGCAGGCGTCAGCCCCTATACATCAGCTTACGCTTTAGCAGGGACCTGTGTTTTTGATAAACAGTCACCAGAGCCATTTCACTGCGGCCCCCCTGCGCTTGATGCGTATGCATTTCACGCTGGAGGGCACCCCTTCTCCCGAAGTTACGGGGCTATTTTGCCTAGTTCCTTAACGAAGGTTCTCCCGCTCGCCTTAGTATTCTCTACTCGTCTACCAGTGTCGGTTTACGGTACGGTCACCGGAGATTCAACACTACGGGGTTTTTCTTGGCAGCTCGGATCGACCACTTCAGGCTCTGGGCCACGCCATCACGCCTCAGCTCAACCCGCGGATTTTCCTACGGATCTCAACGCCTACACGTTTAGCACCGTCCATGTCCAATAGGACGGCTGGCCTACCGTTCTGCGTCACCCCTTCGCTCATCTCAGGTGGTTCCGGAATATTAACCGGATATCCATCGCCTACGCCTCTCGGCCTCGGCTAAGGGCCGACTAACCCGACGTGGAACAGCCTTGCGTCGGAAACCTTAGACTTACGGCGAACATGATTCTCACATGTTTTACGCTACTCATGCCGGCATTCTCACTTCTGCTCGCTCCAGCCGTCCTCACAGTCGACCTTCATCGCAAACAGAACGCTCCCCTACTGCTCATCCACGCCAATGGCGGGATAAACCCATGGCTTCGGTGCTAAGCTTAGCCCCGTTACATTATCCGCGCAGGACCGCTTGACCAGTGAGCTGTTACGCACTCTTTCAAGGATGGCTGCTTCTAAGCCAACCTCCTGGCTGTCTCAGTAGTCCCACATCGTTTACCACTTAGCTTAGACTTGGGGACCTTAGCCGATGGTCTGGGTTGTTTCCCTCTCGGTCACGGAGCTCATCCCCCGTGACCCAACTGCCGCGCTATGGAGTATCGGCATTCGGAGTTTGGTGTGGTTTGGTAAGCTATTAGCCCCCTAGCCACTCCAGTGCTCTACCTCCGACACTGAACGCGCGACGCTAGCCCTAAAGCTATTTCGGGGAGAACAAGCTATCTCCTGGTTCGTTTGGCATATCACCCCTACCCACAGCTCATCCCCCAATTTTGCAACATTGGTGGGTTCGGGCCTCCACGGGGATTTAATCCCGCTTCACCCTGGCCATGGGTAGCTCACCAGGTTTCGTGTCTAATCCTTGCGACTATACGCCCTATTAAGACTCGCTTTCGCTACGCCTCCAGGTGTCACTCCCTTAGGCTCGCCACAAAGATTAACTCGCCGGCTCATTCTCCAAAAGGCACGCCGTCAGGCCGAGCTCGCCCGTAGGCAAGCCAGACGCCCTTCGACAGGTTGTAGGCATACGGTTTCAGATTCTATTTCACTCCCCTCACCGGGGTGCTTTTCACCTTTCCCTCACGGTACTTGTTCACTATCGGTCGTCAAGCGTATTTAGCCTTGGGGAGTGGGCTCCCCAGCTTCCCACCGGATTAGCGTGCCCGGCGGTACTCAGGAACCTAGCGAGAGCCAGAAAGTTTTCGCATACGGGACTATCACCCTCTATGGTTGCTCTTTCCAGAAGCATTCAGCTAACCAACTGGTTTATCACTCTCATATGCCAGGCCCTACAACCCCACCCGTGCAAGCACGGATGGTTTGGGCTATTCCACGTTCGCTCGCCACTACTAGCGGAATAATCTCTTTTCCTCTGGGTACTAAGATGTTTCAGTTCCCCAGGTTCCCTTCGCCATGCCTATGTGTTCAGCATGGGATGCGCGAGGTTCACTCACGCGGGTTTCCCCATTCGGAAATCTACGGGTATTAACGCCTGTACACGACTTCCCGAAGCTTATCGCAGTGTACTACGTCCTTCATCGGCACTTGACGCCAAGGCATCCACCATATGCCCTTAGTAGCTTCTTCAACATGATGCGGAGAAATTGAAGTTTGTTTCTTCGTTTCTAATTACTCTATTCAGTTGGAAAAGTGCATTCTTCAGGCTGATGGCCCAAAGCGGCGCTTTCAGCGCCCGACCGTGCGCTCAAATGGATTTGAGCGCACGGTCCGACGACGAAACAGTTGTTCGAACGTAAACCCCATCCCCTCCAGACAAAAATCCCGGCCTGTCGCCATACTTTTCACAGTCAATAACGACACACCGCAAACAAACACAGTCTACCACAGTCTACATGCGACGGATGTTACTCAGAAAATATCCTCCAAAAAATATACGGACTCTATCTGATTATCTCATCCCCACCACCTTAGTGGAGATGAGGGGGCTCGAACCCCTGGCCTCCGCCTTGCAAAGGCGGCGCTCTCCCAACTGAGCTACATCCCCATTTCGGCAGATGCCCTATGACTGATACAGCATTGTTTTACCAACATATGTCAAACATATGCTATCAGAGGTTGGCTAGCCTGTGGGCCTGACTGGACTCGAACCAGTGACCCCTGCGTTATCAGCACAGTGCTCTAACCGACTGAGCTACAGGCCCAACACAACACTTCAGCGAGGTTTACCTTAGCCACTGAAGAGTGATAGGAAAGTGTCACGGATGCGACCTCGTTGAGAGGTCGACTTTCCAAGTATTAGAGTTCCAGCCCGCACCCCGTAAGGGATAACGGGTCTGACACTCAGATTCTCGTAGAAAGGAGGTGATCCAGCCGCAGCTTCCGCTACAGCTACCTTGTTACGACTTCGTCCCAGTCACCAACCCCACCTTGGACGGCTCCCTCCTTGCGGTTAGGCCACCGGCTTAAGGTGTTGCCAGCTTCCATGACGTGACGGGCGGTGTGTACAAGACCCGGGAACGTATTCACCGCACTGTTGCTGACGCGCGGTTACTAGCAACTCCGACTTCATGCAGGCGAGTTGCAGCCTACAATCCGAACTGAGACCGGGTTTAGAGGATTAGCTCCGCCTCACGGCTTGGCAACCTGTTGTCCCGGCCATTGTAGCGTGTGTGTAGCCCAGGATATGAAGGACATGCTGACTTGACGTCATCCCCGCCCTCCTCCGGTTTGACACCGGCAGTCTCGTGTGACACGTATAACACACGATAGGGGTTGCGCTCGTTACAGGACTTAACCTGACACCTCACGGCACGAGCTGACGACAGCCATGCATCACCTGTGCACGCTCCCCGAAGGGTCGGTCAGCTTTCGCTTCCCTACTACGTACATGTCAATCCCTGGTAAGGTTCTTCGCGTAGCCTCGAATTAAACCACACGCTCCGCTGCTTGTGCGGGTCCCCGTCAATTCCTTTGAGTTTTAATCTTGCGATCGTAGTCCCCAGGCGGTCAACTTAACGCGTTAGCTACGATACCGACGGATTCTACACCGCCGACACCTAGTTGACATCGTTTACAGCGTGGACTACCGGGGTTTCTAATCCCGTTCGCTCCCCACGCTTTCGCGCCTCAGCGTCAGGCACAAGCCAGGAGGCCGCCTTCGCCACTGGTGTTCCTCCCGATATCTACGCATTTCACCACTACACCGGGAATTCCACCTCCCTCTCTTGTCCTCTAGTCTGGCAGTATCGGACAACCTCTCCCAGTTGAGCCGGGAGCTTTCATGACCGACTTGCCAAACCGCCTACACGCCCTTTACGCCCAGTAATTCCGGATAACGCTCGGATCCTACGTTTTACCGCGGCTGCTGGCACGTAGTTAGCCGATCCTTATTCTGAAGGTACTGTCTTGATTCATCCCTCCGAAAAGCGCTTTACAACCCGAAGGCCTTCATCGCGCACGCGGCGTTGCTGCATCGGGCTTTCGCCCATTGTGCAATATTCCCTACTGCTGCCACCCGTAGGTGTCTGGACCGTGTCTCAGTTCCAGTGTGGGGGGTCACCCTCTCAGGTCCCCTACCCGTCATAGCCTTGGTGAGCCATTACCCCACCAACTAGCTGATGGGCCGCGGGCCCCTCCCGAAACGACCGAAATCTTTAGACGCGCAACCTCTAACTTGCGCGACATCATGCGGTATTAGCTCCGCTTTCGCGGAGTTATTCCCCACTTCGGGGCAGGTCACCCACGTGTTACGCACCCGTCCGCCACTAGGAAATCCCCTCATCCGAAGATGTGAGGCTCCTCGTTCGACTTGCATGTATTAGGCACGCCGCCAGCGTTCATCCTGAGCCAGGATCAAACTCTTCGTAAGAAACTGCTCTACCAGACCACACCGTGGCCCGATATGTTTCCATCTGACCCGTTTATTACTTTCCTATCACTATTCAGTTGTTAAGGTACCCGCTTCCTGAGACACAAACACGCCGATGCCTACGCCGACAAGACAAGATCTACGACTCCCCCCACCCTGCCCCAGTATCTAGTGTCTAGTGTCTCTTTTTGTATTTTCGGTCAGATTGAGCCAGAGCCCAGATCGACCGTCCAACTTCATGCGGCCACAGTTTATCATTGTGCAATGATGCTGTCAAGGAAAATCGGCAAACAATATTCACATCTGCGCTCGCCCCTCCAGTGCGCGGGCAACGGTGATTTCGTCCGCATATTCCAAGTCACCCCCGACCGGCAGCCCACGCGCAAGTCGTGTAATAAGTGGCCCATTGTTGGCCAGCTGCTGATACAGGTACATCGCGGTGGCTTCCCCTACGAGGTTCGCGTTGGTCGCCAGAATCACTTCTGTGACTCTCCCAGTCCGCACGCGTTGCAACAGTTCGTTGATCTTCAGGTCATCCGGCCCGATACCATCCACGGGGGAAATGACGCCGTGCAACACGTGATAGCACCCGCCGAACAAACGGGCGCGCTCGATCGCGAGCACATCGAGCGGTTCTTCAACCACGCACAGGATACCTTTATCCCGGTCATCATCTGCACAGACAACGCAGGGGTCGGTCTCGGCGGCAGTGATGTTGTAGCACACTGAGCAAAATCGTGTCTCTCTTTTCAGCGCCAGGAGCGATTCACTCAGGCCGTTCGCATGCTCGGACTGAGCACGCAACAGGAAAAATGTCAGCCGGGAGGCGGTTTTAGGACCAATGCCGGGCAGCCGCGAGAACTCGTCAATCAAGCGCTGCACCGGGCGCGGTGTGACTGCGGAGTTCGTCACTGGTCTGACAGCCCCAGACCACCCGTCAGCTGCTCCAGCCGTCGGGCCGCCAAGGTCTGCGACTTTTCCATGGCCTCGTTAATGGCAGCAACCAGAACGGCAGCAAGATTATCATTGTCACTGTTTTCCAACAGTTCCGAGGCAATGCAAATTTCCTGCACCCGCTGGTCACCGCTGACCACAACAGTGACAGCCCCATCAGCGGCAGCGGCGGTCACTGTTTCTCCCGCAAGGTCGGCGCGGGTCTGGCGCATCTGCTTCTGCATCTTCAGCAATTTGGCTACAATTCCACCGCCGGTAGAAGCAGGCGCATCCGGGTTTCCTTTTCTTTTTTTCACCAAACGGCCACCTCTCAGCTGCGCTCCCGAGCCCGGGCTCCGAGTTCAACACCCATAGCTACCACACCGTCCTCGGCAACATCGAGGTCCTCCTCACTGCGGGTGGACTCGTTGTGGTTAAACCGCACCCGCAGCGCATGACCCGTGGTAGCAGTCAGCACGGCCTCCAGGTGCGCTCTCATCTTGGGCGTATCCAGTTTACTGATTGCGAATTCCTGGCGCACTCCAAACCATAGGATATTGTTCTGAATACGGTCCGGGCTGCACCATTGCAATAGCGCTGGCAAAGTATGATGATGCGCGCGACTACCTGCAATAGTTTCTTTCCAGCGCGCGTTTAACTCTGCAAGAACCAAACTGTCTCCGTTGTTCGCAGGCTGAGGCTCACCAACATTGCTCGAGGGATCCCGCTCAACCCGCGGCTGCGCGCCCTCCTTAATCCGATGGAGCTGTGGCTTAGGGACTTCTGATTCTGCACCGTCCTCCAGATGCACACAGCCAACGAAAGCGAGTTCGAGCGGCAGTTGCGGCTGCCAGCCCAACCCGCGATCCCGTGCGGCCAGATCGAATGCCCGAATGGCAGCGAGTATCTCCCGGGGTTGCAGTTGCTGTGCACAATCCCGCATGGCAGCCAACATCTCCGCGGTGGCCTCTACAACCAGATCCGAGCCGCCAGTCTTACAGAGCAACACGCCGCGCAGGAAGCTGACCAGCTGGCGCGCAAATTGGGTCGGGTCGGTACCTGCGTCCACCGCGTTGTTAATCAGTTCCAGCCCCTTCGCAAACTGCTTTTCTGCCAGCGCCTGCACCAGAGCGACCACACTCTCATCATCGGATGTGCCGAGCACTTGCTGCGCACGCTCGAGGGTAAGTAAGCTATCTGGAGAGACAACTAATTGATCCAACAAGCTGATAGCGTCACGCAGGCTACCGGTTGCCTGCCTTGCGACCACATCGAGAACCCTCGGCTCCACTTCAATTTGTTCTTGCGCCACAATTGCCTGCAGCCTTTCGACGATATCAGCAAGTGGAATACGCCGAAAGCTGTGGCACTGGCAACGCGAGCGAACCGTGGCCGGCACTTTGTGCGCCTCTGTGGTAGCCAGAACGAAAACCGCATAAGGAGGCGGCTCTTCAAGCGTCTTCAGCAGCGCGTTGAAAGCCGCCCCGGAAAGCATGTGTACCTCGTCGATTATGTAGATTTTCCGGTTGCCATGCCCGGGCGTGTAGTTGATTTTCTCGCGCAAGTCCCGCACATCTTCCACGCTGTTGTTGGAGGCTGCGTCAATTTCGATTAGATCAAGGAACCGTCCATCTGCGACATCGTTGCAATGATCGCATCGGTTGCAAGGACGCGCGGCGATATTGGCATCTGTACAGTTTAACGCTTTTGCTAGCAGCCGCGCGACCGTGGTCTTGCCGGTACCGCGCGGACCCGAGAACAAGTATGCATGTACGGTCTTTTCTGCCTGCAGAGCGTTCTGGACGGTATTGACTACCGCCGCCTGACCAACAACCTCAGCGAAGGTTGCTGGCCTCCATTTCAGATAAAGTGCAGAAGATCCGGTCACCGCTCAATCACTCCCGAGTACCTTAGCTCTCGCTGTAAATCGATGAAGGAAAACTGGAATTGAACCAACGGAGCAACCACTATTGAAAGCCGCGATTCTCCTGTTGAAGACCTCTAGCATCTTTCCCGCCTATTGCACATCTTTCGTGTCCCCCAAATTCGCTCTGAATCGCCGATTTCATCCCGGATTTCTTGCGTTTCTTCAATCCACTCCAGACGCAGGTCAGCCTCTTCAACCACGCCGAAGAGCGCCTGCCATTCGGATTCCGTATAAGTGTCACCACGCAGCCGCAAGGGATACCCTATGCCACTGAGATTGTCAAACTGGCCAGCCTCGCGCGCAGTACGGATGCGTCGTTCCTCCAGATTATCCCACGCCGAAGGGATGAGAGTATCTAGGAGGTCAGGGAAGCTCGAACGTGGCATGAATGTTTCCGTCGGCGTCGAGCAAACGCACGGCATGGCCGGACTGCCAGACAGGCAGATCTCGTTCCCAGAAAAGGTCAGTGACAGTGTCCTGCCCGCTGCCCGTGTGCACTGTGAGCTGCCCAGTCTGATGCAGGCGCAGCGCAGGAAAATGATATGCATCTCCATCCGGGTGGACCAGCTCCCATCCCACGAGATCAACCACCCCACCGACATTCACGAGGACAACTTGTTCGGCAGATAAATTACCAGCACCATTGATCGCACGAATGGTAATCACCGGCGGAAGTGTGGAAGTGGCCACGGCAGCGGGAGACTGCGGAGTGATAACGGTGGTTACCGGCACGCGCGTGGCCATGGTTCTTTCTGTCATCAGTGCAGTCTGCCGCGCCGGAATGGTCAGCAATTGATCGATGGCCAAAGCGTTGGGGTCATTGAGGCCATTTGCTGCCATAATCTCCTCTATAGTCATTTCATATTGCATGGCGATACTGCCCATTGTATCCCCCGCCCGCACGCGGTAGATGATAGGTTCTGTGAAAAGTTTCTCTCTGGGCAGCACGGATGTACCATCCAAACGCATCGGTGAAATTTCACCACTCCCGACCGCAGCATTATCCATAGCACGACTTGCTACCGGCTGGCGATTATTATCCCAGTAGAGCAGCACCGCAACTGCAACGGTTGCGGAAACCGCCATGTTAAGGAACAGATACCCGCATAGCTGGGCGATTCTCACACACTTTCCTCTGGAAGCCGATGATACACCGGGACATTCACGAGAGCAAATGCGGTTTGGGCCTTTGCAGAACCTGAGTGGAGACTGACGAGCAAAGACGAGGAGGAACAATGGTGACCGCAACTAGCGACCTAAACACGCAACCCCGGATGGGCCCGCCAGGATTCGAACCTGGAACCGGTCGGTTATGAGCCGACTGCTCTGCCATTGAGCTACAAGCCCGTCGGACTGAGCGGGCGACCGGATTCGAACCGGCGAATGTCAGCTTGGAAGGCTGATGCCTTACCACTTGGCGACGCCCGCAACAGGTCGGGGTGCGCGGACTTGAACCGCGGACCCCCGCGTCCCAAACGCGGTGCGCTACCAACTGCGCCACACCCCGCCATAGCGTGACAGTATATCCTCGCGCCGGAAGAACGTCAAGGAAGATACTACGGGACTTGAATTCCACTACCGGGTGCGGACTGCGCGCACTCTTTCTCAGCATCCACTAATTGCTGTTTGATCTGCGTATCGGCCCATATCTCCAACGCGGCCGCGAACTGTTCTCCGGCAAGGCAGGAATCTTGCGCTTGCAGTAAGGTCGCGCCATAGACAACATAAGCCTCGCGCAGTAGGCTGCGTGTATCCTGAAAATTCGGAGCAATTTGATTTAAGATGGAGAGATTGTCGATCGTTAGCTGCCAGTTGAGTTCCCAGAAAGTCATTCCGGCAAGATACAGCGAGACCCAGTGACGGCGCTGTAGCGCCACATCATCCAGGGCCATTATCTGCTCCGCGTGTTCTAGGTCGGTCAATCCCAACTCCAACACGCCGGCGTCAATGCGTTCAATGCCGCGGTTGCGCAAGCTGACGAAAAGCATGGCATCAACACTTGTTCTGCGCTGTTCTGGACTGATGGCCTGAAGAGCGGATGCCCCGAGCACCACCTCCGACCAATCCCCCCGCCGGTACGCTTCGGTGAGCAGATCAAGAACCTCATCCGCGCTGAGCCGTTCCTCAGCCGGCAGCGGGGTTTCGGTCGAACCGGCTGCGCGTAACGCCACTTGGTTTGCAGCCTCGCGGGCTTTCACCAGCATCTGGGCCGCGCCCGGATAGTCCGGGGTCATCTGGAGGATATATTCCAGACGCTCCACGGCCACGCTGGGCTGACCGATTTCCATATCCTGAACCGCGAGGCCATATTGCAGCTGAACCTCGTAAGCCACCGCCGTGGAATCCGACACAATACGTTGCTGCACGCCAGCCCTATAACCTCCGTATGCCATCCCACCTATACTCAGCACGATGACGAGAATGGCGAGCAGGCCAATAGAAAACGGGGAAAGCGACACGCGCGCACCATCTACTTTGCCGGGAGTTTGCGCCACAGCTGCCTGAGTGGCTGCGCCGGAAGAGGTGACTTCGGCCGCAGTGTTTGTACGCGGTACGGTCATACTGGCAAGATTATAGCTTGAGGCTAGCCGCATGTCTAATCAGGACGGTCCGCGGCCATTAGATTGCATCCTCAACCCGCAGTACATGGTAATATAAGCTCAGTTTATCAGATAATATCTTCATCAATGTACCTTGACAGAGGCAAATTCACTTTCAAGAAAAAACCGCGCGACCGTCCCGGACGTATTGTCGTCTATATGATTTTGATTGCCATCGGGATATTCATCGTGCGCCAGCGGCAAAACGAGGCCATTGCGCCACCGTTCATGCCCACCCCTACCGCCACGAGAAGTGCGGTTTCCTTCGCGCGCGAGGCCGAGGCTCATTTTTCGTCCGGAAAGCTGGAGCGCGCAATTACAGCCTACGGGCAGGCCACGTATGCCGACCCGACCAATCCGGATAATTGGATAGCGCTGGCCCGCCTGCAGGTCTACGCCAATAGGCCGGAAGATGCATTGGAATCCGCAGACACAGCCGTGCTCATTGATGTAGAAAACAGTATGGCTCACGCCGTGCGCGCCCTGGCCCTAGACTGGCTAGGAGAACTTGACGAAGCTGCTGTGGCAGCGTCGCGCGCCATCCAGCTGGATGGCAATAATGCTCTGGCGCACGCCTATTACGCGGAGATTCTCACCGACATCAACCGGTATGCACAAGCGGGCGATGAAGCGCGTCTGGCAATTAACCTGAACCCTAATAGCATGGATGCGCACCGCGTTTATGGATATTATCTGGAGAATGTGGCCGCCTATGAAGAAGCCATCGCGGAGTATCAAACCGCCGCCATTATCAACCCTAATCTGGCCATGCTCTACATGCGCCTCGGCTTGAATTACCGCGTATTGGGTGATTACGACACAGCCATTGAGTATTTCCAGCGCGCCAGCGCTCTAGACCCAAACGACGTTATGCCCTACCTTTCCATAAGTCGCTCATATTTCCAGGTTGGTGAGTACAGTCGCTCCAGCCAGTACCTGGACCGTGCGCTTGAGCTGGAGCCGGAAAACTCCGATGTGTACGGTCGCCTAGGACTGGTGGAGTTTAAGGCGCTCAATTATGAAAGCGCGACCATCGATCTGGGCTGCGCTGTAGAGGGTTGCACCCACCCGGAGACCGGGGCGGTGATCGAGGGGCTGCCGCTGGACCGGCACACGCTGGAGTATTATTACACCTATGGCTCGGTCCTAGCCGCATACCTCCACTGTGACCGGGCCATGACCATCCTTATTCAGGTCTCGGCCTATACGCCCGACGATCAAGTCGTGCAGGACATTGTGCAGGAGAACGCCAACATTTGCGCTACTGCGGAAGCTTCTGGCGCGCAAACAGCTTACGAGAGCCCCGCGCCCCCATCCCAGTCAGCCACTGCTGCCCCATGAGAGGAGACCCACCCTAACCAGCACGACTGCGGCTCAGAACGTATTCAACTTGTGCCCATCATCGCCAGAATAGACTGTGGGCAAACCTCCCTTGTAATTCACACCATAAGCAACACCATCTGCTCGCGGGTTGACCCTTTCGCAGGAACTGTGACAATGATTATGACTTTGTACATTACCGCAACGCGTGCATTCCCGGGTCGTGGTCACACTATGCACGGAGCAGGTATAATCCGGTCATGATTGAAGGGCTGCGTAATTTGGTCATCTTCGCGCTGGTGCTGGGTGGATTGATTTTCTTCCATGAGCTGGGACATTTCCTAGTGGCCCTACGGATGGGAATCAAGATAAAGGAATTCGGGCTCGGATTTCCACCCCGCCTATTGACACTCGGAAACTGGCGAGGTACTGAATTCACGCTGAACGTTATTCCACTCGGCGGGTTCGTCCGCCCTGTGGGCGAAGACGACCCCACTATTGAGGGTGGACTGGCAGCAGCAACTCCTTGGCGGCGCGTGGCAGTGCTCGTGGCAGGCTCAGGGACCAACGTGCTGCTGGCACTGTTGGTACTGACGGTTGGCTTCGCCACTGGTTGGCCAGACCGCGTCACCATTCTGGAAGTGTCTACAGATTCTCCGGCTGAGGGCGTCGGCCTGCGAGCCGGCGACATCGTTGTGAGCGCAAACGGTGAGGCTATTCACCTACCGCCGCAGCTGGCAGAAATCACTTATGGCAGTCTGGGAAAACCAATACTGCTGGAGATTGAGCGCCAGGGCACCATGCACGAAGTGAGCGTGGTGCCACGCACAGAGTGGCCTGAACCGCAGGGTCCCATAGGGGTAGCCCTTTCATGGGAACTTGTCACTTATCCACTCCCGCGCGCAGCCGTGCGCGCCATACAGGAAACTACCTATCACGTGCGTGAGATTGTGCTGCTACCAGCTCGGTTGATAACACGCCAGATTCAGCTCGCAGAGGTGCGTTTGGTAAGCCCAGTCGGCCTTAAGGCCATTAACGACCAAGCGGTATACGTGGCCGTGCAGCTCGGGCAACTGTTCCCGGTGATGCAGCTGCTTGCATTCATCAGCCTGGCGCTAGCCGTGACCAACCTTCTCCCTCTGCCTGCTCTGGACGGCGGTCGCATTCTCTTCGTACTTCTGGAAAAAGTGCGCGGCAAACGCATTGCGCCGGAAAAGGAGGGCCTCGTACACTTTGTGGGCATGGCTATGCTGCTGGGTTTGATGACCATGCTGGTCATCCAGGACATACTAGATCCGGTGGTACTGTCGCAGTAGATGCACCTGCTCTTCCAGATTCTGCGCGACCACATTCTGCCGATTTTTCTGGCAGCCGGATCCGGAGCAATTTTCTGGCGCGTTTTCCGCCCCGATATCCGGTCACTCGCGCGCGTCGCCTTTTACATTCTTAGCCCATGTCTGGTCTTTTCCAGCCTGACGGCCAACGCGCTGCCGGCCTCTGAGTTCTGTCAGGTTTCGCGGTCAGCACCATCCTAAATAGGTGGTGCACTTGCGTGGATCGCCGGACGCATGCTGCGACTGCGGCATAGTATGGTGGCGGCTCTGATGTTGACATGTATGTTCGTCAACGGGGGAAATTACGGTATTTCGCTCAATCTCTTCACATTTGGCGAAAGCGCGATGGCGCGCGCCGTGGTCTATTACATCGTCAGCACCGTGGGTATTTACAGTCTAGGAGTGTTCGTGGCTTCAAATGGAAGCATCGGCACAATTAGTGCGCTCAAGGCAAGGCAATGTTATAAGTGCCGGCGCTATACGCACTCGCGCTTGCTGGGCTAATGCTCTGGCAAGCATGGGTCACACCTGCATGGGTACAACGACCTGTAGAAGTATTGGCCGGGGCCGCCATTCCGATGATGTTACTCATCCTCGGAATGCAAATGGCTCAGTCTACCCGCTCTCTGCAATGGCGCTGGGTTGGTCTAGTAACGCTACTGCGCATGCTGGTGATGCCACTGATTGCCATCGGGATTGCCAAGTATTTTCCATTTAACGCGCCCGTCCGGGAGGGCAGGCATCATCGAGGCCGCTATGCCCAGCGCGGTAATCATCACCCTGCTGGCGCTGGAGTACAACCTCGAACCGCAGCTGGTAACCGAGGCGGTGGTTTTCACCACGCTTATCAGCCCACTCTCGCTGACCCCACTAATCGCCTTCTTGCAGGGATGAGAACTTAGAGGAAAGAGATTCTGGTATAATCTTTGCGCAACAACGGCGATAGGATCGCGGCACGATAGCGGGTCACCGCTGGCCGGCCGGTGAGCGGCCACTCTGGACACCGAGTAGTTGAAAAACCTTCGCCCCACCCATGAACAAAAACCCCCATCGCGTGGCCTGGACAGTGCTAATCGTTGCGTTCATGCTGTTTCTTGCACTGGCGATAGCGCTGCCTTTTGGGATGCGGACCCTTCTGGTCAACAGCACGCGCGGCCAGAATGCCACTATTAGACTCGCTGCCGGCAGCGTATATATCACCCGTCCGAGCGTTGGCGTACCCGAAGCACTGTTCGGAACTATGGAGAACCTGTCCCCCGGCACACGTTTAGGAACTGAAAACGCTTCACGTGCTACCCTTTCGTTCGCCCCGCCAGACAACCACATCACGCTCGGCACAGTGGAGCTTTATGGCGACACTGAGGCCATGTTGCTAGAGCTGAATACTCCCCGTTTCCAGTTCAGTAAGCAGCCACACCGCATCTCCCTGAGTCTAACGCGCGGCCGCTTGCGTGCTTCGGTGGCCCTGGGCGTGAAGCGCCCGGTGGCAATGATAGTGCATACTCCACAGGCCAAAATAACGTTCGAGCGACCGGGAAGTTACTCGGTCGAAGTGCGAGAAAACCAGTCACTTGTTGCTGTGCGCACCGGCATCGCCACCGTGTCGGCGCAAGGCCAAAGCACCCTGCTGACACGTGAAGAACGTACCGCCGTGAGCACAGGCAGTGTGCCCGCAGGCGTTTTGCGCGGAGAACGCAACCTTATTGACAACGGAGGTTTTTCCGCTCCCGTTACAGATGGCTGGACGACTTTCCATAACCGTCAGAATGCAGATGAATCAGCGGGCACAATCGATGTAAAAGTTCAGCAGGGACGCGCCGCAATACATTTCAACCGCCGCGGTATGAACTGGGCCGAGGTAGGCATCCGCCAAGAACTCGGTTTGGATGTAAGCGATTTTCAGGAGTTGCGCCTACACCTAGCCACCTGGTTGGCTTTCCAGAACCTGCGTAATTGCGGGCATCTCGGTTCAGAGTGCCCGATGATAGTGCGGGTTGAATATCAAGACACGGCCGGTAACGGGCACGAATGGCTGCAGGGATTCTTTTATCTCGGCAGAACCGATGGTTCAACTCCCACCCGCTGCGTTACCTGCGCGCCCCCGACAGGAAATCATCTCCACATCCCGCTCGGTCGCTGGTATCTTTACGATTCGCCTAATTTGATGGATCTGTTCGCCATGGCCGGCAGCCCTCCTGCCATCATTAATTCAATTTCATTTTACGCTTCAGGGCACAACTTTGAGAGTTACCTCACCGATGTGGAGCTGCAGGCCTTAGAGTGATATAGGCTGCCGCAGCGCTGCGCCCCGTGGACATCAAAATGAAGAAAACTGTTTTCGCGCTCGCCATGATTCTGGCCGCATATTTCTTTCTGGCAGGGAAGCAGCTTCATTTGCCCGGTCTGCACAACGATGAGGCCCAAGAGGCAGGTCTTCCAGCGCTGCAAATTGCGAGTGGAGCCCCAATATCGACATTTCGCGATGTCGGCATTGGGGCGCGCCGCTTCCCGCTCATGGTGCAAGATTACATCGGCGCATTGCACGTCTACATCACCATTCCCTTCGTAGCGACGCTCGGACCTAGTACAATCAGTGTACGCTTACCCTCGCTGCTTATTGGCGCGATCATCCTACTGCTCACCTTCGGCTTTACCTCTTCCGCTTGGGGAAACAGCACAGGACTGCTCGCAGCTGGTCTGCTTGCTTTGCATCCTTCGTTCGTTTTCTGGAGCCGACAGGGCACACTGATCGCCTCGGTGACGCTGGCATTCGCCATGGCACTGCTGTGGGCAACAGCGCAATGGTGCAAACATGGCAGTGCACATATGGCTCTCGCCTCCGGCCTAATGGCAGGAGCGGGCGTGTATTCCAAAATCCTCTTTCTATGGATTCTTGGAGGGATGGCTGGAGCTGCGCTACTCTTGAATCTGCCCTGGCTGCTGCAAGCTCGGGGCTCAGTCTGGCCTCGACGGCCCACGCTTACATCCATCCTGGCAGCGGTTGCCGGTTTCGCCATTGGCGTTGCACCGCTGTTGGTTTTCCACGCTCTAAGCCATGGCGATGCACTCACTCTAGCTGGGAAAATGTTTTCCACCGGCACATCCGGATGGGGTCAGCTATTGGGACGTCTAGACCACTTCGGTGCCGTACTGACAGCAAAGAACCACTTCTGGTATCTGGGTAGTTCGCCGGGCAACCCGCTATGGTTGTGGGCGTTGATTCTCGCCGCGCTCGCAATTCTGGCACAGGCGATGATCGGTATACCCCGATCTCGCCGTGGCCTAGCACTACTGCTGGTGCTCGCCCTCGCCATACTGATGACACCGTTCACTCCTACTCCGGCCGGACTCTTCCCGCATCATCTGGCGCTCTTCGCGCCGGTATGGACCACCGTGATTGCCATCGGCGCAGCTGGGATACTACAGTTAGTGCGGGGAGCCAGAGGCCACGGAAAACGCCAGCAAGGCGGCGCATTTATCTCAATCGCGCTCGGATTGACCGCGTTGGCGGGCGGAGACGTGGCCACTGATCTGCACATGCATCAGACGCTGGCGAAAGGCGGTGGCGAAGGCCCGCACAGCGCCGCGATTTATACTCTCGCCCAGCTTTTGCAGAGTCTGCATCCCACACACACGGTCGCCTTAGATTGGGGTATTGCGCCCCAGGTGCAATACCTCACCTCCGAGCGTATCGCGCCCAGTGAGGTGTTCGGTTACAACACGACCGCAGACAACGATTTTGGAGAGCGCCTGCAGCCCTTTTTCGAGCAGCCAGGAACTATATACGTACTCCACGCACCGAATGAGACGATATTCCAACGGCGCGCGGAGTTCGCGCTGGAGGCCACTAGACGAGGCTACGCACTGCAGCAAGTCAGCACCGTACCCAAGCGTAGCGGCGTGTCCATATTCGAACTGTTCATCGTCAATAAGAAATAATAAGCGCCCGCTTCCTAGAACGCGCGCCGCCCGACCAGAGTGGCTATTTCAGAGGCGCGCCCATCCTCTCCCCGCCATACTTCGTACGGGAAATTGGACGAGGCGGAAATCACAAACGAAAACGCTGCCGCCACTCCCTTTACATCGCGCAGGCGGCGGTAATATTCCACATATTGCTGCCCCTTCACTCTCGGCGCCGCCTCGCTGGATGGGTTTGAAAACTCGGTGATGAAGAGCAATTTATCTGGGTAACGGCGGCGGTACTCAGAGTAGACCAGGCCACCGCCGGGGCGGAGCATATCCGCATCGCTCGCCCAGTAACAGTGGCAACCCATCCAATCAGCCGACAGCGCGGCTTCTTCAGATTGCTGCAAAAAAGCCCACGAATCCATGCGTTGACCGCTGATATCCCATCCAGGCGAAAGACCCGGATATCCGAACAGAGCCTCCGGAAATCGCGCCTTCATACGCTCAACTACTTCCAGAAACCAGCCCGCAAACTGACCGCCATCCTGCCACGAGTGCTTCCAACCCTCAATCTGTAAATTCGGCTCATTGTGCACTTCATAATAGCGCACACCGGCACGATAAAGCCCCTCTACACCTTCCTCTACCTGCGAGACAAAATCAGCTGAGGTCACGGTCCGGTCGCTAAAATGGGCGAACAATCGCACTAGAAGGAAGACATTTTCATTGATCGCGCGCAACCGCTTGATGTTTTCCGGAGGTGCGTTGGAAAGCAACTTCACCGCCTCCATTCGAGTATCACGAATAATTGGAAAGTCCGGCTCCAGTAGCGGGCCATCAGCACGGCCATGCACGCCAACCAGGCATCGCCCGTATTCCCATCCCACAGTGATGGTACGCCCGGGAAGCTGGGTCTCGTCTTCTGGGAATTGCAAGAACGGGGTCGGGTCGACCACATCATAAGGAAAAGACGTTAGACCGGCTGCGGAGGCCCCTTCCTTCTTGAGCGTCAGGTGAAGATGCGAGCCGGTAGAATTGCCGCTGGAATTCGCCAATCCGATCTGCTCTCCAGCATCTACATGCTGACCCACTGCCACCAACGTGCGTAGAAGATGCCCGTATATGGTGCGATAGCCGTCCTGATGACGCAAGCGCACGTGCACACCGTAAGGGTGAGCACCGCTGCCATCGTGCACGCGGTAGACCGTGCCCGCTGCGCAGGCATAAATGCCTGAGCGCATTGGGGCGCGGATGTCCAACCCCTCGTGGCCGGGCAGCCCCCAGCGGCGATAGAGATCCTGATTGACCCCAAAAGACTGTGTTATCTTCAGATAGTCGGTCGGCCAAAGCAATTGAAAACTTTTCCCGGCAGCACCAAAACGATCGCCGCTGCTCAAGCGAGCGGCGAGCATGTTCTGAAAATCCGCCGGGGTATCGGCTCCGACAATGTCCAGCCGTGCTTCCGGATAATTCTGCCGAAACCATACCGCTATGTCGCGCCCATACGCTTGGGGGGCATCCGCAACGGTAACCACCTGGTGCGGATACATGTGCCGTCCGGCCACATCCAGTTCAGAAGTCAGGTTAGCGTGGTGGCGCAGCACGTAATCTCGGGCGGCAGCCACCCAGGTGTAGTAGTCGCGCTTTGGCAACAGTATTATTTGGTATTCAGCCACACTTCACCATTGCGGCCGCTAGCGCACTTCATGAGGAATCAAAGCCCAGTCCATGCTCGCCAAGCGACACAGTCTTTGTGCACCATCCGCGGCACCCCTTCGCCCACCCATCTGACGCTCAGCAGAATAGCGAACAGCTCAGATTTAACCATGCTTCGGAGAACAAGTGTCTGCATCCTTTCGCTCGGACGGCCGGAGGTAGCTATATCAGTGATGCGCACTCCTACTCTATTGCTATTTTCGGTTTGGGAGTCAGCGGCCACATCCATGCGAACTCAGTGTAAGTTCGTTGACGCAAACGGTCAAGGGCACAGAACAATTTGACGAGCACACAGCTGATGTTATAATCTCCGCGCCAACTCAGATTCGGCATTCCATGTCACCAGAACTGGATTTTAACTCGTTTACCACTTACGTGCGCTGGAGCATCGCGCTGTTGGGCGCTTTTGCGGGCGCACTGTGGCTCGCTCTGATCGTGTGGACGTACCGCGACATGCGCGCTCGCTCGAGAGATATCTTCGCACAGTTGCTGGCCGCCATGGTGGCGGCCATGCTTCCGATCGCCGGTTTTATTATCTACCTGATATTGCGCCCGAGAGAGACGCTGGCCGAAGCGTACGAGCGCTCACTGGAAGCAGAAGCGCTGCTGCAGGAAATCGAGGAGCGCCCGTTCTGTCCGGGTTGTAATCGCCCTGCCCGCGGCGACTGGCAAGTCTGCCCTTACTGCCAGACCATTCTGAAGAAGCCTTGCCCCAGCTGCGATGCAATGCTGGACTTGACCTGGAATGTGTGCGCATTCTGCGCCACAGCAGCTCCGGGCCGAGAGAGCCGCGCCGCACTTGACGGCAGCTCAAACGTCTAAAAAGGACACCTTAACCCCTACTCTTCAAAGCACCCCACCCAGAGTAACTACCCGCCTCGCCAAGTTCCTCTTCAATACGCAACAACTGATTGTATTTAGCCACCCGTTCTGAGCGCGCCGGTGCGCCGGTCTTTATCTGGCCCATCTTGAGGGCCACAGCGAGGTCAGCAATCGTGGTGTCTTCGGTCTCCCCGGAACGATGCGAGGCCACGGCCGTCCAGCCCCCGTTCTGGCACAACTCCACCGCCGCTATTGTCTCGGTAAGTGTGCCAATTTGGTTAAGTTTTACCAGCAGCGAGTTTGCCGCACAAGACTCTATCGCCTTTTTTACGCGCGTAGGATTTGTCACTAAAAGGTCATCACCTACCAGCTGCAATTTTTTTCCCAACGCTGCGGTCAGCTTCTTCCAGCCATCCCAATCGTTTTCATCGAGTCCATCTTCAATTGAAACAATGGGGTACTGCAGCGCCCATTCATTCCAGAAGGCCACCATTTCCTCGGAGTCCAATCGGCATTTTTCAATGCGAAGGTTGTACACTCCAAGCTCAGCATCATAAAACTCGCTGGCAGCCGCATCAATGGCGATACCTACCTGTTCGCCCGGGCGGTAACCGGCGCGTTCCACGGCGCTCAGGATTATCTCCACCGCCTCTCTATTGGTGCGAAGCGCCGGGGCATAACCTCCCTCATCTCCCACCAGTGTGAGGTATCCCTGCTCGCTTAACACAGTTTTTAGCGTGTGGTAAATATCTGTAATCCAGCGCAAAGCCTCAGAGTACGTCTCGGCGCCAAGCGGCATGATCATGAATTCCTGAATATCCGTGGATTGCCAGCCGGTATGCACCCCTCCGTTGAGAATGTTGGCCATCGGCGTCGGCAGCACATTCGCGGAACTTCCTCCCAGGTAACGAAAGAGTGGCAGCCCCTGCGAGTGCGCCGCCGCTTTGGCCACCGCCAAGCTGGCCCCGAGAATAGCATTTGCTCCCAGACGCGACTTTTCAGCGGTGCCATCCAGCTCCAAAATTGCGTGGTCAATGTCGACCTGATGAATAGCGTCGCGCCCCAACAGCAGAGCAGCGATTTCGGTCTCGACGTTACGAACTGCATCCAGCACGCCCTTTCCAGAATAACGCTCCGCATCGCAATCGCGCAACTCCAGCGCCTCATGTTCTCCCGTTGAAGCGCCCGATGGAACCGCAGCGCGCCCCTGTGCGCCGCCCACCAGGGTAGCTTCAACCTCCACAGTCGGGTTTCCGCGCGAATCGAGAATCTCACGTGCATTGAGTGTTGCAATGGCGGTATCCATCAAGCCCACCGAATTACGCTTTCACTACCCCACTGACCAGTTGTGTACCGCTGCAACAGCACCGCATCCCGCGATACTCCATGCAGTCTCGCCAGACGTTCCTGGCAGCCGACCTCACGCCAACCGCACACGCGGTGGAGCGTCATACTAGCCTGCAGCGTCGAGATACCTCCACGCTCATAAGCTGCTATTAGCGTACGCATACTTGATCAATTCTGGCGCAGCGCCTGCGCAATTGTGCGTGCCCGTTGCGGCGCCAGCCCGACGTGTTCGCCGCTATGGAGATGCGCCGCAATTTCATCAGCAGGCAGAAACCGCAACAGCTGCTCATCAGAACAGAGCGCCTGCGACAGAAAGTTCGGGTTGCCAGCACGGACGGTCTCCCACGCCTGCATGGCGTGGTCACGGATGCGCGTATGAATTTGCTGCCGATCGGCTCCGGCTTTGCACAGCGCCATCATCAGCGGCTCGATAGCAGCAAAAACGCCGAAGGTCTGCATATTTGCGGCCGTGGCCGTTTCATCCACATGAAGCCCTCCCAATAATCGTGTTGCCGTGCGCAACAGTTCATCCGCAATCAGAAAAGCCTGCGGGAGAAGCAATCTCCGGTTGGCGGAATCATCCAGGGTGCGTTCCAGCAGCGAGTGCCCCGCATTGTCCCACGCCACCCGTGGCAGCCCAGCAAGATAACGCGCCAGGCTGTTGATTTTCTCAGCGCTGATGGGATTACGCTTGAATGGCATTGCTGATGAGCCCACCTGCTTTTCGCCAAACGGCTCGGACCATTCACCTATGAGGGGTGATTGCAGCAAACGCAGGTCAAAGGCAAACCGGTAGAGCGTACCGCCAAGCCCAGCCAGAGCATTGAGCGCAAACCAATCCTGTTTGCGCGGATAGGTCTGTGTGGCTGCCGGAAAGGCTTCAAGCCCCAGCAGTTGCATGACGCGCGCTTCCATATCAACTGCGCTGGTGTCTGTTCCCGCAAGCAAGGCGACGAAGGAGGCGGAAGTGCCAACCGCGCCTTTCAACCCTTTGCCCAGCAGGCCTGCCGTAACGCGTGAAATCTCCGAACAATCACTGAGAAAATCCTGACCGTGCTGCGCCAACCGATAGCCAACAGTGGTGGGTTCAGCCGGCTGCAGGTGCGTGAACCCCATCGCCGGTGTATCTGCCCAGCGATCAATCAGGTCGGCAAGTTGCCCGCAGATGCCACGCATATCCGCGCTGAGCAGCTCAAAGCTAGCGCGAATGCGTAGCACATCCGCGTTGTCTAGTATGTCCATTGAAGTTGCGCCCATGTGCAGTACCGCACCTCCGCACTGGCATTGCTCCGCGAATGTACGCAACTCGGCCATGATATCGTGCTTGATTTCGTCCTCGATAGCGGTGGCGCGCTCGATATCCACCTCGTCCGCATGGGCCCGAAGGTCGTCCAGCTGCGCCGCGGTCACCAGACCGGCTTCGTGCTGGGCATGTGCCAGCGCCACCCATATACGACGGAGCAGCCGCCGCTTGTGCACCTCGCTCCATAGAAGGCGCATTTCAGGACCTCCGTAGCGCCATGTCAATGGTGAGATGAAAGTGTCGTGTGAGAAGGTCATACCCCGAACATCGCCTCGCGCTCCGCCCCAACCGATATGTATCGAATAGGGACTTCCGCAAGCTCCTGCAGCCGTTCAAGGTAGCTGCGCGCCGCCGCCGGAAGTTCATGCCAGGAACGTACGCCAGTGGTCGCCTGCTGCCAACCCGGCCAACTCTCCAGCACAGGTTCTACCCGTTCCAGCACGGGCGTATCGGGCACGTGATCAATACGGGTGCCGTCCGGCAAGCGGTAGGCAGTACACAATTTAATTTCCGCAAATGTATCAAGTACATCCAGTTTGGTCACCGCAAGTGCGGTCATGCCGTTCAGCCAAGCTGAATGCCTTACCGCCACAGCATCATACCACCCTGTGCGGCGCGGACGTCCCGTGGTTGCGCCGTATTCACGCCCTATATCACGGAGGCTTTCGCCGGTCTTGTCATTTAATTCACCCGGAAACGGTCCGGCTCCGACCGAGGTTTGATAAACCTTGGCGACACCTAACACCTCGTCAATCTGCTGTGGCGGCAGGCCGGCACCGACGGCAGCAAACCCAGCGGTAGGATTAGAGGATGTGACGAACGGATAAGTACCCCAGTCCAAATCCTTCATCGCGCCCAGCTGTCCCTCAAGCAGAATGTGCTTGCCATCTTTCAGTGCCCCACGCAGCAGTGGTATCGGATCCACGATGCGCCCGGCCAGTTCATCGGCCCACTGCATGCATTGCGCCAACAATGGTTCCAATTCCACCGGGGTGCCGCCGAAATGAGCCAAGGCGCGATTAACCCGCGGCAGTTGCATCTGTAATCGCGCGCGCAGATAACGCGGGTGCTGCAGGTCACCGATGCGAACTCCAGATCGCGCCGCCTTCTCGCGGTACGCCGGCCCAATGCCGCGATTGGTAGTTCCGATATTGTGATTTCCGCGTTCCTCTTCTTCCATGCCGTCCAACCTACGGTGATGAGGCAGCAACATCTGGGCGCGGTCAGCCAGCAGCAGGCAAGATGTGTCGATGCCGGCTGCTTCCAGTCCTGACAACTCGCCCAGCAACGCGATCGGATTGACCACCGCACCCGCACCAATTAGGCAGATAGTACGCCCATGGAAAATTCCCGAAGGAATCAGGTGCAAGCGAAACTCACCGTGGTGGTTCACCACGGTGTGACCGGCATTGTCTCCACCCTGAAAGCGAATCACCATGTCGACATCACCGGCGAGAAAGTCGATGATACGACCTTTGCCCTCATCTCCATATTGAGCACCCACCACAACTGTTACAGGCACATCCACCTCCCCAGACCCCATGCCGCCACATGCTTCATAGCCGGCAAGGCATCATTATAACGGCTCTCCTGGCGGCCATGACGGCAGGCACAGCTGGATTCCCGATTAAAAAAAAAGAGCGCCCCAAAAAAAGGCGCTACAACTGCTCCGGTGATCAGGCCATCCTCAGGCGTCGTTACCAGTGTTAACGCTGGTCGAGTCCTTGCTAGCGGAGTCTTTCGATTCGCTCGCGCTGCTTTTCTCGGTACTGGCCTCACCCGTACTAGCCTTTTCTGGCCTGTTATCCTTTTCCGTCACGCTTTCTTTGTTGCCCGGTTTTCCGGCCGAATTGGAGGCTTTGCTGTCTTTCACATACCATCCGGATCCTTTGAAAATGATGCCCGCCGGTTGAATCATGCGTCGCACCGCCTGCTGCTCACATTCCGGGCAGACAGAAACGGGGTCATCACTGAAGCGTTGCATCCTCTCAAACTGCACCCCACAATTTTCACAA
>CAUZCX010000014.1:0-23533 GCA_963578565.1 Anaerolineae bacterium
CCTTCCTGTTCCCTGGCCAGGGATCCCAGTTTGTGGGCATGGGCCGCGAGCTGGCCGAAAGTTCCCCGGCCGCGCTTCGCGTATTCAAAGCAGCAGACCGGCTGCTAGGAATAGACCTCTCTGCCCTGTGCTGGCATGGCCCAGTCGATGAACTAAATGACACGCACAACACGCAACCCGCGCTTTACACATGCAGCCTGTCAGCTCTGGAGGCATTACGCGCGAACGTCGGCGATTTCACGCCTGCTTTTGCGGCCGGACACTCGCTCGGAGAAATCACCGCGCTGGCGGCAGTGGGATCCATCAGTTTCGAAGCCGGTCTCGAGTTGGTGCGCGAGCGCGGCAGGTTGATGAAACTCGCCGGCGAACGCCAGCCCGGAGGCATGGCGGCTATCATTCGATTGGAGCGTGCACAGCTAGTTGATATCTGCGCACAGGCCAGTGAGGAAAGCGGCCTTCAAGTTCAGGTAGCCAATGACAACTGCCCCGGCCAACTGGTGATTTCCGGGCACGTGCCGGCACTCGACCGGGCCATAGAACAGGCCAGAGCTGCTGGCGCGCGCAGGTCGCAGCGCCTCCCCATTTCCATCGCCGCTCATTCTCCACTGATGAAATCCGTCGCGGCTGAATACCGCGAGGCAGTTCAGAGACGACCCTTCGGTAAGCCCAATGCACCGGTCATCGCCAACACCACAGCTGAACCGATGCTCACAGAGGATGCGATACGCACAGAACTTAACGATCAACTCACCGCACAGGTACGCTGGCGCGAGAGTATGCTGTGCTTGCTTTCTGAGGGCATCACCGATTTCGTCGAACTAGGCTCGAAGGATGTGCTCACAGGACTCTTACGTCGCATTGACCCCACCGCCAACGGGCATGCTCTGGGTACGCCTGCGACCATAGCTACACTTGCATCCGTATGACAACTCCTACCGCTCCGAGCAGGCGAAATCTTTTCCCATAGTCAATGCTCCGACGCCTGACACGCCTCGAACTGCAAGGTTACAAGACCTTCGCCACCAAAACCGACATAGAATTCGGCGATGTAACCTGCATCGTTGGGCCGAACGGTTCCGGAAAAAGCAACATCGCCGACGGCGTCCGGTGGGTGCTCGGCGAGCAATCCTACTCGCTCTTGCGAGGCCGCAAAACTGTCGACATGATTTTCTCGGGCTCGGAACAACGGTCCCGCGCCAGCATGGCTTCCGCCACCATCGTGTTCGACAATTCTGATGGATGGCTGCCGATTGATTATTCCGAAGTCAGCCTGACTCGGCGCGCTTATCGCGACGGACAAAACGAGTATCTACTCAATGGGCAGAAAACGCGTCTACGCGATGTAGCCGACCTGCTCGGGACAGTCGGACTGGCGCAGCGCACGTATACCGTCATCGGTCAGGGCCTAGTGGATACCGCACTTTCACTGAAAGCCGATGAGCGCCGCAAATTGTTTGAGGAGGCTGCCGGTATAGGCGTCTATCGTCAGAAACGCGAGGATGCCCTGCGTAAGCTGGAGCAGACCCGGCACAATCTGGAGCGCGTCTCCGACATTCTGGCCGAAATCCGCCCACGCCTGCGTGCTCTTGAGCGTCAGGCACGCCGCGCTCGAGAGTTCCGTCAGCTGCAGAAAGACCTGCGCCATCTGCTACGCAGCTGGTATGGCTACCACTGGCACGCGGCCCAGAATCTCCTTGCTCAGGCGCGCCAGCAGCTGCAGGAGCGCAAATCACAGCTGGCACATCTATGGGAGCAACAGCGGACGCGCTCCGAAGAAGCCGTAGCCCGACGAAAGAAAGTGGCAACGAAGCGAGTACAACTTAGTAGCTGGCATCAAGATGCCGCCAAGTTGCACGAGGATTACCAATCACTACACCGCGAGATCGCGGTGACAGAGGAGCGCGCTCGCAACATCGAGAAACAGCGCGAGCGAGTCCATTCCGAATTGATATCATTGGACGCTAACCTGGAGGACCAAAAAGAGCGATTGCAGCAGGCAGCCGAACAGCTCACAATATTGGCAGACGAGCGCGACCAATCGCTGGGCCGGCAAGCTGCCGCCCATAAGCAGCAGCGAGAACACGAAAGTGAACGGGAAGATCTGAAAAACGCTGAAACAGAGCAGCGGCTGCGTAGCACCAATATAAATGAGCATCTGATCGAACGCCGAGCCCGTCAGCAGACGCTGCAGGACAGCAGCCACCAGCTCACACTAGAAATTGAGGGTCTACAGCTAGAAACGCAGCAGTCTACACAGAATCTGCAGGAAACGAGGCGGCAGCAAGATACCCACGAGAAGCAGCTCATGCACGCGAGGGGGGCACGGGAAAGTGTCGAGAAAACACTCAGTGCCCGTAATAAGCAACGCGAAAACACTCGCGCCGAGATTGAGGATTTGACGGACAAGGTTGTCGCCGCTCTCGCTCAGGTGGAGCGATTGCAGGCCAAAAAATCGTGGTTAGTGCAGCAGCGCATCGGAGAGGGAGACACTGCATCCGGCCCACAGCGGCTGCATCAGGCCGCTGCCAGCGGTAACCTGCGTGGCCACATCGGCAGCCTGATGGACATGATTGAGACTAACCCGCGACATGAAGTCGCTATCAGCGCTGTGTTAGGAGAGAGCATCAAAGCAAGCGTGGTGAGCGATTGGCCTGCCGTGGAAGCTGCCCTCGAATTGCTCGAGCAGCACGGCGGCCGCGCCACCCTGTTACCTCTGGCGCAGTTGCGCCCGCCGCCAACGCTGCCTGCTCACAGCGATCCTGGCTTTATCGGCTGGGCACTCGACCTGGTAGAATGTACCCGCGAGCATCGCCCAGCTATCGCTGTCTTTCTGGGTCAAGCAGCGATTTGCGAGAACCGAACAGCTGCCCGTCGGATATCCGCAGACCTTCCGACAGGGGCACTGTCTGTGACCCTGAGAGGCGAAATTCACCGTGGGGACGGAACTATGGTTGTAGGGCACACTGCCACAGACCATGACCTGGCCATGGCTCGCGAAGCACGGGGGCTGCCCCAGAAAATCGAGGCCGCAACCGCTGTCAATGCTCAGCTGGAAAAAGAGCTCAGCACACTGACGTCATCTTTGGACAAGTTGCAAGCACAGCTGCAAACGACGCTAGCAAATCAGGATAGTGTCCGAGAGAAAGAGCGAGTTGCCGCTGATGCGCGCGACACCTCTAGGCTGGAGATGGAACGCGCCCAGGCGAACGACGAATGGAACCACCAGCAGCTCGAGACCTCGCAGTGCAAGCTGCAAGCAGCCGCGGAAGAGCTGCGGACGTTCGCGGATGAACTCGATTCGCTAGAGGAAAAACACGCTGAAGCTGAAAAACGGACGGATGAAATCCAGGCGAAGCTGCTAGAAATGGATGCAGATGGCCTCCCCGAAACCGTCACTGCCTGTCAGACCGAACTTGCCGTGACCGAGCGCGCACTGAAAGACGCCAACGCACGCCACTCCGAAATGCGAGCCGCCTATGAACGTGAGCACGTGCGCGTCGACGCGCGCCGCACTCAGGCTGAGACCTCCGCTGCACAAATCAGCGAGCTACGCGAGAAAGTAGCGGAACTCAACGAGCAGCAGCAAGATTCTCAGCTGGCGCTCACCAGATTGCAAGAGCAGATTGACCCAGAAGAGGAAACCATACACTCACTAGAAATAGAACTCGTCACTCTTGATGGCCCCGAGGAGCAATTTCGCGAAAAAGTACATTCCGGGGAGCACAACCACGCGCAGGCGCAAGTGGAATTCCAACGCGCGCAGGACCAGCTGCAAACGCTTCAGTCTCAGGTAAATGATGACTTCGGGCTGGCCGAACTCGAATTCAATGAGGAGGTGACCGGTTCCACTCCACTGCCGTTTGATCATCTGGTGGAACACGTGGAGTATGTCTCCGAACTGCCCGAGGGCATCGAGCAATCAATCAACAGGCGGAGAGTCCAACTGCGTCGTCTGGGAGGCATCAATCCGGAAGCAACGCAAGAATACGACGACGTGCAGGAGCGCCACGAGCATCTCACTACACAAACAAGAGATCTTGAGGGGGCGTCAGGGCAGCTGCGGGAGGTGATTGCCGAGTTAGACGAGCTGATGCAGCGCGAATTCCAGAACACATTCGATGCGGTGGCAAAAGAATTTGAACACACCTTCGAACGCCTGTTTGATGGCGGCAGCGCTCGCCTGGAACTGAGCGAACCCGGTGACTTGAGTACGACTGGTGTGGAGATCATTGCACGACTGCCCGGCCGCCGTCAGCAAGGGCTTGCGCTGCTCTCCGGCGGCGAGCGCGCGCTTGTCGCATGCGCATTGATATTTGCGCTGCTGCGCGTCAGCCCTACCCCTTTCGCGCTACTAGATGAGGTGGACGCGATGCTGGATGAAAGCAATATAGGTCGCTTCCGTGCCATTCTGAGGGAGATAAGCGAGAACACCCAGTTCGTGCTCATCACGCACAATCGCCACACCGTGGAGGTGGCCGACACGGTTTACGGCATCAACATGGGCACGGACAGCGCCAGCACAGTTATTAGTTTGAAACCGGACGAAATTGAGTGAACAGATTAACAGGGAAGGCGAGAGCGGACTCCCGAATTCAGTTCGCCCCTTGCTCCGTACGCAAGCGCGCATAGAATTCCTGCAGCGTTGGCTCTACCGGTGCATGCGCTTCCCACCATTGCAAAATTTCTACACTCTCCTCAGCACGCCGCTCGGAAAGCCACTCGTCAAAAACCTGCCGCCGCCGTTGTGTGAGTACGTTCTCGGGTAACGCACGCATCTCTTTCTCCAGTATTTCGACCACGTGCAATCCAAACTGGGTAGCCACCAGTTCAGGGATGACCCCGATCTCGGCTGAAAAAGCCGCTTTCTCGAAGCCGGTCACCATTTGGCCGAGCGGAAACCATCCCAAGTCGCCGCCATTTCCGGAATTGTTGATATCGTTTGAGAACTCCGCCGCAAGCGCAGCAAAATCCTCGCCTTCCAGCGCACGCCTCAAAGCTTCCTGTGCGGTATCCACATCATCCACTGGAAGCAGGATGTGGCGTGCGTGTACCTGTTCCTCCTCGCTAATTTCCATTTCGGCAGCCATTGCGTCACGCAATTTACGACTCAACAAACGTTGCTCAAACAGGCCCCGAAAATCAGCATCATTCATGTCGGTGTCGGCGTTGAGTGTTTCCAGATGAGAGGCATACGTTTCCTGATACGCCGCTTCTGTGTATTGGGTGGGGGTTGGAGCCGGGACACCCTCTGATTTGGGGTCAATAGTGCCAACAGGAACCGGCGTCGGTGATGACGCGTCAGCGTCATAGTCAAAAAACTCGTTTGCCGCAGCTTCAATTTCATCCGCACTCACTGTAATACCCCGCTTGGCAGCCTCCATACGCACCAACTCAGCAAGGATCAATTCATCCAACACCTGTGCCGCTACCGTGAACGGTTCGTTCAACTGTTCGTCAATCTGGTCCAGTCGCGCCTGCAACTGATCACGCTGCTCTCCTACATATTGCAGTAGTTCGGAAAAGGTGAAGTAATCATTCAGAAGCTGCACGCGCCGATAGCGCGTATGCTGTTGCAATGTGCTTAACGAGATGGCATGCTGGCCAACAGTGGCGACTGCACGGCGAGGCGTGAGCCAGTACTCCTGCAACAGGCCATAGCCGAGCAACCCGAAGACAAGCAGAGCCACTGCTGCCGTGACCACAAGCAGCAGGAACCTGAACCTATGCTCGTGTTGACCGTGATGAATACGCCGGCGCAGCGGCCGTCCCGAACCAGCAGACCGTTTGCTTCTCATTCCTGCTCAGCAGAGGTTGACTACATCCAGGTGCCGCGATCAAACGCCAGCAGTGCCATATGCCGCGCACGTTTTATTGCCAAGGCAAGCATACGCTGGTGCCGGGCGCAGGTTCCGGTGCGGCGACGAGCTCTTATTTTTCCTTCCGGGTCGATCTGTCGGGCCAGAAGTTCGACATTCTTATAATCGAGGATAACTTTATTGTCCACGCAAAACTGGCACACGCTTGGCCGGCTGGGATATGAGCGCCGTCGGCCACCTCTTTGAAAACTCATCGTCTATTCCTCCTGGAAAATAAAAGTCGTTTTCTCCGACGTCCGGCCGGTAGCCTTCATTTTCCTCTGTGACCGTAGATTCGCTTTAGCCGCATTTGGTTGATCGCCATTCGGCAGGACGTCACCGATTGCCCGCCGGGCATGTACCGCAGCTCCACACCTCCGCGCACCTTGCCGATGAGCATGACTGTATTCAGGCATTTAGTAAACTCTACCACTGTCCTAAAAGCACCAACTTTCCCGCGCAATAGCCTTAGGAAACCACCGCGCTATCGCCTCCAACGTTCTCCCCTGAAACTGGCTCGGAGTTGGCCGATTCCACAGCGTCAGCACCGCTGTCGGCATTCTCTTCACCGGCAGCACCACTTTCATCAACGCTCTGGCCCTCCCCCTGCTCTTCTTCTGCGGCATCTTCTTCTTCAGGCTGAACCGGTAATTCAGCGCGTGTGATCATGAAGCGGAGCACGTCCTCATTCAGGCGCATCTGCTGTTCAAGTTCGGCAGGCGCAGCCGACGGCAGACTAGCATACCAGAAAACGTAATTCCCTTCCTGCTGCTTCTTGATTGGGTAAGCCAGTTTGCGACGGCCCCAATTATCCGCCCTGGCCACCTTGCCACCGGCAGCGACAATCCAGCCCTCGATTTTTTCTGTCAAGGCATCCGGGTCTCCGTCTTCCAGACCCATGTTAAGGACAGTCGCAATTTCGTATTCACGCATGATCGAAAAACCTCTTTCCCTGGGATTAGCCCCTTTCAGATTCGGAGAGAATACCTAATCGGAGCGGAAAGCGAGAGGTGTATACCCTGCTCGCAACGCAGCAAGTGTACCACGGCAACGCATGATTGTAAACGTCGATGCATAGAGCCTGTTCAGACTTCGTCGCCGTCGCCCTTCTGAGAGGGCAGGGAGATAAAAAAGGTACTTCCCTGTCCCAATTTACTATCAAACCACACGCGCCCGCCGTGCCGTTCGGAGATCGATTTCGCGAAAGCGAGACCAAGACCACTGCCCCCTGATTCACCCTGCTCTTGGTCCCTCACGCGGTAGAACCTCTCAAACAGCCGGTCACGGTCAGCCCGGGAAATGCCCACCCCGCTGTCTGCGACTGCCAACACAACTTCCTCCTCATGCATTTCCACGCGGGCTACCACGCTGCCTCCGACGGGCGTGTAACGCACCCCGTTGTCGAGCAGATGACGGATTGCCCTCCGAAGCAAGCTTTCATCTCCGGCGACCGGCTTTATCCCGACAGCGGTCTCGCCCACCAATTGTATGCCTTTGGTAACGGCCGCCGGTCGCATTTCCTCCACCACCTGCTGGAGCAAAACATCCAGATGGCAGCTTTCCCAGTCTGCACCCGGTGCCGATTCGATGCGATGCAAATCCAGGACATCCTCTATCAGCGTACTCATCTGCTCAACGCCCGCCACAATCTTCTCAGAAAACTCGCGCTGGCGGGCGTTGAGTTTCCCCACCATCGGCAGCATGGTGGCATAGCCGTGCATAAGCGAGAGAGGGTTTTTTAGGTCGTGGCTGACTGCCGCGATTGCATCAGTTTTCTGCCGATCAAGTTGCTTAAAATAGGTGACATCACGTAACACTGCCAGTCGACCAATTATAGATCCATCCTGCCGTAAGATAGAAGAGGTAGAGGCCGAGAAAGTACGGCCATCCGGAAGCTTGATTTCATAGGCGGAAGCGCGCTCGTCACTCGCGCGCAGGGCAACGGCCAGTTGGGGTTGATGAATTATCTCGTTGATCCGGCGTCCCGTGATCTTATGCCCTTGCAGACCGAAAAGGTCCTCGGCAGCCGGGTTGAGTAGCAACAGCCGCAACCTAGAATCGGTAACGATGACCGCATCCGGCGTAGCAGTGAGAATAGCAGCTAGCTGCTGGCGACCACCCTCGCTGGCTTCGAACAAGCGGGCGTTTGCCACAGCCACTGCCGCCTGACCCACAAGGGTGGTCAGTAGATCAGTTTCTTCGCGCGAGAAATGATGCGGCGCCGAGTATCCAAGCCAGAGAGCACCCAACAGATTGGCCTCGTGCCGCAGCGGCAGCGCGATAACTGCCTGCAGGGCGTCTGGACCAGCACCGACGTCCAGTACAGTTCGCGCCCGCGCCACATTTTCTATAGCGATCATTCCTCCCTCAGCCGTAACCAGCTGGAGGACGTCAGCATCTAACACACTCATGTCAGCGGCGCCCAAACCTGCAGAATATGTCTGTAGTTTGTCGTGCCTTCCATCAAAGGGCAGGAGGAGGAGCCGTGCGCCTTTAGCATCAGTCACAGTCATAGCTCCCTGCAAAATAGGTGGCAGAGACTCGTCCAGATTTAGACTGCTGGCAACTGAAAGCGAAGCCTGCAGCAGCAGACTGAGTTCATCCACCTGTGAGCGCACGCGTACACGCATGCGCTCAAAGGCCTCACCCAACCTGCCTACCTCGTCCGCACCGCTAATTAGAACCGGCTCGCCCAGTCTTCCCGCAATAATTTGCTCGGTGGCAGCTGCCAACGCACCCAGCGGCCGAGTCAGGCGCCGACTGATCATCAACAGGAACACTATGCCAAGCGCACCAACGGCAACCAGCAGCCGCACGTGCGGAAACGAGATCTCCGTGGCTTGCTTCATCACCATAGAGACCGGAACCTCAATCACCACGTTCCATGGATGTCCCTCCACCGAAAGGCGGTACACTAACTGTGCAGTACCATCTACAGACCGCTCTTGATACGCGCGGCTGTTAGGCGAGGTCGTAGGCAGCTCCTCAACATCAGTTGCGGGTCTCCACATCCGCCCCACCTCGGCTGCATCCGGGTGGTAGAAGATTTGATCTTGTTCATCCGTAATGAATCCCGTACCGGAGCCGACCACACCCTGCAGCAGGTTGACGCTGCTTGGGAGATTAAGTGCCAATCTCTCCTCGGTGCGGATGAAGAAGGGGATGATCTCGGCGGCACGCGCCGCGTCACGCTCCATCTGATCGACAACCAGGCGAATAGCTGCTCGACGTGCATTGAGAAAAACTGCAGAGAACAACACTGCTATGCCCACGACTGCCATGGGCAGCAGCGCGAAGAGTAACTGTCTGTTGAGATTGGCGGCATAAGGCGGCAGGCGGAGCGGGATTACCCGAAACCAGCGAGTAGGTGCGATTCTTTGTGCCAGTTCGCCCAGGGCACCGGCCACCAGCAATGAAACAAACAGAGGAATGGCGCGATCGAAGGACCATCTTGCGATTATCATGGGCAGCTGCGCAAGCCCGCTCGGGCCCTGATCCAAAATGAGAGATGCGAGCTGCAGCGGCCATACCAGTATGGCTGCGGCCAACGTAGCGGGCAGTGGCCTGCGCAGCAACGCCGGTAACCCGCCCGTGTAATCCTGGCGCAGTAGAAACGAAATCACTCCGGCCACCATAGCCCATTCCAGCAGAATGAATAGGTGTGACCCTTGCCTTAGGGCATTCGCTAATCCGCCAGCCAGCGCGAGCACCACAGCGAAACCACCGCCCCACCAACCAGCCGCTAGCGCAATAGGAGCATGAGACAATAGCGTGATTTCGATTGTCCAATCAGGACCGATTGGAATTAGAGAATTCTCAACTGGAAATGACAGGAATGGTGTGATGTTGGTCAGCACAGACAGCACTAGCAGCAGCCAAAAGCCACGTCGCGCAGCTGAACTGAGCTTTCTCCATGCGTGTCTACGTCGGTAAACAGAGAAAGCCACCGCTATCAGGCCAAAGAACAGTACAACCCTACTGCCGAGCCCCCATGCCGGCACATTCAAATTCGAGGAGAAGTCCATGAGCGATACGTCCACAGGGATTACTCCCTTACCATGATACAGACCTGCGCTGCGTAGCGCGCAACCATCACCGCCAACACTCTGCGATTATAGCATCTGGGCACTCACCAATGCTGCTGGCAAGCACGCATTTGAAGACAACCGATATGATAATGCCATGTATACCGTAAATAACGACCTGCATTGTCGTCCACAACAGCGTGTGCTACACTTGCCGGGAAAGTTTTGGATGCTAGCGTCACGAGACCACCCGATTAGCACGCCCGTGCGGATGTTTCGGGAGGCACGCCGCGCAGGAGCTGTCGCCGGAGCCAGCATGTCAACCACATCAGAAATTCCTGATTTCCGCAGTCGTTGGATCGGACTCTGCGAACACACATACACAATGGAAGTGGCCTCATTGGTGGGCCTACGAACCCATCCGGACACACGCAGTAAATGCTTTTCACACGCGAGAGACTGAAGTGACTTGAACGGGAAAGAATGGCCACCATCACTATTCTCGGCTGCGCCTATTCCATCCCTGACGACGCCCATGAGCCATCCCACTTCGCCGTGCAAGCGGAGCACAGCGGCATCCTGGTGGACTGCGGTACTAACCCCACAGTGCGGCTAGCACAGGCGGGGTTAGCCTACGATTCCATCACCGACCTGATTTTGACGCACTTCCATCCCGACCACATCAGTGGCGCTCCGCTCATGCTTATGAACATGTGGTTACTAGGACGCACGCAAACGTTGCACATTCACGCACCGGAGCATTGCCTGCAGCGCTTCAATCAGTTGATGGATGCATATGACTGGCAGCAGTGGCCCGGATTCTTCTCGGTAGATTTGCACCAGATTCCATTGCATGAGAACGCACCGGTACTGGCTAATAGTGATTTCACCATTAGCGCATCACCGGGAGAGCACATGGTGCCGGTCGTCGGGCTCCGCATCAAAGACGAATCCGGAGGGCGCGTGCTTGCCTATTCCGCGGACACATCCCCGTGCCCTTCCATTTCTCGCCTGGCTGTGGGCGCGGACTTACTACTGCACGAGGCCACGGCCGCATCCATTGGGCACAGCAGCGCCGTGCAGGCCGGTGAGGTAGCTGCCCAGGCGAAGGTCGGGACGCTGTATCTCATCCACTATGACATACACCGCACGGATGAATCCAAGCTTCTTATCGAGGCACGCAGCCGATTCGGCGGCCCGGTCAAACTCGCGCGCGATCTGATGACAATTGAGTTGTAATTAATAGGAGTCGCACACCGGTAGCGGTCACCAGGCAGCAGATTCCATCGTCAATAGCACCTTCAAAGTTCCGTGTTGCTGAGCCCGATGAAAGGCGGCCAACCCTTCCGCCAGCCCATAATGGGCGTGGACAAGCGGTTCCACCTGAATCCTCCCTTCGGACAGCAGGTGCAGCGCCGGCCCGAACGGACCGCAGCGCGAGCCCAGCAGCATAATTTCATCCACCACCAGAGCGGATGCATCGACGTTTAACCTACCGACGTACGTGCTTTTCAGAACCAGCGTCCCTCGCGGGCGCAACGCTGCCCGGGAGATGGCAAACCCCTCCGCGTTTCCCGTGCAATCCACAGCAATGTCGAACTCCCCTGCAGACATATCTGCTGCCGCACCGGTCGCAATTCCAGTGTCCTCGAGCAGCTCGAGTTTGGCGCGGTTGCGATCGACCACGTACAAATCGCACCCGGTCAGAGCCAGCGTCTGTGCTATGAGATTGCCGAGTTTTCCGGCTCCTACCAGCAGAACCCGGTTATGGGACTCGATTGACAACTGCTCTTGAATCTGCAGCGCAGCTGCCAACGGCTCTACAAACGTGGCGGCGTCGGTCGAAAGCTCGGCGGGTACCACGTGCAGGTTCGCAGAAGGCAACGTCAGGTATTGCGCGAAGGCGCCATCACGCTGCACGATTCCTAGCACAGCACGGTTGGCGCAATGTGTTCGCCTGCCGTTTCGGCAGTGCACGCACTTGCCGCAGACCACGTTGATCTCGCCCACCACGCGCTCTCCCAGCAACTCATCCGGACCCTGCTCAACCACACCCACGAACTCATGCCCAGGCACGCCGGTAAAGGGATAATAACCGCGGGTCAGCTCCAGGTCGGTGTTGCAGATGCCGGCGCGCAGCACGCGCACCAAGGCCTCGCCGGGCAGCGGATCTGGAATCGGAAGGTCGTCACGCAAACGCAATCCTTCGTTTTGCAGCCAGATTGCCATCATATCAATGTACCTCTATCGCATGTGATGGTTTAACCTTTGCGCCCAAACTGTCGCTGCAGCGTGTCAATGCTAAAATGAATCATGGTAGGACGACCGTGCGGACATGTACGGGGCGATTGGCATTTCTCCAGTTCGCGCAACAGCACCGCCTGCTCTTCGTCCGCAAGCACTTGTCCGGCGCGCACGGCGGCGCGCTTGCACACCCGCGCGATGATGCGCGCTTCCGCACCCGGCGGCAATGCGTGCTCATCATTACTGTCGTACTCCACCACGCCGCGTAGTGCCTGTTCAGCCGTTACCGCACCAAGCGCCGACGGTAGCGCACGCACCACGAAACTGTCGCCCCCAAAGGGTTCCACTTCGAAACCTAACCCATGCAAGGCATCCAGCTGCCGCCGTAAATCCTCGGCTTCCTCCGGCACCAGAACTACCGTCGCGGCCTGCAGCAAGGTCTGCGATTCCACCTGCGCGCCCTGCGCGGCTGCCATGAACGCCTCGTAAAGGATGCGCTCATGAGCGGCGTGCTGGTCAATCAGATATAAACCGTCTGGGCCTTCCGCAACGATGTAAGCCGCGCCGACTTGACCAATGACGCGCAGCAGTGGCACTCCGCCCACAGGAATACCGGCCTGGGTTCCAGCTGCCGGGGTGGCTTCGGCTGCCAGCGAGGGGCCAGCGTACGTGTGCATGCCGACTGAGGTAGGTTCTGACCAGTCGAGCCCTTCGGCAGCGCCCGCGTGGGCCCACCCCGATAGCGTCGCACTCTGCACCGATGCCTGGTTGAGCAGCGTCCGGCGCACCTCGCGCTCCACAGCGCGAAAGACGCGGTCACGCTGCCGGAAGCGGACTTCCGTTTTGGCAGGATGCACGTTCACGTCAACTTCGTTGGGCGGGAGTGTGATAGAAAGCACGGCAATCGGATGGCGCCCGGTCATCAGCAGCGTGTGGTACGCGCGCGTGACCGCCACGCCGAGCTGTATATCCTGTACATAGCGCCCGTTAACGAAGAGGGTGATTTCACGCCGATTGGCTCGGCTAACCGCAGGCGGACTGACGTAACCGTGCACAGATATGCTCTCATGCTCCCTTCCCGTAAGCTCGAGCAACTGCCCGGCCGTCTCCACCCCGTATGCTGCCGCAAGCACATCCCGCAGGGATCCAGTGCCGTGCGTTTGGAACACATAGCGATTATCGAATTGCATCCGAAAGCGCACGGCCGGATAAGCGAGAGCGTAGCGCGAGAGCACGCGGCTTATCCGGCCTTTTTCGGCAGCATCAGATTTGAGAAACTTCAACCGTGCCGGGACATTGAAAAACAGGTTTTCCACCGAGATCACGGTTCCCCGCGGTGCACCGACACTCGCGCGTTGGATGATTTTGCCCGCCTCGGCGGTCAGCCGCGTGCCGGTCTGCTCGCCTGGCGCGCGCGTCACCAGCTGCATGCGGCTGACCGCCGCGATGGACGCAAGCGCCTCGCCGCGAAAACCGAGCGTCTCAATGTTGTCCAGGTCACCCGCCGACCGCAATTTAGAAGTGGCATGACGCGCGAACGCCAGTTCCGCTTCCATTGCCGGAATGCCAGCACCATCATCGGCAACCCGCATTAGCTGACGCCCTCCGCCCTCGATCTCAACATGGATACTGCCCGCGTCGGCATCGAGCGCGTTTTCCACCAGCTCCTTCACCACCGATTCCGGGCGCTCCACCACTTCGCCCGCGGCGATTTTGGACACAACAGATTCATTCAGCACTACGATAGGCATGACCGCATTGTATCATTTTGGCGCTGGAATAATACGGTCAGGGCACGTGCGGCGCTTGCCCGGCGCGGTATAATCATGAGCGAGCACGCTCATGGAATCCCTGCTCAACCTGCACTGGGACATCGTCGTCCTCTTCACACTGGCCACAATCGCCATCCTGGTACTCTATCTGCGCATCGAAAAGAAAGCGCGCCGACTATCATTTTTATTTCTGGTGCTGCCGGTATGCTTCGGGATGTACACTCTTTCTAGATGGCGGCAACAGTTGCCCGAACTCAGGATGGGGGTGCTAAGCGGAGGAGCGCTCTATCTCCTCTGGCACCGCATCTACGGTCACCGTATCCCGCTGCCTTCCAGCGACAACATTAAGGTATGGGGGCAGGACGATTGACCGCTCCCTTGGCCACTCCACCTGCCGCGCCATGAAAAGAAATGCTAGGCTCATTGCCAGCCTGGTTCCGCTCGCGCTGACCCTAACCGCGTGCGCAGCCCCCACCAAGACCGCAACCGCCATCACGCCGGTGTCTCCGACCGCGGCCGAGAGTGAGCTACCGCCCAGCCCGGAACCAACGAATGCGCAGCCCGCCACCACTGAGACGGCAGCCCCGACGCTCCCCACTCTTCAGCCCAGCGTGTACATCTCCAACGAGCCGTTCAAAGTAACTGGCAGAGTCAAAATAACCTTCCCACTCTTTGACAATTATCTCGTGGAGCCATACGTCATGCTGGAGGACGAAAGCGGATTCGTGGCGCGCGATTTTGAATTCGTCATCCCGACGGAAAATCAGGTGCTCGGGCCACTATCCCGCAGCGGGGAGAATAGCTGGGAATATGTGCTGCATCTTCCCGTGGTACCTCCCGGAGTGCTGGTGGATGTAGACAACAACGGGCTGACCGACAGCGGTGTGCGCGTTTTCGCCGTGGCTGTGCAGGCCAATGTGGTCGGTGACCCGTTTCTGGGGCGGGACGAGTTCCGTGGCTGGTCGAGCGTGTGGACGTCGGCGCGCATAGACAGCGAAAACCGCGATGAGATTTCCGGCGGCATTCTCCTAGTCTGGGCACCGGACGCGGAGCAGGCCTTTCCTAGCGATTTCGGCCCGGACGGGCTGTTATTCACGCCCGACGACACCACCGCCGCGCTGCAACCGGGATACACGATTGTCGATATGGACAGCATTCCCTTCGCATTCCGCAAAGAAAGCACACCCGAAATCACACTGTACGAAGGAGATGTTTCCGTTAACGACTACTCTGAGATGAGTTACATCGAGGCCTTCGAAGCGCTCTGGCGCAAGGCATCAGTGGAATATCCATTCACCGAATTGAAAAGCGTCAACTGGCAGGGATTGTACGACAGGTTCTCCCCGCGCGTTGCCGCTGCGCAGGCCGAAGGCGACCGGCAGGCGTGGTATATGGCCATGCGCGACTTTGCCATGAGCATCCCGGATGGTCATATCGGCATCAGTGGTGATGACGGCGGTATTTTCCAGAACGAAACCGGGGGCGGAGCGGGACTAGTGCTGACCGAGTTGACAGACGGACGCGTGCTGGTCAGTTTCATCACCTCGGGAAGCGCTGCCGAAACGGCCGGCATTCAGCTTGGTGATGAAATCATCGCGGTCAACGCACAGCCGGTCAAAGAGGCAGTGGCCGCCGTCACCGCCTGGAACGGTCCTTTTTCGGCGCCGCACGTACGGCGACTGGACCAATACCGCTATCTGACTCGTGGGAAGGTGGGAACAAGCATCCAGATAAATTGGAGGAACCCTGGCGGTGGCGAGCAGCAGGCTGGCATAAAATTGCGGCCCGAACAGGCCAGCCTAGCTGCCAGCTCACTCTTCGCTGATTTTGACCGTGACGCCCCGCCGGTGGAGTATGAGATCCTCAAAGATTCCGGTTTAGGATACATACGTATCTGGTCGCTGGCGGACGACCTTAACCTAACCATTCGTCTTTTCAAACGCGCGGTAAAACTATTCATCGAACGCAAAACCCCAAGTATGATACTGGACATGCGCGACAATATGGGCGGCTCTCCCATGGGCACCGGACTGGCTGCATATTTCACCACCGAGGAACTAGAGGTGATGCGCGGCTATTATTACAGTGAAGGGCTGGAGCGCTTCGACACGCACGGCCCTCCGGACACGATCGAACCGGATGAGGAGTTGCATTACAAAGGAAGAATAGCTGTGCTAATCAGCCCGGCCTGCGCCAGCGCCTGCGAAAACGTGGCCTGGGTCTTCAGCCAGCTTCCGCAGGTAACCGTGCTCGGGCACTATCCCAGCAACGGAATTATGGGTGAGGTCGGCCGCGGGCAGTATGAGCTGCCCGGCGAGCTTTCGTTTCAGATTCCCACCGGCATGGATCAAGACATGGACGGCAACATCATCGTTGAGGGTGTCGGAGTAAAACCTGATATGCTCGTGCCAGTGACTGAGGAGACACTGTTCGATAGGGGCGATGCGCTGCTGGAGCAGGCAGTCGCGCTGATGTTGCAGCCCGCGGTAGCAGGAGTGCAACCCTCTGGACCACCAACCGTGATGAGTTCTGCCGAAACACGCGCTGCGGTGCAGGATCAGATTCCGGTTCTGGAGCAATTCGCACCTGAATCGTATGACAATCTCAGCCGCGCCGGCGAGGTTTATACTTACACTGTGTCGTTTGGCAATTCACAGGAGGTTCTCTGGCTGCACAGCTTTTGCGCCGCCACCCAGGTGATCGCCGGAAGCAATCTCGAGGCCATGACACTCAATTTCAGCGTGGATGGACTGCCGGTACAGCGCAACAATCTTCTCGCCCTGCAGGGCGATTTCAACGGGCAGTACTGCCACTACCACCTAGCCGGGCTCAACGATTGGCCACGTGGCGAGCACCGGCTGCGCATCGAGGTCACCTTCCATGATGAAATCGACGACGGTTTCCAACTTTATCAAGCCGGCACTCACGTGTTCGAATACCGCGTTTATGTGGACGAATGATGGATAAAACCGTTGCGCTTTCAGAGGCAGCCGCGCTCGTAGCAACCGGCAGCACACTTGCGCTCGGGGGCATGACACTTTATCGCCGCCCACTCGCCTTTACGCATGCCCTGCTGCGCGACAATCCCGCAGCGCGGGATCTCACCCTACTATGTTTCACTGCAGGGATCGAATCCGACCTGTTAGTTGGAGCCGGCCGTGTTCGGAGCGTGCGCTCCTGTTATTTCGGTCTAGAGGCTTTTGGGTTCGCGCCCATGTTCACACAGGCAGCCGGTGAGGGCACCATCGAGATTATCGAAGAGAGTGAAGCCAGCATCACCTTTGGCATCCGCGCCGCACTGGCGGACGTCGGTTTCATGCCAAGCCGCGCCTGGCTTGGAACCGATTTGCCACTTCTACGCCCAGACGTGAAGACAATTAAAGACCCATACAGCGACGATGAGCTGATGGCCTTTCCGGCCATTCACTGTGATGTGGCTGTTCTCCATGCGTTGCGCGCCGACCTTGCCGGAAACGCGGTCATTGGCGGAAACCCGGGCATAGATCTGGAACTGGCACTGCTTGCCGACATCACGCTGATCACCACCGAGGATGTGGTTGAGAATCTCGAAAAGGCCGACATCCCCGGCCCGTTGGTACAGGCAGTAGCTCTCGCTCCGCAGGGCGCGTTGCCGACTTCCTGCCACCCGCTTTACTCGCTCGATGGGGATGCAATTCTGGACTACACCCAACGCTGCAAAGCGGGTGAGTTCGAGCAATACCTGCAGGAGGCCCTTGCTGCATGAGCTGGAAGTTCTTTCGCAACCTGATCATCGCTGTGGCCTCGCTCTTTATCGGCGCAGGCATTTTTGCCGGCGGTTTCGTCACCGGCGCACGTTATTACGATATGCTCCCGGCGGGAATTCCGCTGCCTGCCCCGGTTACTGGGGTGGAGAAACTCGAAATCGACCCGGGTGCTGGCAACACGCCCGAGAAACTACAAACCGCATTTAGGCCATTCTGGGAAGCGTGGGAGCTACTGCAGGAGAATTTCGTTGATCAGCCTATGGATACCACAAAGCTGGTTCAGGGCGCAATCAAAGGCATGCTCCGTGCCACCGGCGACAGCCACACCAATTACATGAGCCCCGCTGAGAGAAAGATTATGCGCAGCGACATGTCCGGCGAGCTTGAGGGTATCGGCGCGGAGGTCGATGCAAACGGAGATTTGCTTCGCGTGATATCGCCGCTGCCCGGTTCCCCCGCTGAGGCGGCTGGCATGTTGCCGGGCGACGCCATAATCGCGGTGGACGACGAGGATGTGATCGGGCTGGATGCTTTCACCGTCATCGCAAAAGTGCGCGGCCCGGCTGGCTCATCCGTAAGTATTACCGTGCTACGCGAAGGGTTGCCCGAGCCATTCACACTAGAAATTACGCGCTACAAAATCACCATACCTTCTGTCGAAGGTGAAATCCTCAGCAGTGGTCTCGCTTACGTGAAAATTAATCGCTTCGGGGACAGCACCACGCGTGAGCTACGAGCACAGCTGCTCACACAACTGGCCGATGAACCGCCCGGCTTGATTCTGGACCTGCGCAACAACCCGGGCGGCTTCCTTGAAGCAGGCATCAGCGTAACCTCACAATTCATTGGCAAGGGAGTGGTGATGATCGAGCGGGTCGGAGATGGGCGCGAGCGCAAATACCGCGCCCGCCCCGGAGGTCTCGCCACCAAAATCCCGCTCGCGGTTTTAATAAACCGAGGTAGCGCCAGCGCCGCCGAGATTGTTGCCAGTGCTGTAAAAGATTACCAGCGCGGTGCTCTCGTTGGCGAAAGCAGCTACGGAAAAGGTACGGTACAGACCTGGATGGACTTAAGCGACGATCAAGGCGCGGTACGGATAACCTTCGCGCGATGGCTAAGCCCGCACGGCAATTCGGTAGATGGAGAAGGCCTCATCCCAGATGTGAAAGTGGAGCACAGCCACGAGCAGTATCAGGCCGGTCTAGACCCACAGCTTGATACCGCTGTGAAGCTGCTGCTGCAATGATTTCCACCGAGTGGGTTTCCGTGCAGCAACAGGGGGATGCTGCTTACGGAAGTAGAGCGGGTGATCGGACTCGAACCGACGACATTCAGCTTGGGAAGCTGACGTTCTACCGCTGAACTACACCCGCGCAATCAAGATTATAATCCGCGCTCACTTCCTGTCAAGCAATCGAAGCACCGCACTTGGTGCGCCGGACAAAAATATCAACAGGCAGGCCACCAGCGTCACATACCAACCCGGGCCGATGGGAGGCAGTGCGCCGTACAGCTCCCCCACCACCGGCCGCAACAACAGAAAACCACACAACGCCCGCACGCCTAACACCGCAGTCACTACGCCCTGAACCAAGCCAAACCAGCGCCAGCTGTGCCAGAACCAGAAAGCTACTGCAGCCAATAGCGTCGCAGCCAGTAGCCCAAGCTGCGCCTGCACATCCACGTCCGTGCGATACCACGCGATGGAGGGATAAGCGGGAAGCAGCATAAGGGCACCCAATCCAGCGGGCAAAAGCAACCATCGGCGTACCCCCTTACGGGATGCTTGCCCAGCCGTCAACGCCACCGCCACTGCCAACAGCGCGAGGAAATGCAGCCCGCTTACCGGACGGCTGCCGTCCTGCATCTGCGGTAACAGGGTGACCCAATCAGCGAGGTCATAAGCCCCCATGCTGAGTGCAGCAGCACGATGCGGCACCCACGGCAGAAAATATCCTAGCCAGAGCAGCGCAAGTCCGAGTGCAGTCACTGATCCGCTAAGTAGCGGATGTCTCAGAGCTGAATTTGCCATAGCGCCGATTCTATCATCCCAGCGTCCATTTGTGCATATGGACGCTGGGAGCAACAGATAATAATGCAAGGTGCGCATCCGGGCACTCGCGGGTTATAATTGCATCCACTCGGACAGAAAAGGATGTCATATGCCCGACCCACGCGTGACCCGCCTTGCACATTTACTGGTGGATTATTCCACCGAAATCCAGCGTGATGACCAGGTGCTCATCTGGGCACCAGCAAGCACCACCGGCATGCCGCTCATGTTGGCGTTATATGAACGCGTGCTGGAACGAGGCGGGCACCCACACCTGGCACCATTTCTGCGAGGCCCGGACGACATCTTCTTCCGCTTCGCACAGGAGCACCAGTTGGACTACATCTCACCGTTTTACCAGATGGCAGTGGATACTTTCGATGCCATTATTCGCGTGGAGGGCATGGCGAACACGCGTGCGCTTTCCGGAGTGGACCCAGCAAAGCAGGTGCGCCAGCGGCAAGCGTACGAACCGGTGTTGCAATCCTATCTAAAGCGCGGAGACGCAGGAAAGCTCAAGTGGAATGTCACGCTGTTCCCGACGCACGCGCTGGCACAGGAAGCAGACATGAGCCGATATGATTACGCAGATTTCGTCTACCGCGCTTGCCACGTGCATGGGAATGACGACCCGGTAGCTCACTGGCAATCGGTGCATGATAAGCAGCAGCGACTGGTTCAGTGGCTGCGCGGCCGAGACAGAGTGCGCGTAAGCGCCGCGAACATCGATTTGACCCTATCCATCAAGGGACGCACTTTCATCAATGCGTGCGGCCATCGCAACATGCCCGATGGCGAGATTTTCACCGGGCCAGTGGAAGACTCGGTTAACGGCCGCGTGCTTTTCGATTACCCAGTCACCGTGGCCGGTCGCGAGATCGAGCGCATTGAACTACGGTTTGAAGAAGGAAAAGTGGTACAGGCTAGCGCGGCCAAGAACGAGCCTTATTTACAACAGATGCTGGACAGCGACGCGGGCGCGCGCTATGTAGGTGAGTGGGCCATCGGAACCAACTTTGGGATCGACCGGCACACAAAACAGATTCTTTTCGATGAGAAGATGGGAGGCAGCATGCACATCGCAGTTGGTTCTGGCTACCCTCTGACCGGCAGCCGCAATGTCAGTGCCATTCACTGGGACATGATTTGCGACATGAAAACCGAAAGTGAAATTACGGTGGACGGCGATCTACTTTACAAAGACGGTCAATTCAAGATATAAACGAAGAGCAACCAAGAATGCCGCTATGCCGGCGTCATATCCGCCTGCCCTGACGATGCACCAGTAACACCCCTAAAACCACAGCTAGCCCTCCCAGAGACTGCCACGGTCCCAGACGTTCACCCAGAAAACAGTGTGCCAGCGCTGCCGGTATCACTGGTTGCCCAAGCATCATCGGGGAGACGGTCGTAGCCGGCAGCAGACCCAGAGCATAAGTGATCGCAAAACCATCCACCCACCTGTATGATCACTCCCAGAGCCAGTGTGCTCACACCCAGGACACATACTGTAACAGCGGCCGTGATCCAGAAAAAAGAGAGTGCATCCATGCTTTCGCGCGCTTTCTGCCCGGCCAGAATACAATCCCCAGCCGTTCACGGAAGAGCAACATCGCACATATCCCCACCCAGACCGGAGCGGTGTTTACCAGCAGTGTCGGGCTTGCCACGCCGCTCATAGTGACCTCAGTAGCCCACAGGCTCATATCCATGCTGTAACACATCCCGGCCAAGTAGCGCCAGCCAGAGAGCGCTGCGCTTCATACGCCCCGCACTACGACGCTTCCGCCAGAATAGCACAGCGAGCACTACCATCGCGATGGCCGCGCGGAAAAAAAGCCGTCGTGACACCGGGTGCGCTCGACAAGCGGATAAGAATAGGTGACCAGCCAATAATCACTACGCCGACACCAATTGCAAGATAGGCATCGGAGTTTGTGCACACACGCCCGAAAGACACGGAACTCATCGCCACTCAATCTCTGCCGCGACCACATCCAGGTCCGGGCGGTGTTTTTCAATCACATAGCACTGCGCGGCGCAGCACCTGTTCGGTGACGGCCTGTTCATTGCTCACAGCCACAATGGTGATCTGCGCCGACTGCCAGAAATTATTGTGGCCGCTCTCGGCCACTGCCAAGTTGAATTAACGCCGCAAATGAGCCAGCAAAGATCGCAGCTGCCCGCGCTTCTGTTTTAGCGACCGGGCGGCCGGCAGGCGTAGTTCGATTACGCACGCGCCAATTTTCATGCCGTTGTGTGTATTTGTGACCGCGCGTGCGACTGCACCGAGGGTTTTCCGAACGTCCACGCCGGTTGAGCATATTTCTGAGTACGCAGTTCACCGATACGCTGCTTCTCGTCGGTACTCAACTCACCAAGCTGCAGATGCACCTTCAAGGAACGTGAAAATCCGTGCGCGAGTGCCTCCACGACATTTCTCCACTCAGGCTCCCATCCCAACGCAGAAGCTAGGGTACTGGCACGCCGTCGCACTCGTCTTTCTGATTGCTTCCGAGCCGACTCCGAGGCGAACACAAGTACATTGCAAATGAGTGCGATGTCTCCGCGAAGCGGCAATGAGCCATGCTGCAGCATCCCACCACCCTGCCGCCACTGTGCACTGCCTAAAAGCTTTTGGCCTGACACCGTTATCTCGTAATGAGAGTGCTGCTCAAAACACACCGCTCGTGCAGGAGACCCGCGGAGCGTGACAGCATCATTGCGGGCAGGCAGCCCGATTTCAATTAGCCCGGTCAGAAGTGCATTGCTAATACGTCGATATGATGGCAGCACCCCACCCTTCGCAATAGGGTCACTTTTATGCAAGCAAACGGAATAAGTCAGTTCGTCAGTATGCAATATTGCGCGTCCGCCGGTTGGTCGACGTACCAGGTCGCAGCCCTGCTCCTGAAGCCGGTCAAGATCAACTTCGCTGACAGGTTGCGTGCGCCCAAGGGAAAGACAATGTGGCTCCCATGCATACATACGCAAAGTGGGCGGGGCTGCGCCTCGCGAAACCGACCACAGAATTGCCTCGTCCGTGGCCATGTTTGTGGAGCCGTTGCCGGGATCAGAAAGAATTACTCGCCAGTACTCAGCCAAAATCGCGCCGGCTTTGGGGGCTACCGATCATTTCCCGAAGAGTATGCCAGTTGGCCAACCAATCCCCTAAAACGGTTGGAATACGTGCACAAGTACTAAACACACCAGAAAGCGGCAAGTATAAAGAAAAATCCCCCAATCTATCACAAGTTTTACACAACTAACGCGTTCCTCGGGATCTTCAATTAGATTGGGGAATGATACCTCTCGGACGCGACCTCTTTTATACGACCGTCACGACCGTCACATCATCTCGGCAATCAGCCGATCAGACTGGTCAACGGAAAGCCCAAGCGAACGATAGGCTAGTGGTCCACCCTCAGATAAAACAGGTTCAAGATCATTGAGTGACAGTAGATCATCGCGCCGCCAGAAGACCCCTACAGGAATCTCATCACCCCATTGGTAGCCTCTGTCCATAGCTGCGTGAAAATCATTTGAATCGTGATCTTCATCCTCTAGAAGCTTGACTCTAGGCTTGAACCACTTATAAGTATTATCCAAGTTGTAGGTCACGCAAGGGCTGAAGACATCAACAAAGGAGAAACCCTTGTGCTCGATTGCCTGCTTAAGAACTTCAACCAAATGGGCCTGCTTGCCACTGAAACCCCGCGCCACGAAGGTAGCACCACCCACCATTGCAAGGGGAATAGGATTTATCGGATTTTCCAAGTTTCCTTCCGGGGTGCTCTTAGTCTGCATTCCCATAACACTCGTGGGTGAAGTCTGTCCA
>CAUZCX010000015.1:0-23215 GCA_963578565.1 Anaerolineae bacterium
CTCCAGTACGGGTGCGCGCCTCTGCCAGTCCGTGGCTTGCTGGAAGACGTGCGCAATGTTTAGCAGGCGCTGCTCTTCAAACGCAGGGCCTAGCAACTGTAGCCCTATGGGCAACCCATTAGCATCCTGGCCACAGGGTAGCGAGACCCCCGGTATTCCGGCGAGGCTGGAGGACAATGTAAATATATCCGACAGATACATTTCTAACGGATTATCGGTTTTTTCACCTAACTTGAACGCGGTCGTCGGAGTGGTCGGACCGGCGATTACATCGACCTGTTCGAACGCAGCGTCAAAATCTTGTTTCACTAATGTGCGTACTTTTTGGGCGCGCAGGTAATAATCATCGTAATATCCAGATGCTAGGGCGTAAGTGCCCAGCATAATGCGTCGCTTGACTTCGGGTCCGAATCCGGCGGTACGTGTGTTCACATAAGTTTCCCACAGGGCTTTGCCGCTTTGACGCTTGCCATAGCGCACGCCATCGTAACGAGCGAGGTTAGCCGAGGCCTCGGCGTTGGCAATCAGGTGATAAGCAGGCAGCGCGTGTTCGGTGTGCGGTAGGACCAGCGGTAAAATCTGCGCGCCAAGCTCGGCAAGCATCTCGATAGCAGCTCGTATCCGTGTTTTAACCTCTGAACCCACTTCTGCTTTGAAGTATTCCTCTGGGACGCCTACACGCAGCCCGGATAAATCAGTTGTCTCCGAAAGTTCGGCGAGGTAGTCTGGCGGAGGATTTGGAACGCAGGTTGCGTCGCGCGTGTCCGGACCGGCCAGTGCTTGCAGTAACAGCGCTGCATCCTCCACGGTGTGGGTAAGCGTACCAATCTGGTCGAAAGAAGAGCCGAAAGCTATCAGTCCAAAACGGGAGATTCGGCCGTAGGAGGGCTTGAGCCCGACCACTCCGCACAGAGCCGCTGGCTGACGGACGCTTCCACCCGTGTCGGTGCCAAGTGCTCCGAATGTCATGCTGGCTGCCACCGCGGCGGCGCTACCACCGGAGGATCCACCTGGAACATACAGCCGGTTCCAGGGATTATGCGTGGGACCGAAACAGGAATTCTCCGTCGAGGAACCCATGGCGAATTCGTCCGTGTTCGTCTTCCCTAGAAATACAGCGCCGGCCGCGCGTAAGCGCGCGCTGGCCGTGGCATCGTAGGAGGGCACGAAGTTTTCCAGCATACGGGATCCGGCAGTGGCAGCGAGGTCGGCCACGCAGAGCACGTCTTTAATGGCGATCGGGATTCCGTTTAGCGGAGAGGGCTGCTGGCTTACCTTTCCACTGCGCCAGTCTGCCCAGGCCTGGTCTGCGCTTCTGGCCTGCTGCATGGCAAGCTCTGCGCTTATAGATAGAAAGGCATGGATGTATGGCTCAACTCTCTCGATGCGGCGCAGGCAGGCCTCGGTAAGTTCGACGCTAGATACCTCTCCGGCGAGAAGCATGTCGCTGGCGCGGCGGAGCGATTGCTTAATCAATTCCATGATGGAGATCCCCGGCGGGTCGCGGATGAAACTCGGGTTTCAGCCTTCATCTTGTACGGCTGGCACTTGATAGGAGCCGCCCTCGGTTTCGGGTGCATTGCGCAGCAGTTCTTCACGTGTAAGGGACTCGCGCACCTCGTCTGCGCGGAGTGCGCTGGGCAGAGAAAGTACGCTGTACGTGGGCATAACAGCGGTGAGGTCAAGTTCGCCGATACGGTCTACATAATCCAGCACTGCGGAGAGCTGTTCTCTGAATTTCTCGGTTTCGGATGCACTTAATTGCAGCCGGGCTAGTTCGGCGATATGTGCTACTTCTTCGGTGGTAAGCATGTGGGCTTTTCTTTCTTAGCTCTGCCAACGGGCGTGGGTTATTCTACCATTATTATCATGGCGACTGCGATTGCAGGCGGCACATGTCGATGGCGTTTCGCAATCGACATGTGGTATACGCTCACGCTAAGTATCGTGCAGGCTGACATCTCCGGCCGTGATTCTTAGAGCATGTCCATCATCCGGCTGCAGGCGCAGCTCACCACCGGGAGCGAGGCCCAGCGCCATGCCCTCGATGTAATTGCCAGCCGGATTGAGCACGCGCACGCGCTTGCCGCGCCAGATCATACGGCGCTCCCATTCAGACACCAGAGCTGTCTTGCCTAGATACGGGTAATGCTTCGCAAGCGCACGCACCAATTCCAGCAGCAGCCTTACCCTGTCCAGCGCATGCCCGCTTTCCTCCTCTAGGAATGAAGCCGGTTGGCGGGTTTCCGTTTCCTTGGGCGGCCCTGCGGTGACGTTGATGCCAATGCCCAGCACCACCCACTCCAGCCCTGCTGTACTATGACTGCTTTCCCCAAGAATCCCTGCCACTTTTTTTTCGTTGATCCAAACATCATTGGGCCATTTTAATTGCGGCCGCAATTTACACAGCGATTCTATTGCCTGTGCCGTGGCAACGCCGCCCAGCAGCGCCAGATGGCCAATCTGGCTGCCCGGCAATTCAGGTCTCAGGACGAGGCTGGCGGCCAACCCACTGCCTGGTGGCGTTAACCAGCGCCGACCGGCGCGCCCGCGTCCGGCGGTTTGCTCATCTGCTATCACCAGCGTTCCCTCGGGCGCGCCAGCGGCTGCTAGCCTCATGGCTTCAGCGTTTGTTGATCCAATGGAGCGGTAAAAATGCAGCCGCTGCCCGTATGGTTCACCGGATAAAGCGCGCGTGATGGCGGCAAGGGAAAACATGGCTGGCTGCGTGCCGATATTCTAACTGGCTATGACACGGAGTCAACCGCAGACATTCTGGTAGAATCGAGCTGTATGAGAAATCTGTATGCGCCCTGGCGCATGAGTTATTTGGAGGGCGAGGCTGAGCCGGAGGGTTGCCTGTTTTGCCGGGTGTTGGATGAAATGCAGTCAGATGAAAGCAACCTGGTACTTTATCGCGGTGATCGCCTTCTGGCGATGCTGAACAGATACCCCTATAACAATGGACATATGCTGCTGGCGCCCGTGCTCCATGTACCTTCACTGGAGGATTTGCCTGCTGATGTGATGAGCGAACTGGCATTATTGAGCCAGACGGCATTACGGGCATTGCGGAGAGCGTATGACGTGGAAGGTTTCAACGTTGGCGTGAATATTGGCGCGGCCGGCGGCGCGGGCGTGGCGGAGCATGTGCACATGCATGTGCTGCCGCGCTGGGCGGGCGATACCAATTTTATGACCACCGTGGCGGAAACACGTATTGTTCCTGAAGAGTTGGCGGTGACACATCAGCGGTTGCGAGATCTGATGGCTGAGTTGCTCAAGGCCGGCGATTAACAGGATATTGCATGATGTCTTACCACGTACAAAAGCCTGATGATGTTGTGATTCTGAGCAGTATGCGCACCCCGGTGGGAAGATTTGAAGGAGCATTGGCCGACGTCAGCGCTATCGAGTTGGGCGCCGTGGCCATTCGGGCTGCTGTCGAGCGCGCAGGTGTGAAACCGGACGATATCGCCGAGGTTCTGATGGGGCAGGTGATTTCAACCGGATCGGGGCAGGCGCCTGCCCGTCAGGCCGCCCTAGCCGCCGGTCTTCCCGCTGGGGTCGGGGCGACCACTCTGAGCAAAATGTGCGCATCCGGTCTCAAAGCAGTGATGCTAGCGGCGCAAGCGATCCGTGCTGCGGATGCAGATCTACTGGTTGCGGGTGGAATGGAGTCTATGAGCTCTGCGCCTTACATTTTGCCGTGGGCGCGGAGGGGATCGCGTTTCGGGAATGCCCACGTGGTTGACAGTCTTGTTCATGACGGGCTGCGCTGCTCGGTGGAGGGATGGATGATGAGTGACGCGGCTGAGTTCATCGCGTCGGAATATGGACTAACTCGCTTGGAGTTGGATCAGTTCGCCCTGGGTAGTCATCAGAAGGCCGTGGCGGCGATGGACGCGGGAAAATTCGCTGCCGAAATCGTGCCGGTGGCGGTTAAGGCACCTGATGGTAAAACCACAATTGTTAAGAGCGATGAGGGTCCACGGCGTGATACTTCGCTTGTGGCGCTGGCGAAGCTGCAGCCGGCGGTTGTCGATGATGGTATTGTCACACCTGGCAATTCACCCGGCCTCAATGATGGGGCGGCTGCACTTGTGGTGAGCAGCCGCGCGTGCGCGCAGGAGGGCGGACAGCAGCCGTTGGCGCGCATTGTTGCTTACGGGCAGGTATCCATCGAACCGAAATGGCTCTTCGATGCACCTACTAAGGCCATCCCGTTAGTACTTGAGAAGGCGGGCTGGTCGCTCGGTGATGTTGACCTGATTGAATTGAACGAGGCTTTTGCTGCCCAGGCGCTTGCGAATGGCCGTGCGCTTGAGGAGCAGGGCTGGGACTGGGAGAAGGTTAATGTGCATGGCGGGGCGATTGCGCTTGGGCACGCGGTCGGCGCGAGCGGAGCACGGATCTTGGTGACCCTGCTGAACGCGCTGCATAACCGTGGTCTGCGCCGCGGACTGGCAAGCCTGTGTCTAGGCGGCGGGGAGGCTCTGGCGATGGCAATAGAAACGGAGTAGCAATGGATATCAAACAGATTACTATTGTTGGAGCGGGTGCGATGGGGAGCGGAATCGCGCAGATATCCGTTACCTCGGGCTTTTCGGTGATGGTGATAGATGTGGGCTCTGCGCAGCTGCAGAAGGCCCGCGCTGGAATGCGGAAATCTGTGGAGATGATGCACGTTAAGGGGCGACTGAGTGATGAGCAACGTGCTGCTATCGATGAAATCAGGATGGAAGAGGATCTATTGGCTGCTGCGGAGAGCGATATTGTTATCGAGGCTGTCACCGAGAGCCTGGAGCTGAAAGAGAGAATCTTCGCCGACCTGGACAAGATTACACGTCCTGACGTCATCCTGGCAACCAACACATCTTCCATCTCAATTAGCCTGATAGCAGCTGCCACGAAGCGGCCGGACAAAGTAATCGGGATGCACTTCTTCAATCCGGTGCCGTTGATGAAGCTGGTGGAGATTGTGCGCGGACTTGCCACTTCTGACCAGACCACGGCCACCGTCGTGGAGCTTGCCGCGTTACTGGGCAAGACGCCGGTGGAGGCCAACGACTCGCCGGGTTTCATCTCTAATCGCATCCTTTGCCCTATGCTGAACGAGGCCATATACGTGTTATCTGAGGGTGTCGGCACTCCGGAGGCGATTGACGCGGTAATGAAACTGGGTATGAATCATCCTATGGGACCTCTGGAGTTAAGTGACTTGGTTGGCATTGATGTGTTGCTGCATGTGATGGAAGTCTTGCATCGCGACCTAGGCGAGGACAAATATCGTCCCTGCCCGTTGCTGCGCAAGATGGTGGCCGCCGGGTATCTCGGCCGGAAGACAGGCCGGGGCTTTTATGAGTATACGTAACTTGAATTGAGCCAGCGCGTGCACGGGAAATTTGGAGGGCGACCGCAGCTGCTTCGACCGTTTTCGATTACCTGAGCGATTTGAAGCATGTGCGCGCGCTAGAGAGCGTACACAGCTGCTCTGCAAGTCTGTCTTCATGCATGGGCACAGCATGGGAGGGATGATGGTGGCTACTCTGGGGGTCTTCCGAAACCTTGACGTGCGTGGAATGTTGCTCAGCGGTCATGTGCTTATTGTCTGCGAAGATGTACCGCCGTCGCTGGTTAAGATTGCGGCACTTATTATCCTGGTGCTGCTATGCCTTAAGGTCGTGTAAGTGGAGAGTGTGTCCTTGTCCCGTGACTAAGAAGTGGTGTTACGATATTAATGGGCTTTTCTACCAAGAGCGTCTGTGTGTCCGCACCGGCGCGCAGTTAAGTGGATCCGCAACGCTGCGGGTGCAAGCGGCAAGTATCAAGTCATATTGCCCTGTTTCATTCTACATGGGTCGGAGGATCGCATGACCGGTCCGGACGGAAGTCGGCAGTTCCACGCGCTCACTCTAATTTGGCGTCATTATTGAGTTGACGCAGCTTCGTACGCGAGCCTGTGTGCTTGGGTGCTTTCCAGCGCGCGGGCGTCGGACTTATGCAGGTGCCAGCGGACTTCATTGGCTGTGCATGCGGCCGTGATCTCTTGCCACAGATCACTGTTCTTTACCGGCTGGCCCGCTCTGGTTTTCCAGTCACGCTGTCTCCAGGCATGTATCCACAGGGTGGCTCCGCGCTGGACGTAGTGGGAAGGCGTGTAGAGGTGAATGCGTTGACCTTGTTGAGCTGCGCTCAGGGCTCGTGCCGCAGCCAGCAGCTGTAGGCGATTGGCCGTCGTCTTTGATTCTCGCCCCGTAAGTGTGCTGATCTCGTCCCCCTGCCGCATTACCACTGCCCATCCGCCGGGACCGCGCGGCCCGTTGCAAGACGCGCCGGTGAACATATGGACGGCTTGTATGTCTGGCTGCTGAAACTCTGTTCTCGCGATTGCCGCCCGTGCCAGGCTGTCTGCGCGTTCGTTTAACGGGTGGCCGGAGTGGCCTTTGATCCAGTGCCAGCGTACGCTGTGCGGTTTCATCGCCGCGGCCAATTTACGCCAGAGGTCCTGGTTGGCGACCGGTCGTTTCCTACTCGTGCGCCATTTGTGGGCCTGCCAGCGAGGAAGCCATTCGGTGATGCCTTTCTGCAGATATTCCGAATCCGTGTGCATGTTCACGCGACACGGACGCGTTAGTTCAGCGAGCGCTTCGATGGTGGCACGCATCTCCATGCGGTTATTCGTGGTTTCGGCTTCTCCACCGTGGAGCTCTTTCTCGTATGTGCCGAAACGCAATATTGCGGCCCAACCGCCCGGACCCGGATTCGGGTCACAGGCGCCATCTGTGTAGACGGTGACAACTGCAGGTTCAGTCTTTGTCACGGCTGGAGTTGACCGTTTCAATGCGCATCAGGCATCAGGTGATTCTGGAGATTATGTATTGCGAACATCTATCAGGAATCCAAGCGCTTCCTCTGATGAAGCGTCCATCACCACAGTCAAGGTTTTTCCGCCGCAGTTGTCTGGTACATTGTAAACCTGTACCACGTCCGCGAAGCCGGCATCTTGGGGACTGAGCTGCGCCAGTAGGTTGGGTGCATGCGCGAAATGAGAATCCCGGAAAAACCCCTTTTCATCATCCACGGTAATTGCCAGCGGGAAAATGTTCGCCTCGACCAGATCCTGGAAGAAATGAGTTCCGTAGGAGGGCTCACCTCTCTCAGAGCCGCTGCCCGGCACCAGTTCGATGAGCATGCGGCTGTTGTAAACATCCGCATAGGTTACTCTTACGCCTAGGTCGGGATTGTTGCTGCCCCACCGGTGAGGTCCAATCAGGATAAAGGACTCTCCTTGCAGGGCCTGATTAAGCCGTCCAATCACGCGGCCGATGCCAGTTTTCTTGACTGGAGCCGCCAGCGCTTGGTACTTGTCCAGCGGCACCACCACGACGAAGGTGACTCCGTCTACCCGCCCATCAGGTACCATGCTGCGCGTGCCCATAACCTTGTCCGCTTCCTCAATTCCCTCCGGAATAGCCTCGGCGGCGTGCTCGGCTCTGTAGCTCTGCGGACGGCATTGCACCAGACATATACTAACCTTCGGCGTCTTGCCCTCCTGGATGACACGGGCGGTGAACTCGACATCCACCGCAGTGTCATAATGTTTGGAGAGTTTTCTCAGCATGCGTTTGACCTGTGGCACAAATTCGGTCTGCTGCATCATCTGATCGAATGTGAGCACAAGGCTGGCAGGCTCAATATTCGGGTTGACCATGAGCAACTTTCTCAGATCGCCGTCACTGTGCTGTTGGGCCAGCATCCGTATCCATGGCAGACCTCCATGCAGCACCGCAGTAATCGGCTGTGTCTCAAGCCGATTGGTATCCAGATTCAGCAGATCCATCTTCTTCTGTGAATAATTGCGGATAGCATCCGCTCCGCTTTCAGGCCGTATCGTTGGGTGGCTGAGCGCTACCATGCGTGCATAGTCATTAGTGCGGTCAACTGCGCGAGTGCCCAAGCCGCAGACCAGGCGCACCAGTCCGTCCTCGGGCTTTATACGTGGGGTCCAGCGGAAGGGGTTGCGGCTGAATGCTACTCCTGCGATGGGAGGGAAGAACCAGTGGCCGTGCTGCTCACCTTCGACCAGTTGGATGAGAACAGCCATGTGTTCGCTGTAGTCAAGTACGCTCATACGCTTCCGGTAGAGTAGCGCATCCGGGCTGTAGACGCTGGCATAAATCTGCGTGATAGCCTGAGTGAGCGCCACTAGATTTTCTTCCGGACTGCCTTGATTTGCGCAGAAATAGCTGTCGTACTTTCCTGCAAAGGAGGTGCCATATGAGTCCTCCAGGAGGCTGGATGAGCGTACGATTAGCGGCGTGCGCCCACTCCTCTGCAGCAGGTTTTGGAGATTCTCGAGGATGTCATCTGGCAGCTGGCCGGCGGCGAAATCCTTCCTGATGCCAGGATACTGATTTTGGACCTCCTCTACCGGCTTGTACTTCTGATTCATCATGCCCGTCAGGCCGTTGGCGTGTTTGAAGCGGTCGAACACGTCCGTCGCTATAAAGTACGATTTGGGCACGCTCACGTGTTCCACAAGTTGCTTGTCGCTCTGCAGAATTTTCCAAGCTAGTTCAATACCCGCCGCTTTGCCGCCGATTTTTCCCTTGCCGAAACGGCGGCGGCGTATGTCCAGCAAGTCCTGGACCGTGAACCATTTGCGGGCAGTGCTTACGTACCCTAGACGGTCGCTTACGATAGTTTTGATAATGACGACAATAATTTCTTGCAGATGGTGATCCATCTTCTTGCGTTTATCTGGCGACAGCGCCTCGATGCGTTTGCCGTGGTTCATCACTAGGTCAAGCGGCGCCATTTCGGGGTTGTACTTTAGCCCGGTCAGTGGAGTTTCTGTGCCGGTGCGGTCTTTTAGCAGCCCCGCCACGATTTCGTCGAATACCTGCGCAGGCACGTTGTGCGCGAAGTAGAACTCAGTGAGATAATCGCGCACGTGATTTAGCCGCTCGTGCCAGATGTCGGGCGGATCCTCCGTGATCCCCTCCAGTTCTTGCGAGACAAGGGCACGTTCGCGCACCTCTTGTTCCAGACGCTCCTGCGTTATCACGCCCCGGGTGAAAAGATCTTCTTGCATGCGTTCACGGATGGCGCTACCCAAAATGGGATACTGCCTGATGCGCAGTTGCAAAGAGACTATTTTCGGAAGGCTTTGCAGATCGAAGGCCATGACCGAAATGGTTATGCGATCGCTGCGTCAGGCTAGCTGTTCTTTCAGCCAGGCGATGGGCTGCACCGGTGAGGGGTCAACACCATAGGCAATTGCCAGATAAAAGCTTACATAGTCACCGTAATGCAGTGCTGAGAGTATCTGCGCCAGGCGTGACTCGCCTAGTGCGTGCACGGTTTCGGTATTGTAGCCTGCGCCGACGAACATTCGGCGCGTCAGTTCGGTGCGTTTCTGGTTGCGGGGATGGGCGAGCGGGGATTCGAGAAACACCACGAAAGTTCTATTTATGAGCGCTTCCGGGTGTTCCAAACCTACCACTGCGTTGTGGTTCATCTCTGGCACCTGTTCGAATTGCGCCCACGCCTTTCCGTTTTCGGCAATCTGTCCGCGCCAGCGGCGTGCAACAGGAGTCAATGGATCGGCGGCAAAGAGCAACACCATCCGATCCAGCATGCTCCCTGCGAGGCGTTTTGCCGGGTTGGATGTCACGGGCGACCGGCTATCCAAGCAAGCCTGCTGTCGGCGCAGCACATGTGCTGTCTCATCCACTTCCGCGCTGAAATCGCGCACCATCCCCAGTCGGACAAGCAGCCCTAATGGTAGAAGCAGCGAGAATCCAAGCGCAGCTCTAGGTTGACTGTCGTAGTCGAAGCGCCAGGCGACGCCGCCGCCTTTTTCGGTGAGTTCGGCGATTTTTCCGCCGCTAGAAATACTCACAACCTGCGCGCCACGCTGCTGTGCAGCGGCGAGCGCCGCCAGTGTCTCCTCGGTGTTTCCGGAATAAGACGAAGCTATAACCAGCGTGTCCGGCCCGACGAAGGCGGGTAGATGATAATCGCGGTTAGACAGAATGGGAATGGGGCACTCTTCTGCAAGCAACGAGCGCAGCAAAGACCCTCCGATGGCCGAACCGCCCATACCCAGAACGACGATGTTGGTGGCGCCCCTGTATTCCGGCAGCGGTAGACTCAGAACGTGCTTCCAGGCAGCGTGAAGTTGCGCGGGCATCCCGTCGATGTGCGCGAGCATGTTGTCTGAATCCAGCCGCTTAATCTGAGCGTTATCGTCGAGATTCACCACTTGCTTCTGGCTCCTGTGAAGTGTGGCGGGTCACTACCCTTGTTTATTTTAGTGCACAAAGTCAGGATAGGCCTTATTCGTCGGTTTCAACTTGCATCTGGGCGATTTTGTCTGCCTGCCTCCGTAAATTGCGGCTGCGAGCAAGCAAGGAGATAACATAGCCCGCGCCAAGGATGGCGAAGACCGAGAAGCCTAGGAACATGTAGACTGATGTGTCAGGCGTTATTTCTTGTAGAAACATGAATACGTCTTCTCAGTCGTTCCACAGCCGTGATTTCATAATAGCCACTCGGGAGGCTAACCCTTCAATGCGGATGCGATGCCAGAGTAGGGTTGTGTATAAAACGGTGAAGGTGAATAGCGAAAAGAAAAACGTGGTGCGCATCCGGGTGGTCATATCGAACTGTCCTTCAGCGGCGGGGTCGCTGCTGCCTATGATCACTGGATGAATTGTGCGCCAGATGCGGATTGCCAGAAACGTAAACGGTACGCTGACAAAAGCCACTATGCCATAAACGCCGGCAAAACGACGCTGCCGTTCGGGGTCTTCCAATCCTTGGCGCAGCATTAGATAGGCGACGTACAACAGCCACATCACGGTAGCGGTAGTCAGGCGCGGGTCCCATGTCCACCAAGTGTTCCAGATTGGGCGTGCCCAGATTGAGCCACTGGCGATGTTCATGGTGGTGAAGACCACGCCGATTTCAACCGATGATATGGCAACTTGATCCCATCTGACATTGTTGGTCACGAGATACAAAATGCTGACAATTAGCGTCACCAAAAACGCCAGTGCACCCACCCATCCGGCGGCAACGTGATAATAAAACACCCTTTGTACGTCGCCCATAATGATCTCGCGCGGAGCGTAAAAAAAGATCATGTAAAGCGAAAGCAGTACCAGCAGCCCAGTGCTCATTGTCAGTATGCGCAGACTGCGGTTCGGCTGCACTGGTCTTATTCCTCTATCAGGTAATCGAAAGTCATTATAGCTATGGCAAACAATATTATATCGTACACGACTACCAGATTGATCGGTCCGGCGACACGTCCCCACTTGGCCCCTGCAAGAATGTCGGCGCTTGCGCGTACCGCGGCCATCACCACTGGTACCGCGACCGGGAAAAGCAGGATCGGAAGCATTACCTCACGTGCGCGGGTATGGACGGCCATGGCAGCCAGCAGTGTGCCCACCACGGTGTAGCCCAATGTTCCCAGCAGCAGCACCAGCAGGAACATCGGATTAAACATCGAGATGCTATATAGGACGCTGAACACTGGAACGACGATAATTTCCACAATCAGAATAAAAACAAAGGTGCTCAGCAGCTTACCAAAAAAAAGTGCGCTACGGTCAATCGGAGCCAGTAGCAATCCATCCAGCGAGCCGCGGTCTTTTTCAGCGGCAAATGTGCGGTTCAGCCCGAGCGTTGCAGCGAATATAAAGGTGACCCAGAGCACACCTGCGGCCACGTTCTCGCGTGCAGACTTGTCTAACTCCAGCGAAAAATTGAAGATCAGGATTACCAAAAGAGAGAATATAAACATTGCGCTGACAATTTCTTTGTTGCGCAGTTCGGCAGTCAGATCTTTCCACGCTATGGTGCCGACAGCTCGCCAGAAATTGGCTTTCGGAAGTTGGTGCTCAGTAGGATCAAGCATGGATGATTTCATAGTATTTGTCTGTAAATGTCGTAGGTGTAAGCGTGCTGCTGTGAGCTTCGAAAGCTATCTTTCCCCTGCTCAGAATGGCGACTCGGTCACTTAACTCCAGTCCTCGTGCGAGATCATGCGTGGTCATCAATACAGTCCGTCCAACGGCTGCCACAGAGCGGAGAACGTCATCGAGCATCTTTGCTGCATCTTGATCCAGCCCGGTGTGGGGTTCATCAAAGAGCAGAACCTTGGGTTGGTGCAAAGTGGCGCGCGCTATCGCCAGTAGTTGCTGCATCCCGCGTGAGAACGTGCGCACCAAATCATGCTGCCGCTGCTCTAAATTGACCTGAGCTAGAACGGTGGTGATGCGCGCCTCAGCTGCTCCTAAACCATACATGCGAGCATAAAAACGTAGATTCTCTTCTGCAGTCAACTCACCGTAAAGCAAGGGCTGATGCGAGACGACGCCCACCAATTGCCGCACTGCGTAGGCATGGGTAGGTAAGCTCAATCTGCCGACCTGCACCTCGCCTGAATTGGGGCGCGAGAGTGTAGCCACAATCCGCAACAGCGTGGTTTTTCCAGACCCGTTCGCTCCGAGTAAGGCGACAAACTCACCGGGTTCTATGCTCAAATCAATGTTGTTCAACACCGGCTTCATCCCGAAGGATTTGGAAAGAGAGCGGATTTGAATCATAATTCTGTCGGCTATACTTTATGGTATTAATGGGTCAGTAATACGACTAATGATCGCTCCAGCGCGAATTTATCGAATAACAAACCATCGGCGGCGGCTGCCGCCATTGTCATTGTTTTTGTGTCTAGGCCATTGCTGTAATGTGCAAGTAGCCCTCGCTTGGCTCCGTGTCTGGTTTCCATACGGTGATACTTCCCAGTGTACCAGATACTCGTGCGTTTCATGATTTTGGCTGATAGTCGTTGGCTGGCGCCGCACGGTAGTATATCGAGCACGGGTATGGGTGCAGCCGCTGTGGCTGGGTGACAGTCCCGGCAAACTAGCAGTCTACTAGTAGTCGGACGGGAGAGCAGCAGGACCTCCGCATGTGTCTTCCGAACAAGGATCAAGTGCATACCCGCATTTAGCACAGAATTTGTCGTTGGTTTCTGTTGCAGCGTCGCATTGTGGGCATAAGTGCTCTGATGCAGCCGGTGCTGATTCTGTTGGGTGAATGCGAGCCATGCCTTCGGGTCTCGTGTCCAGGTATTCTACAACGATCGGTGAAGTCAGACTGGCATCATCAAGTTGTTTGAGAACCTCAACGCCGTCGGCGACCAGTTGGCTGCGCTCGGATTCATAATCCACTTGGTCGATTTTCCCTGTAGAGTGATCAAAATCCAGATCGGCAAGGGCTTCGAGTACTCTTGCGCGGCGCATCTGGAGAAAGTGGGCCTCGGTGTTGGTTTCATGTTCAGGCTCTGCGGGTCGCAAAATAGGTCGTAGTACAAAAGCTGCAACAACCAAAAAAAGTGCTAGAGCCAACATCATAGATGCTAAATCCATTGGCAGTTTACTCGTTCAGGAGACTATCCAGAGCCGCTGTTAGCTTAGTGTAGTCGGTGGGACCAATGATGGTGAAAGCTACAGTGCCATCTTGCGCGACGATATAGGTCTCTGGTACTCCCCTAATGCGATAAGCCTGTGAAATCGCGGTACGCAGATCAGCCCCATTGGGATAAGTCACATCCCATTTCTGCAAATAAGCCTGAGCCTCATTTTCGGTGTCTACGTAGTCTATGCCCAAGAACAGCACGTCGTGCTTCCTGTAGTTACGCCAGGCTTGCTCTAGGTCTGCAGCTTCTAATTCGCACGGTCCACACCACGAAGCCCAAAAATTTATTACGATTACCTGTCCAACATAATCAGAAAGAGTATAGTTTTCCCCGTCGAAGGTGGTCAGGGTGAAGTCGGGAGCTCTGCCACTGGAGATCGGCCCAAGGGTTATCTGGTACAACTTGATACCTACCAAAATCATTAGTGTTGCGAATAAGCCCCAGACAGCCAGCTGACCCCATCGTTTCCGCGCGGCTGGTGTCCCCTCAGGTACAGTGCCAGCAATCCTTGGTGCTGTGTGAGTCATCGCCATTGCTCCAGATCGCGCTCCAACCGCGTTTTATAGTCATCTGTGTCTCCCAAATTGATGACTGAATGGCTGCCTGATGGACGCTTGCGGGTGAGATTGTCAATAAGACGCAACATGAAAAACCAACTAACTACAATAGCAAAAGGAGGGAGTGCCCAGAATAACGAGTTGACCCCCTGCGTTGGCGGCTGTGCCAGCACGCGCACGCCATATTGATCGGAGAAATATTGCTTGATCTGGTCTGCGTTCCAACCGTCAGCCAACTTCTCTCGGATGTTGTCGCGCCACTGGGCACATGCCCGAGTGCCGCACACATCCAGAGGCACGTTTTCGCATACCGGACAGTAGAGCTGCTTTGCGATGGCGTTGACTTCGTCATCGGTAGGTTGGTTGTCTTGCGCCAAGGTTTCTCCGAAGCTGGAGAATGTTGTAAGTAGTATCAATGCGGCACACTCCAATGTTCGGAAGATTGACCATGAATTAAGGCCATGTTTCATGGTGCTCTTCTTCTCAAGCAACCCTAGCTGAACGATTGGCGGGGAGCGCTTTAGGCTGCCCGGAGCGAGGATTGTTGTTATCTGGCCATGCGGCTATCAGTGTGCCCAGAATGAACACAAACCCTCCGAACCAGAGCCAACTTACTAGAGGATTCAAATATATCTTAAAAGTCGCTCCTTGTTTGCTTATTGGTTTCCAATTGATGAGCAGTACATAGAAATCGGATTCTAAGGTGCTGTACAAGCCAGGAATTGTCATCGGCTGCTGGCTGTCTACATAGAAATCGCGCCGTGGATGCAGTTCGGCTACAAACTCGCCGTCTTTGTAAACACTGACCGTAGCGCGCGTTATGATGCGGTTGTCTTCGGTGGGGAATTCAACTGTATCATTGTAGATCATTATGTAATCCCCCAACTTCAACTGTTCGCCGGATGCTATCGTGCCCTGTGTCTCGGTCTGGAACATCTCGATTCCGATGATACCCACTGCCATAAATATCACACCCAGATGGATCACGTAGCCGCCATAACGCCGTCTGTTGCGGGCGATCAGATCCCAGAGTGCTTTGAATAAATTTTCCCCGGTGGATTTTCTGCGCACGCTTGCGCCACGATAAAACTCATACAAGGTAACGCAGAACACGAGGGAGGCCAGCCATATACTGAGCAGGGCCACCGTATTTGTGACTCCATTAGCCAGCCCGTACAATGGCGACAGCAGCGAAAAGGCAGTAGGCTTCCAAATAATGCGCCCAAGTCGCCTAGCAGTGGTCACACGCCAGGCGGCGATTGGGGCCACGCCCATCAGCAGCAGCAGAGCTGCGAATTGTGGGCCTGTGGTGCGTTCGTAATACGGTGGCCCCACAGTAACTTTTTGTCCTGTGGTTAATTCGGAGATGATTGGATAAATCACGCCCCAGAAGCAAGACAACAGAATCCCCATGAAGAGCAGGTTATTAAGTAGGAAAAGCCCCTCGCGTGAAAGCCAACTGTTAAGGATATTTTCGCTTTGTAGGCGTTCCCAGCCACGGAAAAGCAGAATCAATGATATTGTGAATGTGATGCCGATGAAAATGAAGAAGAGCGGGCCAATGGCACTCTGGGCGAAGGCATGTACTGAGGAGAGCACTCCCGAGCGTGTGAGAAAGGTGCCGAAAATGACCAGCGCATACGTCAGGATTATTAGGATCATGTTCCAGCGCTTGAACATTCCGCGTTTTTCCTGGATCATGACCGAATGTAGAAAAGCGGTACTTGTTAGCCATGGCATGAATGCGGCAATTTCGACTGGATCCCATCCCCAATACCCGCCCCATCCTAGCACATCGTAAGCCCAACGACCTCCTAAAAGCAAACCGAGTGATAGAAATAGCCAGGAAACCAGCGTCCATCGGCGACTGACACGAATCCAGACACTATCATTGCGTCCGACTGCGAGTGCGGCGATTGCGAAGCTATAAGGTATCACAAAGCCTACAAAGCCGAGATACAGCATAGGTGGGTGGATGATCATGCCCGGGTGGCGTAATAGAGGATTGAGTCCTTGCCCATCGATGGGGGTGAAAAGTTGCGCTCCCGGTGGTGCTAAGAATCCTGCTCTGATTTGTCCAAACTGGTCTATCCAAAGTTTCGTAAAAGGGTTTTCTACAAGCACATTCAATCCAACAAAGAAAGCCAGAGTAGCCATAGTGGCGGCGATTACATAAGGCTGCATATCGCGCTCGTGACGCCAGTCGCGTAGCATGACCAGCGCCGCATACGTGGACATCAGCCATGACCAGAAAAGCAGGCTCCCAGCTTGGCCACCCCATAGTGCTGTGGCTTTCAGGTACCAGGGCATTGCGCGGCTGGAGACTCTGGAGACGTATTCCAGTTCAAAATGCTCATTAATAATCATGTAAGTGAGACAGAAACAGGCCAATGTAAGTAGCGGCCAAACTGCAATGGCTGCGTTACGAGCCGAAGCTAGCCACCTATGCTGCGGTGATCTCGCAACAGCGAGTGATAGCACCGCAGCATAGGTAGAGCAAAGTAGTGCTAGACAAATTGCTGTGAAACCAAAATCCGCAAGCAACAGTTTGCTCCTTATGTTAATCTCTAGAAATGGAAGACACTAGTTCGTGGGTTAGGATCTGACGCTCAAAGTTACATTGTTACCCGCTAACCTGTGTGGGCAGTTCATCGTCATATTTAGTGGGGCATTTGAGTAGAAGGGTATCCGCAACGAAAATGCCGTCTTCCGTAAGATGTCCATCCATGATGGCTTGTGCTTCGTTGCGCAGCAGATCGGGCAAGGGACCATTGTGAAAAACGTCGAGGCGTGAGGAATTCGGGTCGGTAACGGCTGTATGGAGCACGGAGGCAAGACCGCCCTGTGCATCTACCTCTTCCTGGTCGCCAGGCACATGCGCGACCGTGAATCTCAGTTCCAGCGTTTCCGGGTCGTACATAATGCTTTTTTCCAGTACCGCGCCGGAAATACGCACGTTTTCGCCAACAGCTTCTGTGCCCCTAGCGTTAAGTTCATCCACGCTGTAGAAATAGTGACTGGTGCTCTGTGTGGTGCTAGCGATCAGGTACAGGATTGCCACTACTATGAGTATGCCTCCTAGAAGGAATTTTCTTCGTTGCGTTTTGGGAGTGATGAGAATGGTTGTAGAAGAGTTCATGGAATCCTCTGTCCGAGGGTCTATAATCGATTTGTACTATAATTTTACCTGATGACGGCAGAAATAGGGGTCTTTAAAATTGTCATTCGAAACGCAGCTGATGACAATGTGACCTCAGTACGGGTTATACTAGTTGCCAAACTTCACTGGTGATATGGTGCGGCAATGGTGTGAAAAAAAACCACGCAACCCAGCGAGGGTTGCGTGGTTTGGATTTCCTAGACCTCCTGTGTTTTCCAGGTAGTTTATTTCAGAGTCACAAGGTAAGCGATCAAGTTTGCCAAGTATTGCTTGCTTAACGTCTCTCCGTATGTCATTACCATGGTTGAGGGTGGATAACTATCAACAACAAATGCATCCGGTAGCACAATCGACTCGCGCAGGTACTGCTCCGCCGTGATAGCTGTACCGGTGTATTCGGACGCCGAAATGCGTGTGGCGGCACGCGAGCCGATCCCCTCACCGTTGGGGTCACCTTCAGCCAACCATGCGGGACCGACATCGGTATGGATGTGGCAGGCTACGCATCCGAGTGTGGTGGTCAATTCCTCGCCAGCAGCAGCGTCACCTGAAGGGAGCTCGGGTGTGTTAATGTCCGTGCCCACTGATTCAACTGGGATAGTGGCGACCTCCGGCACTGTCGGGTTAACTCCCTGCTCATATGCCAGTCCCCAGTTAAGTACGAAATTTGTCAAGTCGCGTACCTGATCTATTCGCAGCGGACCACCGAACTCTTGGCTCCAGGTGGGCATGCGCTGTGGATAGGTTGTACCGGCGGAAGGCATCGGGCGTCCACCTGAGATGGTAGCGTAAGCGAAATCGTGCAGGCTGCCAGCCCAACCGACCTCCGCGAGCCGAGCACCGTCAAACATTTCAGGAATATTCAATCCCGGTGCGAGCCCTGGTAATCCTTGTCCCTGTGGGCCGTGGCAGCGCGTGCAGTTGTTTTCAAATATGTCAGCGCCAGCCTCGATGGAGCGACCCTCGAATCCCTCCGCAGCTTCAGCCATGCGCGCCGGTTCATTGATTAGCCAAAATGCGGTTACAATCGAAGTGAGGACTACGGCAAGCATCCCAACGGCGGTTCTCCAAGTCATGCCTTACTCTTCGTAGCCCGAATTTTGGTGGATAAATACGTTCTGGGCAAAGCTATTATCACCATCGTTCCACAGTACTCGCAACGTCACTTTCTTCAGCCCGATCTGCCAATCCTCAATAATCATAATACCTTCCGAATCTGGCAGCTCCTTGTCGTATTTGTGCAGCTCATGCTGGAAAAGTTCTAGTAACTCGCGCAATCCACCAGAGGGCGCGTTTTTCCATTGCGTGGCCGAATACTCTCCGGACGGAAGCTGCTCAAACGGGGTGCTGCGCAGCGGTCCTGGATGTGTCTGCGGCACCAGTGCAGCCACTACCTCTTGGTCCGCGGAGGATGAGACTGCGTAAAATGGTGTGCCCATATACGTCAGGGCGGAAAAAGCCACCACACTTACCGCTGCTATCGTCAGGCCTACGCGGCGGTGAATGTAACGGCGGCTTGGCCCCACCTCGAGGTACGGCAACACAAAGACGAGATTGACGAGAATGCCTGGCGCAATCACGCCCCAGAAAACTTTGTCCCCCAGCTTGAGCATGCCCTGCAGCCAGAGGAAATACCATGGTGCTGTAGTGTGAAGCGGGGTAACTTGAGAATCAGCGTGTGGCTCCAGCGGTGCGTGCCATCCTCCTACTGTGACCATCAGAATGAGCAACGCAGTCCACATGACTATCCAGTAGACTTCTTTTGTGGCTACATCGGGCAAGAAGTAGCTGCGTGTGTCCATGGGCACTTTGCGCGCAGTGTCCTCGCCCACCTGCTCGTCTCCGGGAGGCAGTGAGTGGGCGTGGATAATCACCTTGTAATAATGCACGCCCACAAAAATGAAGGCAATGAGTGGCAAGGCGAAAACGTGCAGCAGATAAAAGCGTAAAAGTCCGTTAGTGCCGAAGTCCGGGCCGCCGCGCACAAGCAGATTCACCTCGCGGCCAATCACAGGGGTCGCCTCGGCCATGGATGCTCCTATAGTGACCGCCCAGAGCGAGAGTTGGTCCCACGGGAGGAGGTACCCTGAAAATGAAAGGAAGAGAGTTAGAAGCAGCAGCACCCCGCCTGTGAACCAGGTGAATTGGCGCGGCTTCTTATAGCTGCCGGTGATGAAGGTGCGCAACATGTGCAGCAGTACCACCATCACCATGAATTCAGCGCCGAGCCGGTGTAAGTCCCGCATCATCATTCCGAAAGGAACGTTGCTCATGATGTCCTGCATGTTCTCAAAGGCGACAAGGGGGGATGGTGTATACCATAGCATCAAAACCAGCCCAGTAATGGTTTCAATCGTTAGGAAGTACACTGCAAGCCATCCTAGTCGGAAAGTGGGATAAAGCGGCATCACCTTTTTGTGAAAATAGGTTGGGCGCATATGCATCCAGAACCCATCGGCGTGCGGCTTGGTACGCGGGTTCGGGCGCTTGGGAGGGTCGCCGCGCAACACTGAGCGTATTTCGCCCACGTTCAGGCCTGCCGTAAGGCGAGTCACGGCTTCATCCGTTTTCGCAAGCAGTGTGGGAACCAGCCCTTGGGCTTTTATGTCATCAATAATAGGAATGTGAATCTGGAATAATGCCATTACTATCTCCTACAGACGTTCACTATGGATTGGCGAACTTAGGTGCCACCACCGGGTTTGCTGTTCGGTGCTCCCTGGATGCGTTGGCCTGTATCGATGCGCAGTGCAACGGCTCCGGAGGGGATTTCTAGAGCATCTCCTTCTACGGTGTTGCCGGATCCCATCAATCCGGATTTCGCTAGCACGTTACCCTGCGCATCCATGAATTCAAACGGGAAAGCATCAAGGTTCCGGTTGGCTGGACCATCAATGCGCGCGCCAGTCGTCAAGTATTTAGAGCCGTGGCACGGGCATTCAAAGCGATTATTGGTGGGAACCCATTTGTACAGGCAGCCAAGATGGACACAGATTTTATACAATGCCTTGACGCCCGGCTTGACGGTGTATTCTTCCGGTTGGCGCTCATCGGCCAGCCTTTCCTTACCGAGGTTTACCAGCCATATGCGTGCTGCAGGAAAATCCTTCGGACCAGAGTCTGGAGCAGGAATGTCAGCTATGGGTACGGTGATGATTCCACCAAACTCACCTTCCTTAAAGCGCGGGAATGCGAACCACACCAGCGCACCCCCCATCTCCGCCATGAAAAGCGCCATTGAAGCTCCCCACAAGTAATAAAGGAACTCGCGTCGCGACAATGGCGGGGCTACGGCGACTGTATCAGCAGTAATAGTGAATTCATCCTAAAATCAGAGTCTGTAAAATCTATCACAAAGCTAGCTGGCTGTCAAACAATTGCTGTTGACAGCAACCTGAAACCGACCATAATCCCAGCAACCCCATGACTTTGCTCTCGCCTCCGCAGCTAGTGTACTCACCAGAAGATCTGCGCGCCATGCTGAGAGATCTTCGTACCCATCCGGCCGTGGCGGTCGACACTGAGTCGAACTCGATGCACGCTTATCGCGAAAGGGTATGCTTGATTCAGTTTTCCGTCCCCGGACGGGATTACATAGTTGATCCACTTGCATTGCAAGATATCGCCGCGCTGCAATCGCTTTTTGCGGATGCTGAAATTGAAAAGGTCTTCCATGCGGCGGAATACGACCTGATTTGCCTGTGGCGTGATTTCGGGTGTAAGGCGAGCGGTCTCTTCGACACCATGATGGCTGCGCGCGCGCTTGGATGGGAGCAGGTCGGGCTGGCCGCCATTCTACGTGAACAGTTTTCGGTTTCGGTCAGCAAGCGTTTCCAGCGCGCGGACTGGGGCAAGCGTCCGCTTTCGGTGGCACAGCTGGCCTACGCACAACTGGATACGCGCTATCTGTTGCAGTTGCGCGAACGTCAGGCAGTAGAGCTGCGCCAGCGCGGCCAGTGGCCTGAGGTTCGTGAGGAATTCGATCGTATTGCCCGTGCGAGCGCGCGCAGCAGTGCCGCCGCGGATGCCGACCGACGGGGTGCGGACGGCTTCTGGCGTATCAGCGGCGCGCGCAAACTTAGCGACCGGGAGTGCGCAGTGTTGCGAGAGCTGTATCAATACCGCGAGAGTGTCGCGGAGCGCCAGGATAGACCCACTTTCCAAGTTATGGGTGATGCTATCCTGCTGGCTCTCGCACAGATCTCCCCACGGGGCACAAAGAGCCTGAAGGGCGTTACCGGGATGTCCCCTGTCCAGATTCATAGGCATGGAAAAGGTATCCTGCAGGCGGTGCGGCGCGGGTTACAGGCGAAACCGCCGCAGCCGCCGCCATCCAGACGTGGCGACCGAAGAGTGGCAGCTCGATACGATATGCTGCGGGAGTGGCGTAAGCGCCGGGCGCAACGGCGCGGGCTCGCTTCCGATGTGATTCTTGCGCGCGAAGTTATGTGGTCACTTGCGCGGGCAGCTCCCGCGAACATGGCGGAACTCGAGACTGTTCAGGATCTCGGGCCTTGGCGGCGCGCTGAATACGGCGAGGAGATATTGACGCTTTTACTCGCGGCTAGTTCATGATGATTGCTTTGTGGTGAGTCTGCGATGCTATAATCGCCTCTCCCCAGGAGAGGTGCCGGAGTGGACGATCGGGGCGCTCTCGAAAAGCGTAGTGGCCTTGCGGCCACCGTGGGTTCGAATCCCACCCTCTCCGCTGCTCAGAATCAAAACAGGGCCTGCGTAATGCAGGCCCTGTTTTGATTCTGAGCTCTTCATTTAGATTACTAGTTGTTACTGCTGTCTGCGGCCTCCAACTCGGGAAGTTTGAACAGATAGGGGCTGTTGGCTGGCACGAGCATCACCTGCACGTTGTCGCCCAGCTCCTGCACGTAGGTGTATTGCAGTAGGTCAGGGTTGGTGGTGAGTGCGTCGCCGATTGCTTCCAACGCAGCAGCCTGAGCTAAGGCCTCAATCGTTATCTGCTTAGCTTTGCCCTCGGCCGCGATTACAACGGCATCCGCCTCTCCCAAGGCTTGCTGACGCAATTGCTCGGCCTCTTGCGTACGCTGCTTCACCACAAAGGCCTGCCGCTCCACCTCTTGCTCCGCAATCTGCTTCTGTTCAATTACGTTTGCGTACTCGGGTGTGAACGTGATGTTGCGCAGCACGAACGCATCGAGCATCAAACCATTCTCCTCGAAAACGCCGCGCAGCTCGGATTGAATATCGCTTGAAAGCTCGTCTCGCCGGACGCCATAGATCTCCTGGATACCGTACCGTGCGGCGGTGTCGCGTGCAATGCCGCGCAGCTTGGGCCGAATCAGGCCATCAATATAGCGGTTCTGCCACGCGATATGCACCTCAACGACCTTGCTCGGATGGAGAGAGAAGATTACCGAGGCATCAATTCGCACCTCCTGGCCGTCGGCTGTGCGCGCGACTATAGAATCGTCTCCGGCTATCTGGCCCTCGCCTGCGGCCCCGGACATTGTGTAGGTCTGTTTCGCAATTGGATATGTCGTCACGCTTTCAAAAAACGGCACCACGAATCGCAACCCGGGCTGCAGGGCCTGCGGCCTGATGCCTTTTTGCTGCAGCGCACTTATGACTACGCCGCGCGCTTCGGGCTGTATGAATAGCAGTCCTTGGCTCACTGTTGAGAGTACCAGTGCCAGAGCCAGCGATCCGATCACGAGGGTGGCGAATGAGCGCGCCTGGCCGCCCCGGGCTACGCTGGCGCCCGCAAACAAAACGCTCCCAATCACCAGCAGCCATGACAGGCTGGCCAACATACTTACAAGATTAGCAACATTCATTTAATTATTCTCCCTTTTGTTTAATGCTGTGTCGATTATAACACGGCGATGACGCTATGCCTACTCATTTGCGGTAGAATTATGGTACCTAGACGTTGGATGTACCAATGCAATTCGAGGGTGTAGTCAAAATTAATGCGGTGCGAGAAAAGGTGTGGGCGTTTCTGATAGACCCGCATGCGGTCAGTCA
>CAUZCX010000016.1:0-22543 GCA_963578565.1 Anaerolineae bacterium
ATTATCCCAGATTCCGTACGATGCCAACATATTCCGCCACCTTGCTTGCGTCAACGAACGTCCCCCAACCTTCTGGCTCAAAACACGAACCCACTAGTGCGCCATCCGCCTGGGCCATGATTCGACCAGCATTCTCATGATTAGTGTGGCCACCAACAATCACAGGTAACTCAGGAAATTGCTCTTTTATCTCAGCAATCATGCTTAGGCATTTGTCTTCTTCCGGATGGGCAATTTCGACAGCGTTTGCACCTGCTTTAATAGCGTCCGCGGCAATATCAGCAAGGGGCTTACCGTTCAGCCAACTGAAGTGCATGCTCTCGATCTCTGCCAGCAGCGAAATATCCAGAGCCGCGATCTTTTTCCGGTAATCGTTGAGTCGGACAGGATCTGATTGGGTCACTCCCGCCGGCGTCATGGTAGAACCCACCAACGCAGTACATCGCACAAAAGTGCCGCCGCACACCTTTGCCACGGCCATGGAAGCTTCCAGTGCATTCCATAAAATCTGTACGCCCACATGAAAATCCGGCGGGCTACTGTCTTTGACAGCACGAACAATGTTGGCAAATGCGGCCAGACGCGCCGGATCCACTTCAGGCCCAACCGGGTAGATCTGATCTATTGTCTGAACTACGCAACCATTCGCACCTCCAGAGGCTAGCGCTTTTACATCCTTGATTGCCTTTTCAAGTGATTTATCAGTGTTGCCGGGCTCGTAGAACGGCGTCCCCGGCAATGGCAGCAGATGAATCATGCCATACACAGCCTTCTCGCTGCCGAAGACGCCTGGTTGAATCATGTTGTCTTTGAAGCGCCCTCTGTGCCCTGCATTGCCTGTACTCATAGTCCAGTGTCGGCCCTCAACCTAATATCTACATCCACTAATTTATCCCAACAACAAATTGCATTGATCATATCGTCCCCGCCAAAATACGAAGCATCATTTCCCTAAAAGCATCACCGTCTGCATGTACACCAACATTAACATTAGGGGGACGCCGACCTCGATTACCGGTCCGATCAATGTCTACCACTGTGCGTCCGTCCGTCAGTTCGCCAGCGGTTTCAACATCTACATGAGCATATACAGTGGAGACCACGTCAGGCTCCATTATTGCGCACACCGCTAGGGCGTCGTGAATTGGTGCAGTTCCAGGAGCGGCCATCGGTTGGGACTCGTCATAAGCCGTAATTCGAACTTCCGCGAAGGCAGCTGAGCACGTGGCGGCAGGAGTGCCAGCATCTCGAAGTGCCTCACACATTTTCAAAGTGAATAAAGCTTCGTGGGTTGCATCCAGAGTAATCAGTCTGATCGGACGCCCACAATTAATCACTACACGGGCGGCTTCAGGATCTACCCAGATATTGAACTCTGCCGATGGAGTGCAATTTGATACGTGATGTCCCCCGCCCATAATTACAATCTCTGGTATCTTCTCTAATATTTCGGGGGCTTGCCTGATGGCCAAAGCAATGTTTGTGAGTGGCCCTACAGGCACCAATGTGATGTCCCCATCAGACTGCAAATAGGTCCGGATAAGCCACTCGACTGCAGTAATACTCTGCTTGGCTGAATGAGTGGGCGGCAAGTCAAGAAAGTGCCCATGAATATTGTTGGATTCTAGACTTGGGATGTTTGGCTTTCTACCAGGAGTGAGTGTGGCGGAAAGGGGTAGGCTGCACCCCTGAAACACAGGTGTTGTTGCGCCAATGTGATCGAGAACTCTAAGGGTGTTCTCCGTACATATTTCCACTGGACAGTTTCCGTTCACCGTAGTCACACCTAAAAGGTCGATTTCAGGCGCAAGCGCAGCCGTCATAATAGCAATCGCATCATCGGTACCCGTATCCACATCCATTATTATTTTGGTAGCCAAGGCAGTGCTCCTCTCGATAACGTCATGCCCTGTTATTTTTTTCCAATTGCTATACCCTAGGCAATCTTGCGACCTAAGCGTTGCCAGCTACATGCCGCGGCAGAAACACACCGAGACATTTTGAACATACGCGCCGTCCCTCTGTATGGCAACGTCCTGCCCGTGCCAAAAATGCTGGCCACGAACTGGCTGCTCAGTGACTGATATCATTTGACCGTATAATTCATAATAGGTGAAACAGAGGTCAGAAGTATATTGCATAATGAAATCCTGACAAGTCCTATGTAATATGATAATTCAGATATATGCTTTCACCAATCCGGAAGATGCAGTCGAGGCCGCCAAAATTGGTGTAGACCATCTCGGATTTGTAGCCAGCGATTACGGGCAAGTTGGTGGCGAGCTGAGCCTGATTCAAGCAGCGGAAATCGCGGATGCCGTCCGGGAGATCTGCACATCGGTTGCTCTAACCATGGCAACCAGCATCGATGAAATCTTGATGATGGCCGCTGCTGTTAAGCCCGACATAGTGCATGTATCGACCGATCCGTTAGATGTGGATGTACATGCAATGCGCGAGTTAAGGGACAGCCTGAGTCCGCGCACGCGACTGATGAAAGCGTTGCCAGTAGAAGGAACAGAGAGTGTAACACTGGCCAAAGCTTTTGCTACCACATGCGACTATCTACTGTTGGACACAAAGGTAGCAGGGATGCCCGGGGTGGGCGCCACTGGCATGACACATGATTGGGGAGTAAGCAGGCGTATAGTTCAGGCAGTCAGGTGTCCGGTGATACTTGCCGGAGGCCTATCATCAGCAAATATTGTGCAGGCCATCAAGGCCGTGGAACCATGGGGGGTGGATAGCAACACTGCCACCAATGTGCCAGGAGACAAAGTTCGCAAGGATATGGAACGCGTATCCGATTTCTGCGAGGTTATCCGGAGTGCTGTGGCATGAAAGCATCTGCGAAAGCATCCCCGACCGTGTGTCTACTTGGGCCCATCAATGTCGATATCACACTGCCTATCGACGCGTATCCTTCTGAAGGCGGAGACGGCCTATGCGATTCTTACAGCATTGAAACAGGCGGCGTAGTAGCAAACACTGCGATCGTCCTGACTAAGCTCGGTGCCAAAGCGCAACTGATAGGTTGTATGGGTGACGACATCTGGTCAGAAATGGTATCGGATGCCTTTGATGTGAATGGGGTAGATATATCTGGAATATCCACCATCCCCGGGGTGGCTACTGGTCTAAATATAGCCGTCGTAACTCCGAGTGGAGAGCGAACTTTCTTCAACGCATGGGGGGCGAATAATTGGGTCGAGCCAGAAAAATTGCCGTTGGACCTGATAGCAAGGGCAGACATGCTGCAGGTTACGGGGCACCCTGTGACCCGCCAATCAAATCGATCGGTATTGCTTGAAGCGATTGACATTGCGCGATCAGCCAATGTGCCGGTTAGCATGGACACCAGCCTTCGACCAGTAATGGAGCAAACTTCAGAGATCCTTTCTTTGATCCCTCAGTTAACAATCTGTGTTGTTGGATATGATGAAGGTCGTCACTTGACTGACGAACAAGATCCTTATGCTATCGCGAGGGACATCGTTTCCAGAGGGCCGGATCTGGTGGCGGTCAAGTTGGGCGGCGGAGGTTGTGTCGTGGCGACTGCAGAGGAACACACAATACTGAATGCCCACGAGGTGACAACACTGGACACTACCGGAGCCGGCGATTCATTTACTGCCGGAATTATCTTCGGATGGCTGTCGCAAATGAGTATCGGTGCAACAGCTATGCTCTCGAATTTGCTGGGGGCACTCGCGACCACAGTGTGGGGTGCCGGCACAAAACTCCCGGGCGCCGATAGTGTGATCACATATCTTTCATCAATGGACTACCTAAATCGAAGTAAGCACGATGCGCATGAGATCACTTTGATGCTGAAGGCATCACAGCGGCTGCATGAATCAAAGATATGATATTCCTGTGCGACGCTGATGAAGCAATGAAGCTTCCAGACAAATGATATTTGGGAGAGCCAACTTATGAAACGTCTGGTAGTAGATACAGATCCGGGTATCGACGATGCACTCGCAATAATGATGGCAAGTGCACATCCTGATACAGCGCTGCATGCCATTACCACCGTGGCTGGTAACGTAAACCTCGAGTACACCTCCGCAAACGCATGTAAGCTGGTTGAGTTTTTGGGTTTAGATGTGCCCGTGTATGTGGGATGCGCTCAACCACTACTGGGCGCGCCGCGGGAGGATGCCGCTAGCTTTCACGGCATTGATGGGCTAGGGGATGCTGGCGTTCCACCGGCCTCGGTTACGCCCAATCCAGGGCATGCCTCACATGCAATTTGCTCAATTGCAGATAAGTATACTCAGGACGTAGACCTTGTGGCGCTGGGTCCTCTTACAAACATTGCCGTTGCATTGATACTGGACCCTGATTTACCTGAAAAGTATCGGAGTTTGACCATCATGGGTGGTGCCATTCGGGCACAAGGAAACACGGCTAACTACACAGCAGAGTACAACTTCTATCGTGACCCTGATGCTGCCAGGATTGTTCTGACGCGGTGGCCCATGGTCACGGTTGTTGACTGGGAAACCACACTAGCGTATCCAGTAGCCGCGAATGATTTGACGCGGATTTTCGCCATGAAATCGAAGCGATCTGATTTCTTTAGGAGAATCTCTCAAGTGACGCTAGATCGCATTGAGGGTATTGTTGGAGATCGTGTATTTTTTGCTGCGGACCCGATAGCGATGGCAACAGTGTTGGACTCAGATGTTGCGTCAACAATTGAGCAGCGATATGTTGCCGTTGAGACTGCTGGAGGCCTTTCCCGGGGTCAATCCATGGTGGACTGGATGGGCCTGAGTGGAAATCCTCCAAACGCAAGCTTGGTGACCGAGATTTCGACCAAGATATTCTTGGAACTAATTGAAGCGGCATTGACCTGAACCATGCTGTCTCCTCTAACCGACCTGCAAGTGGTTGCTAAGTCACACGAAGACAAAATGGTGAAATTTCTGTGCGATCTGGTCAATTTACAGTCTGTTAATGGCAGAAACAGTGAGATGGCCGTTGCTCTGCGAATCGCGGAAGAAGCCCGGAAAATTGATCTCCAAGCCAAAGTGGAAGCCGCAGATGCGACAAGACCAAATGTCATGGCCAGCTGGGGAAACGGCCCACTAGAGTTTGTCTTCATAGCCCACATGGACACTGTTGCGCCCGGACCTGAAGAAACCTGGGCTTCTCCACCGTTTGATGCTACACAACGTAATGGTCGCCTATATGGACGCGGCGCCGCCGACAACAAGGCAGGCATCGCTTGTGCTCTTTATACTCTTGCAATAATAAGAGATCAACTCCTTCTTGATGGCAATGCCACAAGGGTTACTTTGGCGGCGGTTGCAGATGAGGAATCTGGAGCAACGAGCAAGATAGGAGTCCGTCATCTTCTTGATCAAAACCTCCTCCAAGCGCAAGGTGCAATATATACCTACACCAGCGATATAGTCTGTATTGGACATCGTGGTCTCCTGCGGCTGGAGTTAAGTGCGACCGGCAAGGCTATCCACACGGGTAGTGAGGAGTGGAATAATGGAGTAGGTGGCACAAATGCAGTTATGGGTTTAGCAGCCATTCTGTTGAAACTCGAAGAGATGGTTATTGATGGGTCAACTCATCCTGCCTTCGGCGATTTGAGTAATGTGATAACACCTGGTACGTTGTTCAAGGGTGGGGATTTCGAGAGCGTGGTACCAGCTTTTGCATCCGCCTTGGTAGACATCCGGTTACTACCAGGCCAGGATCCCAACGCCATACTCGCGAATGTGGAAACAGTGGCGGACAAAGAGATGGAGCGGCGCCCCGGGTTAAAAGTAAAGATAAATGTGAAAAACAGTTTTCCTGGAGTGGCCTTACCTATGAATCACCCATTGGTATCAATTGCTGTTGAGGTCACAAAAGAAGCAACAGGGAGGAAATGGAGAGCTGTGGGGGCTGGGCCTGGTAACGAAGGCTATATGTTGATTGAGGCTGGAATACCTACCTTATGCGGTTTTGGTCCAAAGGGAGGTAATGCGCATGCGGCGGATGAGTGGGTAGAAATAACGAGTTTGTCGAACACTGTTGCAATGTATGCTGCAATCGTGCAGAGATATTTGGGCCAGATGCAGTCCAAGGAAACTGGCATCTCCCATCAATAGGATTGATTATCTAGTTCATGGGGATACAATACGCGGTATACGGACGCTGTGGGAGATGGGGTCGTCGCAGAGGCACCACTGCTGTTCTATGCCACGCTGACTTGTATGGGTACATTGGGCACCTCCGTCTCTTCGCGATAAAACAACAACTGACTAGGGTCTCATTGTGAGTATAAGAAAATCTATTAACAATGTTGACATCATCACGCTAGACGATGATGCGACTATTCACAGAAACAGTAAATTAATAGTTGAAAACGGTATCATCGTCCAGGTTGGAGAATCTTCAAGTGATTTGAAAGCTGACGAGGCCGTAGATGGTGATGGCAAAGTAGTCATGCCCGGACTTGTGAATGCACATTGCCATAGTCCCATGAACATGGTGCGGGGTTGGGCTGAAGACCTTCCTTTTGTCGACTGGTTGGAATCCATCTGGGTTCCCGAAAGCGGGTTGACGCCTGACGATGTGTACTGGGGAGCATCCCTAGCGGCTGCAGAGATGATCCGATCAGGCACAGTCGCATACAATGATAAGTACTTCTACATGGATCGTGTAGCTGATGTAGTCCAAGAAAGTGGTTTGAATGCGGCGCTCACATGGACCGTGTTTGGCATGGGCACTGACACCGAGGTTGGGCCAGGATTGGACGGCACTGTACGTTGGATGAAGGAACTAGATGAGAATTCAGGTAGCAGGATAAAGACCTATATTGGGCCCCACTCACCCTATCTTTGTCCAGATGACTTTCTCCGCAGGATTGTCGAAATTGCCCACGATGTAGGTAGAGGCATCCACCTACATCTCGCCGAAACACAGGATCAGGTGGATCAGTCGCTTGCACGCTACAAATTGCGTCCTGTGCAGCATCTAGATAGTTTGGGTGTTTTCGATGTGCCCGATGTTACGATCGCGGCACACAGCATTCATCTTGATGACAAGGATATCGAAATACTGGTGGACAAGCAGGTGATTGTTCCCCACTGTCCCATCACATACATGAAACTTGCGATGCCTTTCCCTTCAATCAAGCGATGTTTAGATGCTGGGGTGCAGGTCTGCCTAGGCACCGATGGTCCCGGTTCAAACGGGGACATGGATATGTTCGCCACCATACGACAGACTGCACTCATTCACAAATATCAGACACTTGATCCGGAGATGATCTCAGGAGACACAGCATTGCGTATGGCCACGCAGGTAGGGGCTAAAGCTGTTGGCCTCGAAAACAATGGTGTGCTTAGGGTCGGTGCGCCTGCTGATTTGATTTTGATCAATCTCGATGCTCCGCACCTCAGGCCTGTACACAACCTGGTTGCCAACATAGTACACTGTGCTAAAGGTAGTGATGTATGTGACGTCATGGTGGATGGGAAATGGTTAATGCGCAACCGTGAATTGCTTACCCTAGATGAGGATCGGATCCTACATGAAGCTGAAAAACGGGCGCACAACATGGTGGATAGGGGCAGAAGACAACTGAGGAAATATGACGACGGATAGCATATTCAGTTGCCCCACTGCGTACCGGAAGAACATAGGATATCCTACAACTGTCCATATCAGACGTGCCACAAAGTCCTGTGGGGCGATTGGCCTAGAGCATTCCACCGTCTCCAAGGTAACTAGGGCGCAAACATTGTTTGTCATGAGAACCCTTAGGGTTACAGGCTACGAATAATTAAGCGATAAAAAAACAGGAGGAATTAACCGCCTTGTTACGATCACCTAAATATCCCTTACGTATAAACTCGGCATGAATGATCCAAAACTTCTCCAAGTCGTAAACCGAATGATGTGCGAAAACATGAAGCTACAGAATGGTGAGCGCGTCTGCGTAGTGACAGACACAGAACGGTTGCCGTTGGCTGAAATATTCATCACCGTAGCTGCCACATTCGATACAGACCCCATATTGGTCGTTATGGCTCCGCGCGCGCAGCACGGCAGCGAAGTGCCAGAGATAATCACCGCCGCCATGAAAGAGGCGGATGCGGTGTTCCAGATCGTAACCCATGCTATGACGCACACAGATGCCATGAGAGATGCGATGCAGGCTGGGGGCAGAGTGCTAGTATTGCGCGGCATCACCGAGGATTTAATGCTTTATGGAGCAATAAACGCCGATTACCAGCAAATTGCAATCAGGTGTCTGCAAGTGTCCAACTTGATGAGTGCAGCTAAACAGGCCCATATTGGCACCGAAAAAGGAACCGATTTGGTCATGAGTATGGACGGTCGCCTGTCTTACATTTTGGATGGCGTGGTGAAAGGGCCGGGTACGTTTGCGGCCATGCCGGATGGGGAAATTGCCATCAGTCCCGTGGAAGACACAACCGAAGGAATCTTGGTCATCGAGCATTCAATGGACGGTATGGGTTTGTTGGACGAGCCGATACATTTGGGTGTAGCCGAGGGACGGATAGTTTCCATAAAAGGAGGGCGTTCGGCCGACACGCTCCGCCAATTGATAGATTCAAGTGATGACGGTGCTAACAACATCGCCGAGTTTGCGATTGGCGCTAACCCCCAAGCGCGCCTCATTGGCAATCTAGCTGAAGACAAGAAACTAGAAGGCTCTGTGCATATTGGTATTGGTGACAACCACGTTCTTGGTGGCAAGGTCACTAGCAACATTCATCTTGATGGTATGTTGCTCAATCCAACGGTGGAGCTGGACGGGAAACGGATAATTGACCATGGCACTTTACGCTTAAACAGATAATCACAGAGGAGGAATGTCATCAAACTAATAGATTTAACCATGCCCTTCAGTCCATCGGTGACGCCGCTTGAAGGACACCCCCGTATTTCGATGGAACCGATCACTACCCATGAGGCTGACGGACGGTCTAACACCAAAGTTGTTTTTAGCATTCACACGGGCACCCACATCGATGCTCCTCAGCATTTCTATGCTGACGGCTTGACGATCGATCAGATACCCTTGGTAATCTTTTGCGGCAAAACATTTGTGTGTGATCTGCGTAAGATTGCACAGCCTGGCAAAGCAGTGACAGTTGAAGACATTCGGGCCGGAGGGATGCCCCCAGACGAACATCTCCGAGGGAATCGCGTCCTAATGCATGCCAACTGGGCCGCACCTCGCTGGAAAGGACCAGATTTGTACAAAGGTAACATGTATCTGGACGAGGAGACTGCGCATTGGTTTGTCAATGTCGGAATCGTAGCTCTCGCGATGGATTTTTCCGTTGACAGTGTCTATCCTTATCCCTGCCACCAGATTTTTCTTGGCGCAGGTATCCCGCTCATTGAAAACCTCATCAACATCGATCAGATCACGGTCTCCGAGTTTACCCTGTTGGCGTTTCCAATTAAGTTGGAGGAAGGTGATGGGGCACCCGCCCGAGTGTTGGCGTGGATTGACGAATGACTGTGATGAAACTAGACCATGTCGGTATCATAGTCAAGAACTTGGACGCTACCGCCGCCGCTTTAGAACGCACCATTGGCCTGAAGTTGGCAGAGACTGCAAATTACAAAGACATTCTCAGGATTGGATTTATTCCAATAGAGGAGATGGACATTGAATTGCTCGAGCCTATAACTTCGGAGGGGTTAAATGCGGAGTTCCTGCGAGACCGTGGGGAGGGTGTGCATCATATGGCCTTTCAGGTTGACAATCTTGACGCAGCCCTAGCCCATGCGGTTGAACAAGGAGCGCAGGTAATATTGGGTCCCACTGAAGGGGCCCGTGGAAAACGCATCGCCTTTCTCGCTGGGGTTGAACTGGGTGGCACAATAGTTGAGCTCCTAGAAACTCCCGCCTCAACTGCATAATATATGTCAATAAAAGTTGCAGTTGCCCAAATGTCACCTAGTGAGAACCGTGCCCGCAACCTTGGAAATACGCTGCGTATGATTCGTTCTGCCGCTGCCCAGGGAGCAAGACTGGTCGTGTTGCCGGAGATGTGTACCAGCCCCTACATGCTTGGAGATGAGGATCTAAGCCGTTGGTCAGAAGAAATCCCGTCTGGTCAATCGTTCCACGCTTGGTTACGGGCAAGTCGAGATTTGGAAATTGCCATTGTGGCTGGAATTTTGGAATGCAAAGATGGCCTCTTTTACAACACGGCAATTTGCCTCGACAAAACCGGTTTGCTGTCCCACTATCGCAAGATGCATCTCTTTGGCTGGGAGCAACAGCGTCTAGCTGCGGGAGAATCTTTTCGGCAAACGGCTGTTTTCGACGGCACCAAGATCGGAATGCTAATCTGTTACGACCTCCGGTTTGTTGAGGCGGTACGTTCATTGGCGTTGGATGGTATCCAGTTGCTTTGCCTGCCCAAAACCTGGACGGATGTTGGCAAATCTCAACCCCTGGATCAATACGGATTGCCCGGAGCGGCGCACCTCGCTCTGGGGCAAGCCTATGCCAACAAGATTTATGTGCTTTGTGCGGGCCGCGTAGGGACAGAAAAAGGTGTCAGTTATCTGGGACGAAGCCTGATCGCCACCCCAAATGGACACATCATCGCCGGGCCGGGCAGCTCGGACAAAGAAATGCTGCTTGTCGCTGAGATTGAGCCAACCGTAGCCAATTATAAACAAATTGGTAACGCAAACCATGTTTTCAAAGATCGGCGGACAGATCTATATTAAGCACTGTGCCCGATCAGACAGCAAGCAACAAGGATCATATATACAGCTGAAATGTAGTCTACATCCACAAATATAAGGGAGGGGCCTGATGGACCTAGGATTAGAGGACAAAGTTGTCCTGGTAACGGGCGGTAGCAAAGGGATTGGTAAGGCGATTGCCCTCGGCCTATCTAGAGAGGGATGTCGCGTTGCCATTTGTGCTCGTGGAAGGGACCTACTGGATGAAGTAGCGGCCGGGATTCAGCGAGAGACAGGGAATGAAATGTTTTCCGTAACTGCTGACCTAACTCAGTCTGGAGATGTCAAACGGATGGTCGAAATGATCGTTGCCCATTTTGGGCGCATCGACATTTTGATCAACAATGCCGGTAGCTCCCCTGGTGGTGTCCTGGAAAACTTGACAGAGAAGGACTGGGCTCAATCTCTCCAGCTTAAGTTCATGGGATATGTACGGTGCTGTAAGGAGATCATTCCCCACATGCGCAAGCAGGGCAAAGGACGTGTGGTCAATGTCATAGGCAATGACGGCGTTAAAGTATCCTACTGGGAAATCACGCCTGGGGCCGCTAATGCCGCCGGCCAAAACCTTACCTTGTCCCTGGCTGGTCAGTACGGAAAGGACAACATCACATTTGTAGCCATCAACCCTGGGCCCGTAGCCACGGAGCGTTGGGATGGACTACTTGAAGCGATGGCGCGTGATCGAAACATCACCACAGAAGACGCCGACAGGCTCGCTAAGGCCAGTATTCCACTAGGGCGTATCTGTACCCCAGAGGAGGTGGCCGACCTAACAGCCTTTATGGCATCTGACCGAGCCCACTTTATTAATGGCACTATGATAGAAATTGATGGCGGCCAACGCAAAGCAATCATGGATACCTAAACAATGCAACATCCTCACCATTGCGAGTAAATAAACTGAGAGATACTGTCTCCCAACAAAAGCGAATCAATGATCAAATCGCCTGTCAGCATAATCTCGAAACCATCGATGTTCTGGTCCGATCATCGTTAGCGATCAGGACGTACAACCGTTTCGAAACAGTGTGTCTATCAAATTGCACAATATTCTCAACCAGCGTGAGATCCCATCAATTGGCATAAAAAATCTTCGTCTTTGGAGATGACGTGACCACAACAAAATCTCGCCTCTGTCAAGAACAACTCCCGTTATTGCGCGGTCAGGGTCGGTTCATTGATGATATCAACCCAGTCGGTACGGTCCACTTGGCCTTTGTTCGTAGCCCCTACGCCCACGCCCGGATCATCAAGGTTGATGTGAAGGTCGCTAAACAACAGCCCGGTGTCCTCACCGTTCTGAGTGGTCACACTTTACTTTCCCAAATCAAACCGATTCGCCCGCTGTTGGAGCACGCCGACTTCCAGGCCACGGATTGGCATCCACTGGCTTGGGAAAAAGTTCGCTACGTCGGAGAGGCCGTGGCAGTAGTCGTTGCCGTGGATCGTTATCACGCCGAAGATGCTATTGAACAGGTGATCGTGGAGTACGATCCCTTACCCGTTGTAGATTCACCCACTGTGGCGATGGTAGCTGATAGTCCCCTCGTTCATGAGATTTTGGAGAGTAACATCCTGTTGCGGACCCAGACTGTGTCAGAAGAAGACCGAGTAGCTTTTGAACAAGCGGATGTGCATGTAAAGGGCACGTTCCGGCATCCCCGCGTGACCGGTCTGGCTATGGAAAACTGTGGGGTCGTAGCCGACTATCACCCCGAAAACGATGATTTGACTGTCTGGTCTTCGACACAGGTGCCTCACCTACTCCGCGATGCCATAAGTGAGTCATTGGACCTCCCGGCCAATCAGATACGTGTGATAGCCCCCGATGTCGGTGGCGGATTTGGCACTAAAATGCAAGCTTTGCCGGAAGAACTGATAGTGACATTTCTGGCCCGACAGTTGGGTTGCCCGGTCAAATGGACCCAGGACCGCATGGAAAATCTCCGCGCTAGCTTCCACGCTCGCGACAATGTGGTCGAGGCCGAACTGGCCGCCCAGGCTGATGGCAAGATTGTCGGCCTAAGGGCCAAAGCCATTTGCGATGTGGGAGCCTACAACTCATTCCCGCTAACCGCGGCGTTGGAACCTTTCACTATCGGGAGCGCGTTGTCAGGTCCCTACAACTTTCGCTACTATGCCTATGAAGGTTATGCTGTAGCCACCAACAAGTGTCCTATGGGGGCGTATCGCGGGGTCGGATTTGTGTTAGGCCCGATGGTCATAGAGCGGCTCCTGGACAACCTGGCCCACGAACTGGAAATGGACCCCTTGACTGTGCGCATGAAGAATTTGGCCCAGCCAACAGAATTCCCCTTCAAAACACCGGCTGGACCGGTTTATGATAGCGGCGATTATCCGGCGTTGCTTGATCTAGCCGTTAAAGAATCCAATTACCCTCACTGGCGTAAGAGACAAGCCGAGGCATTGACCGAGGGACGGCTGTTGGGAATCGGTCTCTCGTGCTCTGTCGAGGCGACTGGGATGGGTCGTGGCGCCTATCGCAAACGGGGCATGGTCAATGTCCCCGCCTTTGACGCAGCCAGCCTGCGTGTAGACCGGCAAGGCCAAATCGAGGTCTTTGTCAGCACACCATCGCAGGGGCAAGGTCAAAAAACGACCTTTGCCCAACTTCTGTCGGAAGCGCTGGGAGTGTCCTTCGAAAACATTCGAGTATATCTCGGTGATACTGCGATCACCCCATATGGCTCGGGGACCTTTGCGAGCCGAAGTATGGTCAGCGGAGGTGGGGCCTTGTTGAAAGCCGCTGGAAAGATGCGGGAGAAGTTAATCCAACTCGCAGCGGCCCATTGGCATGTTGATCCGGCCCAAGTGTCGTATTCCAATGGGGTCGCGACCCACAAAAGCCACTTGGGGGCTTGCCTTACCTTCGCTAGCCTGGCGGAGCTAGCCCACACTCCATTTCAGGAACTATCGCCCAATGTTGAACCGGGTCTCACAGTTCATGCCACTTACGATCCGCCGCCAGCGGTCAGTTCTGCATCCGTTCATATGGCTCTGGTAGAGGTCGATAATCACACCGGTGAGGTGAAGGTCAAGAATTACGTGGTGGCCGAGGATTGTGGTCGTATTGTTAACCAGGACATCGTTGAGGGACAGGTGCGTGGGGGTGTAGTTCAAGGAATCGGCATAGCTTTGTGGGAGGAGTTGTTGTACAACGAGCAAGGCCAGTTGTTGAGCAGCTCACTAATGGATTATCTGGTACCTGGGGCATACGAATCGCCCCAAATACAGATTGTGCACATGGAAACACTCTCCCCATGGAGCGAGGAAGGGATTAAGGGTGTGGGCGAAAGTGGTACCATCGGCGCACCTGCCGCCATCACCAACGCGGTCATGGACGCCTTACAGGTGCAGTCTACAGAAATACATTTGCCGCTGACACCGGAGAGGGTATTAGCGCTGAAGCGGGAAAATGGATAAAATAATTTTGTTTAGATGCGGCGCTGACCCGATGTGCTGCCTATCATGGGCTGCAGGAACCTAACAACATCTATCTAGTGAATTGTACCGGAACTTTGTAATCGCATCCCAGTGAAAATCTCCTGAGCAAGGAACATGGCCCAGATTGCATAGGAAAAATGGCACCAAATCAGAAAAAAGGCATCGGTGTATCCCTCAAGCGTATCGAAGACAATCGCTTTCTGCGCGGATGCGGTCGATACATAGATGACATCCAGCTTCCTGACATGCTCCACGCTGCGGTTCTGCGTAGCCCCTACGCTCACGCCCGCGTACTCGGCATCGAAGCCAGACCAGCACTTGCTTTGTCAGGGGTGGTGGCGGTGTTCACTTTTGACGACATCTCATCGGTCAAGCCTATCCCAATACGACTGAACCCTTACGGATCTCTGGAGCCATTTCTGCAATATCCACTTGCAGCCGATCGCGTACGCTACGTCGGGGATCCAGTGGCCTTGATAGTGGCTGAGAGTCGCTATCAGGCTGAAGATGCCTTAGAGCAAATGGTGGTCGATTATGAGCCGTTGCCAGTCTATATTGATGCCGAGGCTGACCCTATTATAGCCTTGCATGACGAAGCGGTCGACAACGTAGCATCCCACTTTGTAATGGAGAAGGGCGATATAACGACTGCTTTTGCAAAAGCGGAACATGTTACCAAGCTGCGATTTGTGTCCGGTAGACACAGCGGAGTACCTCTGGAGACGCGAGGCCTTATAGCGTACTACGATTTGGGTCAGAGGCGACTGCGGGTTTGGGGACCCACCAAAGTCACTCACTTTAATCGGATGGTGCTGGCACACATGTTGGAGATGCCTGAAAGTCAGATACAGATGATCGAGCCAGATGTGGGGGGCGGTTTTGGTGTGCGCGGAGAGTTCTACCCTGAAGATCATCTGATCCCTTACGCAGCGCTACGTCTTAGCCGCCCAGTTAAATGGATTGAGGATCGGTTGGAGAACCTGATTGCCTGTAATCACTCCCGACAGCAGGTCTATGAAATTGAACTTGCTCTCAATCGGGACGGAAAGTTCTTGGGGATGCAAGCTCAGCTCATCCATGATCAGGGAGGCTACATCCGCACCCACGGCATTATTGTGCCGGAACTGAGCGCGGCCATTTTGCCAGGCCCTTATCACATCCCAAATTATCGGTGTGAGGTACGTTCAGTCCTGACCAACAAGACTCCTGCCGGAACCTACCGTGCGCCAGGTCGTTACGAGTGCAACAGCGCGCGCGAACGCCTGCTGGATCTGGCCGCGACAGAGCTGGGGCTTGACCCAGTGAAGCTGCGACTAAAGAACTTTGTCCAACCCGAAGAAATGCCTTACAGCGTCGGCACTCACTCGCTCGGCGAGGAGATTGTGTATGACAGTGGTGATTATCCCTTAGCCTTGAAGGAGGTGCTGCGCCTGTGCGATTACCAAAAACACCGTTCTTATAGTACCTCGACCGGACCCAGACGAACCGGGTTGGGCATGGCCTGCTTTGTAGAAAAGACCGGTCTCGGCCCATTTGAAGGAGCGCGAGTGTTGGTTGACCCGACTGGTCACATCACCATCAGCACCGGCGCAGCTAATTTGGGGCAGGGATTGGAGACAACTCTGGCCCAAATTGCGGCAGACGTATTGACCGTTGAACCAGAAGGAATCACAGTTTTACATGGCGACACCGATCTCATTTCCTATGGGGTGGGAAGCTTTGCTAGCCGCGCCACAGTCATGGCAGGTAGTGCGGTGCATTGTGCCGCCAAAGAAGTGCGAGAGAAGATTCTTGCTCTGTCCGCCTATATTCTCGATATACCCGCGGACACGCTGACCATGAGCAATGGGATGATACAAGCAACTAGTGCCCCAGAGCGTGAAGTGACCCTAGCCCAAGTGGCCGAGCAAGCTAGCCCCAACAACTGCCCGACCGATATGGAGCCAGGCTTGGATGTAACCCACTACTTCCGTTGTCGCCAAATGACCTACGCGCACGGCGCGACGGTGGTTGAGGTAGAGGTCGATACTGACACGGGGGCAGTAATTCCCAAACAAGTATGGATTGTGTACGACGTGGGCACTGCCATCAACCCTCGAATGGTCACGGGACAGGTGGAAGGGGGAGCCGTGCAAGGATTGGGTGGAGCCTTACTTGAAACATTTGAGTACGATGACGACGGCCAACTACTTAGCGGTTCATTTATGGACTACCTATTGCCTACATCAGCCGAGGTGCCTCGGTTGAACGAAAAACGGCTTGAGTGTTCGCCCTCAAGCCTTAACCCTCTAGGCGCTAAAGGCGCAGGGGAATGCGGAATTGCCGGAATGGGGGGAGCCACAGCAAATGCTGTGGCCGACGCCCTGGGCGAAGCAGGGCATCAAGTGAATTCTCTTCCCATAACTCCAGAGCGAGTATGGGAATGGCTAAAGGCTGAGAAATCATATCACGGCAAAAATCAATCCGGTTCAATTAAGACCTAAACTCGAACTAGTGCATAGACCATGCCTGTACACTATGATCCTAATACTAAAACGGTAGCCCACGAAAATCGTCCGAAATTTATGACAGACGCAATATTTCCTAATCATATAACCTATAAAACGTATATTTAGTTGATTAAGGAGCAATCATGAAGCCAGCGCCTTTCGATTATTACGACCCTGACAGTTTGGATGAAGTACTCGATTTACTCAACCAACACGGGGATGACGCCAAGCTCATTGCTGGTGGGCAGAGCCTTGGCCCGATACTAAATATGCGCCTATCCGCCCCAAAGGTCCTCATTGACCTTAACCGGGTAACAACCCTCGATTACCAGCGTGAAGAAAAAAATGGCCTCGCCCTGGGATCGATGACACGACAGAGTACTCTGGAAGACACAGCCCACTTGCAAGTCCGTCAACCGTTAGTGGCTACATCGATCCCTTACATAGGCCACCGCGCAATTCGCAATCGCGGGACGGTGGGTGGGAGTGTGGCACACGCCGACCCAGCTGCAGAGTGGCCTGCCCTGATACTGGCTCTGGACGGATCTTTGTTAGTGCGTAACGCGGGCGGGGAGCGAGTGATAACTGCAGATGATTTTTTTGTGTGGACATTAACAAACGCCCTGGTACCGGAGGAGGTATTGGTTGAGATTCGCCTACCAAAGTGGCCCAACGGCGCTGGATGGTCGTTTGTTGAGTTTAGCCGGAGGCACGGTGATTTTGCTGTGCTCGGGGTTGCGATCCGGTTAAGTCTGGATAACGCAGGGCGCTGTACCGACGCTCGCATGGTATTAATTGGCGGTGGTCCGACACCGATACGGACACGACATGCTGAGACAATGTTGGACGGAGAAACCATAAGCCAAGATTTGATTAGCGAAGTGTCCCACCAAGCCAGTCAGGAGATTAAACCAGATGGCGACATACACGCCTCTGCGGATTTTCGTCGCCATCTGGCCTCGGTCCTGGTCTCATCCGCTTTGCAACAGGCGGCCGAGCGGGCCACAAAAAACCGGAGTTGATCATGAAAAAGGAGCCTAACCCCATCCGGAAGCCCTCACGATTGGTCAAGCTGACCGTAAATGGGGTCACGTATGAGCGAATGGTTGAACCAAGGCTGACACTCGTCGACTTTCTGCGCGGTCAACTGAGGCTAACCGGGACCCACGTAGGATGTGAACACGGCGTATGCGGGGCTTGCACAGTGCTGTTTGATCGCCAGCCGATTCGCGCCTGTATTATGTTTGCTGTGCAGGCTAATTCCCACGACATCCAAACCGTGGAGGGCATGGCCCAAGGCGATGAGCTGCACCCCATCCAGCAATCCTTCTGGGAAAACTTCAGTGTGCAGTGCGGGTTTTGCACCCCCGGTTTTTTGCTGACAGTTCAGGACTTATTAGCACGCAATCCCGACCCGACCGAACACGAAATCCGAGAGGCTTTATCTGGAAACATTTGCCGTTGTACTGGATATCAGTCGATCATTGCTGCGGTCAAGGCGGCGTCCCAAAAGTTGCTCAACCCGGGGTGACGAATTGCATGGTTTCTCTAGTTACTCGCTTTCGGTCATTGCCCACGCCCAACGACACTACGTCTTCGGCCGTCCGGCAGACGCTGTCGCACCGATTACCTTAGCAAAAACCCCTTGCCTGTTTACTAGAAAACCATTTCCGCGGGACGGCGTGAATGACATGCGGCAACTGGGTTCACACCATAGAAACATAATATAAGGAGTGTCAAGGGTTAGATTGTATGACCGTCGAAACCAGGATTGACACATCAGTACTTGCGCCTTGCTCCGGTGGTGGTTCCACACAGGAGACATTTGACTCGAATATGGGCATCGGTATGATAGTGATGGGGTATGATCCCTTTGTAAAGACAGAATTGGCCGAACAACTTTACGTCACCTTAAGCCCCACCCTAGAAGCATTACTCAGTCAGGCAGATGTCGTTTCCTTGCATGTCCCTCTATTGCCAGAAACCCGTAATCTAATCAATGCTGATCGCATAGCCCAGATGAAGCCAGGCGCGATTCTCATCAATGTCGCTCGCGGCGGTATTGTTGATGAGCTTGTGCTGCATGACGCTTTAGATACAGGACGTTTGTCTGGGGCTGGTCTGGATGTGTTTGCCTCAGGATTGCCGCCGCCAGATCATCCTTTGTTGGGGCGGGATGATGTCATTGTCACTCCCATATCGCCGGAGCGACCACCGCTGGGAAAGATCGTCTATGGCAGGCTGCACTGAGCCAGACTCTACAAGTATTGCAAGGCGAACGCCCGCCGCATCTAGTTAATCCAAAAGTGTGGTCGAACTAAACACCTAGTTGTTCATACGCTGGGCACCGAGGCTGGTCACTTCAGGCTTTTCACTATCTCCACACCGTTGAGCATCATAGAATAGAGAAACACATGGTGCAGCAAATCACCGTCGTGCGGCACAGCGCCGACATCATTAGCGGACGTAACCGGAAGATCGTAAGTGTCTACGCAATCGGCAGGAACCACCACCCGCTGGTGCAGATTCCGAGCACTCGCTCGCAAGCGAATGCTCATAGCTAGCTGATAGGTACATAGGTCTGTACAATCTCCGACGATAAAAAATGTGTCCACCAGTGGATGCTCATCAATCCAGTTTAACAATGCGGTGTCAATCGTAGAGCTGATCGAGTTTTTCGGTATAACCGTAATGTCTCTAAAAAAGGCCAGCTCCCGTAACTCCGGGACTGTATCCGCTTGCATAGTGCCACGCACGCAATGGGGCGGGTAACTTCCGAATTCAACCGCGTCAGGATCGTGCTCGTCTTGCGTTAGAATGAAGTGTTCTACGCCCAAGGCACGAGCGCGCTCAAACAGACCGACGATGGGCCCGATAATGTTCTTCACGCGCTGACTCGAAAGCGGCCCTTCGTGGCAGAAACCGTTAATAACGTCCACCGAAATTACAGCGGCGGCCTTAGGATTATTGACCGCCTCAGATAGCGACATCTCGAGTAGGCCTGCCTGCCAATTCACTATGTATGCAAGGAACGGCCTACTGTTCCTGATTAACGTTTCTACGTTCATGTGTTCACCTCCAGCCTGCCTTATCGGGCGGTCATTGTTTCATTAGCAATTAAGAAAGTGCCGAACTATAAATTATTGAGTGTTTTGAAGATGTATTATTACATTAACACACCTCACAACAAGACCACGTCTCGGATATACCCGTAAATCCCCTGTACCCTAGCCAGTGGATAGAGAGTGGAGCCAATTTTCGGTCTTCGCGCCGCGCTGTAGGTTCCGAACAACATCCTTCCGTGACACATCTGCCACAGATTCGGCCAAGAGGTACGTTCCATCAAGCGGCCTACGGAAAGAACACCCCTTATTCGCCTAGATTTCTGGCCACGATTGAAGACGTAGAGTCTCCATATCTACGGTGCACCACCAAAATAAAAGAAAAGATACGAGCCTACACACCGTTATCCATTATACACTCCACAACAATATCACAATGCCCCAGCACGAACTCACACGATGATCAGAATTCAGGTTGACGCCTGCAAAACATCTACAGTACCATTTGTGTTCCAGAGGGCTTTGCATTAAACATAGGCTGGGGGGGGGTTAGAAACGCCACGAATATGCCGTCTATTGGCGGGCTGTCGCAAAAGGCCAAACACCATGATAATAAACGCGGCCATGGGTAACCCAGACGAAGAAGACCGCTGGAAGCAGTTGCGCCAACGCATGGCGGACGCGCAATTACTGCCGCGCGGTATCGATGACCAGCGCGTGCTGCAGGCGATGCGCGCCGTACCGCGCCACCTCTTTGTGCCACCGGAATTACAAACCGATGCTTACGCGGACACGCCACTGCCCATCGGCAGTGGCCAGACCATCTCCCAGCCCTACATCGTAGCGCGCATGACCGCGCTGTTGCAACTAACCGCGGCCGACAGCGTGCTCGAAATCGGAACCGGCTCAGGCTATCAGGCCGCTGTGCTAGCGTTCCTGGCGCGACGCGTCTTCACCGTCGAGTGCATCCCCGACCTTGCGGAGGCTGCCGCCGAGCGGCTCCGTACCCTCGAAGTAAAAAACGTGGAAGTACTGCCTGGAGATGGGGGTGCGGGCCTGCCGCAACACGCCCCGTTTGCCGCCATTCTGGTCAGCGCCGCAGTCCCCCGAGTGCCGCACCCTTTGCTTACGCAACTGGCCGACGGCGGCCGGCTAGTTGCCCCGGTCGGGACGCGCCACCATGAGTGGTTGCAGTACTGGGTGAAGGAGGGTGTCCACTGCAAGGGCGAGAGGCTTACACCGGTGCGTTTTGTCCCTTTAACTGGAGAGTGGGGGGTGGAGGATTAGATGCGGTCGAAGGAAGCATCAGTGCCCGATGTGCATCGGCATGATTACGCTGATGAAATCGTCGCGGCCGACAGGCCGAATGACCCCGGGGCTAGACTCGCCGTTTGTTTCCAGGGCCACGTTAGGGGTATCAATCACATGCAACACGTCAGTCAAATACCTGACGTTAAAAGCAATTTCCACGGCGTCGCCCTCAACCGTGGCTTCTAATACCGACTCGTTTGACCCAGTCTCTGCCGCGTTCGCGCTAACCTCTACGCTTCCCGGGTCTGAGCCATTGCCGGGCTTGATATTCAGCCGCGCCGCATAAGCCGCATCGCGCGCGAAGACCTGCGCCGCTCGGCACGCATTGAGGAACGCATCAGTACCAATCACTGTGCGCGTAGCATAAGATTCCGGAATCAGCTGCTGATAATCAGGGAATTTTCCTTCAATCAGCTGCGAAACCAACTCCACATCGTCCGCCTTAAATATAGCCTGCCCACGGCTAGGCGGAAGTGTAAGCGTCACTGAATCTTCCTGATCCCCTATGATGCGGGCCAACTCCGCCAGACTGCGTGCCGGGATTATGGCACTAATTGGCTCAAGATCGGTAATGGAAAGCGCGGAGTTGCACAGCGCAAGCCGAAAACCGTCAGCGGCGGCGAAGGAAACCTCGCCGTTTTCGATTTTAACCTCCGCACCGGTCAGAACGGGCCGCGAGTCATCCGTCGCTGCCGCGAATACAACCTGATCAATCATCGCGCGCAGGTCGCGCACATTTAACTCAATCCCCTTCGCATCGTCCGCCGATGGTAGCACCGGAAACTCCTGAGCGTCAATGCACTTAATGTCATTGTTAACCTGGGCACACGCTACCTGCAGTGTTTGCGTGCGTGTGGTCAACTCAAGATCCACTCGCTCTCTCGGTAGAGTGCCCACAAGGTCAATAAAGGTTTTCGCCGGCACGGTGGTTGAGCCCTCTGTATGAACCTTAGCGCCAATCCAACAGGTAATTCCAAGCTCCAGGTTGGTGGCCGACAATCGCAGCCGGGAGTCTTCTGTAGCCAGCAGCACGTTTGCAAGCACTGGTAGCGTGCTGCGTGCGGCCACCGCGCGGCCTACTATGCCTAGCCCTCTGGCGAGATTCTCGTGCAGGCAAGAGACCTTCATCTATTAGAAATCAGTTAAGCGCCAAAACCGATGTGGCCTGCATCCCTTTGGCTCCCTCCGCCACAGTGAATTCAACTCTCTGCCCCTCGGCCAAAGTGCGGTAGCCATCCGCCTGGATTTCACTGAAATGCACGAACACATCATCGCCGCTTTCGCGCTCAACAAACCCGTACCCCTTCGAAGGGTTGAACCACTTCACTGTTCCCACCTCTCGGCCTGATGGTCCATGATCCGGCTCTGGCACTAAGCCGCTGTCTTCAGATATCACACCCTCCGGCTCTGGCACTAAGCCGCTGTCTTCAGATATCACACCCTCCGGCTCTGGCACTA
>CAUZCX010000017.1:0-21521 GCA_963578565.1 Anaerolineae bacterium
GCCCCCTTTATTGCTGGGATGGTGGCTGCCGGCGGGCTCAATTACTTAGATTGCGTGGGCATTCATTACAATGAAGGCTTGATGCCTCCCTCCGTACGTTCTGGAGACCCGCGCGGCGCCAGCAGCCATTACACTCGCTACTACCCGGGGATGGTAGATACTTACTTCAACGCAGTCGGTGGCGCGAGACCACTATGCTTTACTGAAATAGGCTATCTTAGCGGAGAGGAATGGGGAATGCTGCCGGCAGCATTTCTGTGGCAGCCACCGTACAATCTTAGTGTAACGCAGCACTCTCAATACCTTGCCGACGCCGTGCGGCTCTCTCGAGCACAGGGCAAGGTACGCCTTTTCATCATCTTCAACGTAGATTTCACTCACTGGAGTGACGACCCCCAAGCCGGATACGCAATGATACGCCCGGGAGGAAACTGCCCAGCATGTATCACTCTGCAGGCCGCCATGTCCGGCAACTAGCGGACCTGATCGCACAAGCTCCGAAATCCTTTTCCACAACCCCCCACGCTACACCAAAATTCGCAGATAGCGGCGCGGTTTCATGCTAGAATAACCTACTTGCCGCTATGCTGACCGATGATCATCACACCGGAAGTGCGCGGCTCGAGAAGCCATGAGCACTTCCAATTACCGCCGTTTGGTCGTCAAACTAGGTACTTCCACCCTTACTGCCGGAACGCCGCATATCTCGGCGTCAAGGCTGGAGGATCTGGTGAGCCAGATCTCCGACGTATGCTCCGCCGGTTGCGAAGTCATCTTAGTCTCTTCCGGCTCCATGGCAGCAGGGCGCGAGGCACTTTCGTTTCCTGCTCTGCCGAAAGAAATCCCGGCTAAGCAGATGCTTTCTGCTGTCGGCCAACCGCGCCTGATGGCGCATTATGAAGAGCTTTTTGCCATTTACGGACACACGGTGGCACAAGTGCTGCTTACGCGCGGTGACCTTGCCCGGCGCCGCAGTTACCTGAACGCGCGCAACACATTGCAGGCACTGCTTGACCATAACGTGGTGCCGGTGGTCAACGAGAACGATGCTGTCACCACTGAAGAGATTCGCGTGGGCGACAACGACAATCTCTCTGCACTGGTTGCAAACCTGATTGATGCGGATCTACTGCTGATGCTCACCGACCAGCCCGGCGTCTTCACGGCCGATCCGCGCATAGAGCCGAAGGCAACCCTTTTCACAGAGATCACTAGCGCGGAAATTCCGAAGGAGATGTGGCGGGCTGCCGGCCATACGGGCGACACGCTAGGCACTGGCGGCATGGTCACCAAACTGCAGGCAGCAGACCTCGCTCGGCGCTCCGGCACCACCGTGGTTGTCGCCCGTGGCAGCGACTCCGATGTGATTCTGAGAGCCATCCGCGGAGAGGCGGTCGGAACCCGCTTTCCGGCAGTTGTCACCACGCTTGAAAGTCGTAAGCGGTTCATTCTTTCTGGCGCTGATGGCGCCGGCAGTGTCAAGATTGACGCCGGTGCGGCACGCGCACTCCTGACCGGAAGTAGCCTGCTGCCAGTAGGAGTCACCTCAGTATCTGGCCAATTCGACCGTGGCGACACCATTTCGGTACTGAATACCGATGGCAGCGAATTGGCGCGTGGACTGACCAGTTATCAGGCCAGTGAAATAACCCAAATAGCCGGACGGCAATCCCGGGAGATTGAGTCGATTCTCGGGTATGCTTATGGCGAAGAAGTGATTCACCGTGACCAGCTCGTGCTGCTCGCGCGTCAGGAGGATAAGCCAACATGATTAACCTGAAAAAGATGGGTGCTGCCGCCCGAGAGGCTGCGCGCCAGATGGCAGGTGCCAGCACAGAGAAAAAAAATAGGGCATTGCACGCTATTGCCGACGGTTTGGCTTCCTACGAGACCGACGTTCTGGCCGCAAACGAACGAGATGCCGATGCGGGCCGGACAAACGGTTTGAGCGAAGCGTTAATCGACCGCCTCACACTCACGCCACAGCGACTGCAGGGCGTTGCCTCGGACGTGCGCGCCATCGCAGTGCTTCCGGATCCAATCGGTGAGGTTTTCGACGAGCGTGTGCTTCCCAACGGGTTACAGCTGCGCCGCCAGCGTGTGCCCATCGGTGTGCTGGGCGTGATTTACGAATCGCGCCCCAACGTGACCATTGATGTTTCCGCACTGGCTATCAAAACCGGGAATGTAGCGCTGTTACGCGGCGGCAGCGAAACCATACACAGCAATCGCGCGCTGGTGCAAGTAGTGCAGCGCGCGTTGCAACATGCCGAGCTCCCGCAAAGCGTTGTGCAATTCATTGGTGACAGCAACCGAAAATACGTGCTTGACCTGTTGCAACTACACGATTACGTAGAGATGATTATTCCGCGCGGCGGGAACGCGCTGCACCGGCTCTGCCGCGAAAACAGCTCCATACCAGTCATTACCGGCGGAATCGGGATATGCCATCTGTATGTTGATGGTAATGCAGACCTCACCGCTACGCTACCGGTGATAGAAAACGCCAAGGTGCAGCGCCCCTCTGTGTGCAATGCGCTCGACACGCTGCTGATAAATAGCTTGGTGGCGGACGAACTGCTGCCCCGGGTAGTTAGTCAACTGAGTGGCCTAGGAGTTAAATTCCGAGCAGAACCGCGCGCAATGAGCGTGCTGCAGGACGACGGCTCCGTTTCATCCAAAGCAGAAGTGACCGCAGCCGGGCCGGACGATTTCGATACCGAGTGGCTTTCGCTCGTGCTAGGATTGAAAGTGGTGGATAACCTCGACGAAGCCATCGAGCATATAGGCACACACGGTACTGCGCATTCTGACGGTATCCTGACCGAAACTGAGGCGCATGCGCAAAGGTTCATGGACGAAGTTGATTCAGCAGCAGTCTACGTCAATGCCAGCACTCGCTTCACTGACGGAGCGCAGTTCGGCCTCGGAGCGGAGGTGGCTATAAGTACGCAGAGGCTGCACGCGCGCGGGCCGATGGGATTGCCAGAACTTACCAGCTACAAATGGGTAGTGCGCGGCGACTACACCGCGCGAGCCTGAAGAAATGTCCGTCGGCGCGTCCATCTGGCCCGTGGCTGAAGTGGTCATCTTCGATTGCGATAGCACGCTCAGCGCAGTTGAGGGCATCGACGAGATAGCCCGTCTTACCGGGAGCGAATCCCACGTGGCCGCCCTCACAAAAAGCGCGATGGACGGCGAGATTGCGCTCGAGCACGTCTACGATCACCGGCTGGATAGATCCAATCCGACGCGGGAGCAGGTCAGCTTCATCCGCGATATTTACCGTGAAAACGTCATCCCTGACGCACCCGACGTTATCGCAGCGCTACGTGAACTGGGCGTTGCGGTTTTCATCGTGAGTGGCGGGTTAATTGAGCCAGTACGCGATTTCGGGATGTGGCTGCATGTGCCCCGCGAGCACATATTTGCCGTAGATATGCAATACGACCAGCTCTCCGGCCAATGGTGGCGCTACTGGGAGCAGCCCGGCGGAAAAAACCCGCGCGCGAATTACCTGGCCGTGGACAGCAATCCGCTCACAGCCACAGGCGGAAAGAACGTGCTCATCGACCGCATTCGCGCCCTCCACCCCGGCCGGGCCATGCTGGTGGGTGATGGGCTTTCGGACCTGGAAGCGAGCGGACATGTTGACCTATTCGTCGGCTTTGGCGGTGCCGTCTATCGCCAGCGCGTTGCCGCAGGATCCCCGGTCTATATCAACACGCCCCACCTCGCACCGATCCTCCCGCTTGCGCTAGGCAAGCTTGCCGACGTCACTCCATGGCGACGCCTTTTTTCCGCTGGGGTGCGCATGGTGGAACGCGGCGAGGTCGTATTCCGAAAGAACAGAATGAAAGAACGCCTGCTGGACGTGGTCGAACGCAAAAGTGGCTGACTCGCCTTTTCACATCCTGGTCTCTGATCACCTCGGCCAGACCGGCTGGGATATCCTGCGCGCCAGCCAGGACGTCACAACGGCTGGTCCACTCCCAGAGCGGAGAGCGGTGCTTGCCGAAGTATCCCGAGCGCACGCGTTAGTGTTGCGCTCCCAGACACATGCTGACGCCGAATTAATCACTCATGCACAGCAGTTGCGCGTGATTGCCCGCGCAGGAGCGCAGCTGGAAAACGTGGATATCGACGCCGCCACCCGGCGCGGCATCATGGTGATAAACGTGCCGGACGCAAACGTGATAGCCGTAGCAGAACACACGATGGCCTTGCTGCTCGCGCTCGCCCGCCAAATCCCGCAGGGCTATGCCTCCCTTCGCGCCGGGCGTTGGGAACGACATAAGATTCTCGGTTTCCAGTTGCGCGGCAAGACAATTGGGGTAATTGGATACGGACGCCACGGCCACGAAGTGGCAAACCACGGGCAGGCCTTCGGTATGGAGGTCCTGGCATACGACCCCTACACTGACATCGCTCACGCGCGCACGCAAGGGGTCAGCATCGTTCCATTGCAGGAATTGCTGGCACGCGCAGACGTGATTTCCCTGCACACATCACTAACAAATGAGACGCGCAACTTCCTAAACAGTGACACTTTCTCGCAGATGAAGACCGGAGTACGCATCATCAATTGCGCCAGCGCAGAACTGATAGACGAGCAAGCCCTGCTGCACGCCTTGAACACTGACAAAGTAGCCGGAGCAGCCTTAGACACCTTTTGCGAAGAACCCACCCCACCAGATCACCCACTGGTACAGCATCCCAATGTTATGGCAGTGCCACATTTGAACCAGAACACGGTGGAATCACAGATGGAGACCTCGCGGTTGGTGGTGGAGCAAACGTTGGACGCCCTGCGTCAGGAGGATTATCGCTGCGTAGTGAATCTGCCATTCCGACCCGGCGCTGAATACACAGTCTATCAACCCTACCTGCGGCTCGCCGAACAGCTCGGCAAGCTGCAGGCACAACTAGCACATGGTCACATCAATCGCGTGGAGGTGGAATTGCAGGGTGATGGCCTGCGCAACATTGTCCGGCCGGTGGCCGCAGCCATACTCAAAGGCATGCTTGACTCGTTGGATGAGCGCCCGGTGAACTATGTGAACGCGCCACTGATCGCCCACGAGCAGGGTATCGAAACCGCGCAGGTGGTGGGACTGGAATTAGTCGACTACCCGAACCTGCTTTCTTGCCGAGTGCACTGGGAAGACGGCGGCTCGCAGACCGTTGCCGGCGTACTCTTCGCGGGATCCGAAGCCAGACTTGTGCAATACCGAGACATCCAGGTGGACGTCCGGCCCGAAGGAAACCTGCTTTTCCTTGAGAACCGCGACGTGCCAGGGGTGATTGGCAAAGTGGGCACATACCTCGGCGCGCATGAGGTCAACATCGGCGGATGGCGCTATGGCCGCGACCGCACCAGAGGCCGCGCCATCTCCTTCATAAATCTAGATTCGGAATGTCCCGCCAATGTGGTGCACGCCCTGCGATCCCTGCCGGACGTATTCGACGCACGCGTAATCACCCTCTAGCCAAGCCCACTACACCTTGCGCAGCAGTTCGCGCAGAGCAGGAGCGATATCAGTCAAACGGTCTGGAACCCTGTCTTCCTCCACAAGTGCCTGACCCAGGCCTGATTGCCTGAATTCGATCAAATCCCGCTCAAAGCGATCTTTTGGCACCGTGTCGCTAATTACCTTTCCGTCCCGCAGCGTGATGATGCGCCGAGCCATGTTGGCGGAATGCGTATTGTGAGTGACCACAATCAGGGTGGTGTCCTGAGTTCGGTTAAGTTCACCCAGCAATTCCATAATTGCTGTAGTTGCTCTTGAATCCAGATTTCCGGTCGGCTCATCGGCAAGCACAATGGTCGGCTCGTTGACCAACGCGCGCGCGATGGCAACACGCTGCCGCTCCCCGCCCGAAAGTTGGCTGGGCAGCGACTTCAGCCGATGCGCCAGCCCGACCAATCCGAGCAGCTCAGCCGCCCGTGCGCGCCGCGCCGACTTGCTCATACGCGCCTCGTACAAAGGCACCGCCACGTTTTCCAGCGCAGTCAGGGTCGGAATGAGATTGTGCATCTGGAACACGAACCCGACCGTCTTACTACGGAAACGGTCCAGATTACGCACTGCATCCAACGAGACGCCGCTTATCAGCACCTCGCCGCTGCTGGGGCGATCCAGAGCGCCAAGCATATTCAGAAGAGTGGATTTTCCCGAGCCCGATGGCCCGACCACGGCGACGAATTCCCCGGCGCGGATGACGATATTTACACCATCCAACGCCCGCACAGGCTCAACCGCGCCAAAAGTGCGCGTCAGTTGCCGAGTTTCTACGACGATTTCTTGCTCACTCATAACAACTCAGCTTCGCGCATCCAGTCAGCCATTCTGGCAGCAGCTGCCGAATTTCGCAAATCATCGGATTATTCATAACGCAACGCCTCAATCGGGCGCAACCCGGCTGCACGCCATGCCGGATAAATGCCCCCCACAATCCCTAGCACTAACACGAGCACGGTGATTTGAACAAATATGGACCCGTTATATATTGGGTTTAGGAGAGATCCATATAGCGGTATCAGACCCAACAGACGGTTCAGGCATATGCCAATACCGACACCAGCGATACCACTAAACAGGCTCAACGCCAAAGCTTCGACCAATATCAGACGCACAACACGCCTTCGCCTCCAGCCTAAAGCACGAAGCAGGCCGATCTCCTGTGTTCGCTCAAAAACACTCATCAGCATGGCATTCATCATTACAATGCCACCCACTAGCATGGTTAAACCACTCATAGCGTTCAGCATAGATTGTGAACTGCGAAAGTCCTGCATTCTTTCGGTGAACGTGGTGGTAGGACCTACCATTACATCAGGAAACCTTTGTTCCAAAAGATGGGCAACTTCAACTGCACGCTCCCGGTCATGCACAGAAACTCCAAGAAATGATACCTCGCTTTTTTTGTCAAACATGCTCTGTGCATCACGCAGGGACACTGCGGCGCCCCCATCTTCAAAACTGATTCCATTTTCATATATACCCACAATAGTGAAACGCACTCCGGCTATCTGTATTTTGTTTCCCACTGCTTTCTTCAAGCCGTTGGCTGCAAAGCGTCCCAGTATAACTTCCCCCGAGCGCTGAATAGTTCTTCCCTCACGAATATTGTAGTCATCCATCTTAGACTCTCTGGGATCAAGACCAAAAACGATAAAGAATGGTAGTCCAGGAGCAGTAGTGAAGCCTAACACAACCCTAGACACTGACTTGACCTCCGGATGTGCACGAATATTGTTCGCAGTACGTTCAGAAATAACCGAAAGGGAAGCGTCTGCTACATCCTTTTCCTCCACCATTAAATCAGAATCACCTGCGGTCATCGTTTTGGTAAATGTCGATTCCATTCCCTTGCTCAAACCCATTAATGCAAACGTAAATCCAACCCCTAGACCAATGCTGCCAAGAGTGACCAAGGTCCGCGTAGGTCGCCTCCACAAGTTGCGGAGTGCTGGGCTAGACATTATCCGACCAATCAGTTCCATTCCAGGTGGAGGCGCAGGTAAAGTGGTAGCACCGCGCATAGCTTCAGCCGGGGCTAGTTTTGATGCACGCCAAGCTGGATAAAGCCCGCTAATGACTCCAAGGCCAATAGACAAAGCTAAGGCCCGTACAAAGATGTCGATAGTGAAGATACCTTCCAACATAGAGTTGACCGCTGGAGATAATTTAATCGACTCTGTCAGGCCAATCCCCAGCCCCATACCAGCAACGCCTCCCAGAAGAGCCACAATCATGGATTCTCCTAAGATCATCATAATAACACGTCGTCTTCGCCAACCTATAGCCCTCAACACACCGATTTCACGTGTGCGTTCAAATACACTCATAAGAGTACTGTTCATCATACCAAGACCACCTACCAGAACGGCAAATATGCCCATATAAAAACCAAATGAGCGGTACATGCCAAACATTTCAGTTTGACGAGTTTGCTCACCGGAGCGACTAGCGGCCAACTTAGGCCAACGGTCCTCTATTTCTGCCTTGATTGCATCGATACGGGTTATATCATTCACGCGCAGATTAAAGTAGCTGACCTGATAGCGTTGATCAAAAAGACGCTGGGCATCCGACAAGCTCATCACCGCACCACCATCTTCAAAACTGACGCCAGTCTCATATATACCAGCCACACGATATGTGGCACCTTCCAAACGAAATGCCTCACCAACATCTTTGTCAAAAGTCTCTGCGGCAAGTTTCCCGATCAATATTTGCTTACGCCGTAATAATGGACCACCGGCAATAATACGATAATGGGCCATACTAAAACCGCGAGTGTCTTCACCACTTACAATAAAATATGGCACATCGGCCATCTGTATTATGTTGGTGACTGTGCCAGTCACCTCTGCCACACCTGGTATTCGCTCTAGATCAGCAGAAATGCTCTCATCTACCTTGCTAAACAAAACCATCATTGCATCTTTCTGAGCAATCATAAGGTCTGCATCAGAGGAAGTAAAGACTTTCTCCATTCCACTCGACATACCCTCTCCTAAGGCCGATAGGGAGACAACTGCTGCCACACCCACAGCGATACCGAGGATGGTAAGCAGCGTGCGCGTTTTCCGATGCCAGAGGTTCTTGAAGATCATGCTGTTAGCCGGCCGTCATCATGGCGCGCAGCGCAATACCCGACAAAAAAAGCAGTATCACCCCATATAGCAACGCCTCGCGAAAACCGCCGCGCCCTCGAGTAAAAGCAAATGTCGCTGGCAGCGTAATCACGCCCAGCACGCCATATAGATAATGCACATTCCGCCAGGGGATACGTCCCTGCAGCACCATTGTTAACCCGACCACCGCCTGGAGCACGAAAATCAGCGCCGCTATCACAAGCGCGCCCCAGAACTGGGGGGTAAGGTGGCGTCGACGCAGATACAGCCAAAAGCTCCACAGGGCAAGCAGCAGCGTATACATCAACGCCGTGTTAGCCAATCCTTCGTGCAACACTCTAAATAACATCTTTCTAAGATTTTATCATGTAAGTCGTGATTTCTGCATCGGCCTCACTACGTGATAAAACGCTCTCACTAGGGAGAAACCTGCGTGGACGTTAAGCAAAAACCGGATCCTTATCACTCACCCTTGCTCAACAAGGTAGATATTCAACAGGGACATTAGGGATTACACCGTGAAATCTGACGTCGCCGTTCACACTGCCGCGCTGAAAGCGCTTCACTATTTAATCAGCCGTGCCTAGGAGATGGAATGAAATGCCAGCACTTCTTTCTGAGAAATGGCAGCCTATTCATCACTGAAGACAACCGAGCCGATGTCGGCCACAAACTGCGCGCCTGCAACTACATGCTGTAAGAACTTATTGCCCCTTTCATACCGCTGGCCCCCAGCAAAAACCTGGAGAACAACAAATCGCCCGCGCTATTGAGGTGTATGTTCGTACAACTCGAGCAAGACACCGCTGGCACTATCCGGATGGACAAAGGCTGCTCTCCTGCCTCCGGCAGCCGTCACCGGGATCTCATTGAGCAAGCGCACCCCGTTGTCTAATAGCCACTCCAGGATCACTTCTAGATCTTGTACTTCCAAAGCAATATGGTGCATCCCCGCCCCGCGTCTGGCGAGAAAGCGGGCCGCGCCGCTGTCGTCGGTGGTTGGTCTCACCAGTTCAATTGCCCCCTGCCCCAAAGGCAGAAACGCGACCTCGGCCTCTTGCGCGAGCACTTTTTCCACTCGATCCAATTTCAGCCCAAGCACACCGCACCAGAATTCCAGGGCTTCATCGATATCAGGGACGATGACCGCGATGTGGTGAATGTTTTTTATCATGGGCATCAAAAGCCAGATGGACTATGCTCTCCCCAAACCTCGCGCAGTGTGTGACAGATTTCGCCGAGAGTCACATCACACTCTATACATTCGACGAAAAGCGGCATCAGGTTTTCCGTACTGCGCGCAGCGGCGGACAACCGATCACGCAACGCACTCACGCGCTCATTATCGCGCCGCGCGCGGAGCGCCTGCACTCGGTCGCGTTGGTCCTCTTCAATAGAAGGATCCACTGTTAGGCGTTCGATTTCGACCTTTTCAGCGACGACAAAAGCATTGACGCCTACCACGGTTTGCTCGTTTTGCTCAATCGCACACTGGTAGGCATACGCGGCATCCTGGATCTCGCGCTGAGTGTAGCCACTCTCGATGGCCTTCAAAGCTCCCCCCATCTCTTCGATGCGCGCAATATAGCGCTCTGCGCGCGCTTCGATTTCATCCGTCAGGGCTTCCACAGCATAGCTACCCGCCAGCGGGTCCACCGTGTCGCATACCCCGGATTCGTGCGCGATAATCTGCTGCGTACGCAGTGCGGCCTGCGCCGCCGCAGCTGAGGGCAACGCCAGCGCTTCGTCCATCGCATTGGTGTGCAGACTTTGCGTCCCACCCATCACCGCGGCTAGCGCCTGCAGCGCCACGCGGGTCATGTTGTTCTCCGGCTGCTGCGCGGTGAGCGTGCTGCCCCCTGTCTGCGTGTGGAAACGCAGCATCATGCTCTCGGCCTTTTTCGCTTCAAAACGCTCTTTCATAATGCGCGCCCACAAGCGCCGCGCAGCCCGATACTTGGCGACTTCTTCCAAAAAGTGGTTGTGTGCGTTAAAAAAGAAGGTTAGTCGCGGCGCAAAATCATCCACATGCAAACCCGCCGCTACGGCCGCTTCCACATAGGCAATTCCATTGGCCAACGTGAAAGCCACTTCCTGCACAGCCGTGCTACCCGCCTCACGGATGTGATACCCAGAAATGCTGATCGTGTTCCAGTGCGGCACATGCCGCGCGCAATACTGCAAAATATCTGTAGTCAGCCGCATGGAAGGACGAGGCGGGAAAATATAAGTTCCGCGCGCCAGATATTCTTTGAGAATGTCGTTCTGAATTGTGCCTCGTAATCGCTCCGGCTCGACACCATGACGTTTACCGACAGCAACATACATCGCCAGAATAATCGCGGCCGGCGCGTTAATGGTCATGCTGGTACTTACTTTGTCCAGAGGAATACCATCCAGCAAACGCTCCATATCATCCAAGGTCGGGATGGATACACCCACCTTACCGACTTCGCCTAAAGCCAGTGGATCGTCCGGATCGTAGCCAATCTGGGTAGGCAGGTCAAATGCGACGGAAAGGCCTGACTGCCCCTGGTCCATCAGGAATTTGAGGCGCGCGTTCGTTTCACGCGCGCTCGCATAACCGGCATATTGGCGCATGGTCCACAAGCGCCCACGGTACATGCTGGGCTGCACCCCGCGTGTGAATGGATACTCTCCGGGGAGACCCAATCGCCGCTCGCTATCGGCTTCCGCATCCGGCAGATACACGCGCTCGAGAGGAATACCCGACGAAGTCTCGAACGCTTCGCGACGCTCGGGCTGTTTCTCCAAGCTGCGACGTAGGGAGGCTTTCTCCCAACGCTCTTTTTCTCTGTCCAGACTCTTGTTCATGCTTTGCTTTGAGCGGCTGAAATCACAACCAGTACCTGATTCTGCTCTATCCTATCACCGGGCAGCACGTTTATGCGGGTGACTACCCCGTCATACGGAGATTTGAGTTCATTCTGCATTTTCATCGATTCGAGAATCACCAGCACTTCATCCTGCGCGATTTCCTGGCCTGCCGCCACCGGTATGGTGACAACCATCCCCGGCATGGGCGCCTTCAAATAATGTTCGCCGCTTAGAACGGCCGGACTAGCACTACCCAGCTGCGCTAGACTTTGCGTGTGCTCGTCTTCTACCCGAACCTGATAAAGATTGCCACGGTGCAATACGTGCCAGTCATCATCCCCTGGCTCAACATAGGCTTCATATGAGTGCCCGCCAATCAGCAACGAATACAGAGGTCGGTTTCCCACCGCCTGAAAATCTATTTCGTGACACACGCCGTCAACTGTCACATGATCGTCATCATTGATTTCGATTTCAAATTTGCGCTCATTGACAAATGTGGCATACTTCATCGATGCATTCTCTCCCAGCGCCCCACCCATTTCCAATTGCTGGTATCACGCTCTCCGCGCTGCACTACGCGTGCCGCGAGCTGCTGTTTTCTGTGAGCAGCTAGGGTAGCGAACACGGCAGCATTCTCCGCATGTGGCTGCACTCTATCCTCCACTCTAAAATCCACATCCAAAAAGCTGGTGTTGAACTGACCGGCCATAAAACGATGTGAGCCTAGCAGCTTCTGGTGAAACGGGATCGTGGTCTTCACACCCACAATTCGATATTCTTCCAGTGCCCTCCGCATGCGTAAAATTGCCTCGCCGCGCGTCTCGCCCCAACAGATTACCTTGCTAATCATAGAATCATAATGCGGAGAAACAGTGTAGCCGGGATACACGCCGGTATCCACGCGAACCCCGGGGCCGGTTGGCAACATGCTGGTGGTGATTACGCCTATAGATGGCATAAAATCCTGATCAGGATCCTCTGCATTGATGCGACACTCAATAGCCCAGCCCTTCAGAGAAATATCAGCTTGCGCCCGGCTCAATTTTCGCCCGCGCGCAATGCGGATCTGTTCCTTAACAATATCTACGCCTGTGACAATCTCGGTCACCGGATGTTCCACCTGCAAACGGGTGTTCATCTCCAAAAAGAAGAAGTTCTTTTCCTCATCCACTAGGAACTCTACTGTACCGGCATTTACATATTCCACTGCCGCAGCGACACGGCAGGCCACCGCGCCCATTTTTTCACGCATGCCAGCGTCATCCGCCATAATCACTGATGGCGCCTCCTCCAACAGCTTCTGGTGCCGCCTCTGAATGGAACACTCGCGCTCGCCCAGATGAATCAGGGTGCCGAATGTATCGGCAAGGATTTGGATTTCGATATGCCGTGCGCCCGCAATCACTTTTTCAAGGTAAACGTCGCCATCGCCGAAAGCTGCCTCTGCCTCACGCCGGGCTATACGCACGGCAGCCGGCAGCCCACCCGGAGATTCCACATAGCGTATCCCTTTTCCGCCACCACCAGCCGTTGCCTTCACGAGTAAAGGAAAGCCTATGCTGGGAGCTATTGCCGTGATTTCATCGTCACGTAGTCTGCCTTCACCCTCCGTGCCCGGCACAACCGGCACACCGGCTTTTTTCACAGTAGCGCGCGAAATGGTTTTGTTACCCATAGTAGCAATCGCTGATGGATTCGGACCGATGAAAACAAACCCGGCATCCGCGCAGGCCACTGCGAACTCATGGTTCTCGGCTAGAAAGCCATATCCCGGGTGGATCGCGTCCACCTTTGCTTCCTTAGCTACAGCAAGAATTTTTTCTATATGTAGATAAGAATCACGGGCCCGCGCCGGGCCGATAGAGTAGGCCTCGTCGGCGTAATAGACATGCATGGCATGGCGATCGGCCTCAGAAAAAACGGCCACAGTCGGCATCCCGAGCTCACGACAGGCACGCAACACGCGCACTGCAATCTCGCCTCGATTGGCTATCAACACTTTGCGCAGCATTCTGTCACTTTAGAGAGGGATGTTTCCGTGTTTCTTGGCCGGATTAGCATCCCGCTTGTTTGAGAGCATTTCCAGCGCATTAATCAAGCGCGCACGCGTTTCATGTGGCTCGATAACGTCATCCACATATCCCATATTGGCTGCCACGTAGGGGTTTGCGAAAGTATCCCGATACTCCTGTACAAGCTCCGTTTTTCGATTCTCAGCATCGGCGGACTCAGCAAGCTCCTTTCGAAAGATAATGTTTACCGCACCTTCTGGCCCCATCACCGCGATTTCCGCCGTCGGCCATGCCAGGTTGACGTCAGCGCGGATATGCTTGCTACTCATGACATCGTACGCGCCTCCGTAAGCTTTGCGCGTTATCAGCGTGATTTTAGGCACGGTGGCCTCGCAGAAAGCATACAGTAGTTTTGCGCCGTGACGAATGATGCCACCGTGCTCCTGAGTGGTTCCTGGAAGAAAACCGGGCACATCCACTAACGTGATGAGCGGAACGTTGAAACAATCGCAGAATCGCACGAAGCGGCCGGCTTTGTCAGCCGCGTTTATATCCAGCACGCCGGCCAGATGCGCGGGCTGGTTTGCCACAATTCCGACGCTGTGCCCGCCCAACCGCGCAAAGCCGACCAAAATATTGGGCGCGTAAGCCGCCTGAATCTCAAGGAAATCGCCCTCGTCCACCACCATGTGAATGACCTCGTGCATGTCGTAAGCCTTGTTGGGGTTGTCCGGAATAATGGCGTCCAGGGCCGGCTCGGAGCGTAGCGGGTCATCTCCGTTCTCCACGAACAGCGGGTCTTCCATATTGTTCTGCGGCAGGTAGCCCAGCAGCATGCGCATCAGGAAAAGGCAATCGCCCTCAGATTCCGCCACGTAGTGACATACTCCGGACACCTCCGCATGAACTGTCGCACCGCCGAGATCCTCGAAAGATACATCCTCATGAGTAACGGTTTTCACCACATCCGGACCGGTGACGAACATGTACGAGGAGTTCTTCACCATGAAGATAAAATCAGTCAGAGCCGGAGAATAAACCGCGCCGCCAGCGCATGGCCCCATAATCGCGCTAAGCTGTGGTATCACCCCGGATGCCAGGGTGTTGCGCAGGAAAATATCTGCATAACCCCCCAACGAGACAACGCCCTCCTGAATGCGCGCGCCACCCGAGTCGTTCAGCCCGATCAGCGGCGCACCGTTCTTGATGGCCATATCCATTACTTTGCAGATTTTCTCTGCGTGCACCTGCGACAGCGAGCCGCCAACCACGGTGAAATCCTGCGAATAGACGTAAACCAGACGCCCTTCAATGGTGCCCCAACCAGTGACTACGCTATCGGAAAGAAATTTCTTGGCGTCCATGCCAAAATCAAGCGCGCGATGGATGACGAACATGTCAGTCTCATGGAATGAGCCCCTGTCCAGCAGTAGGTCTAGCCGCTCACGGGCAGTCAGTTTGCCTTGTTCGTGCTGCCGTTTGATGCGCTCCTCACCGCCGCCCATGCGGGCCTGCGCTTTCAGCGCACGTAGCTGTCCTATTTTGGATTCATATGTCATAAATCACTCGCCGTTTACACCCTTCCTGTGTATGTGGGTCACGAGAGGCAGTTGCTTCCATCGGTATGATGTCGAACGCCATCGCACTCATTAACACCCCGGGCGCCGGGTAAGTTACGCCTCAGTACCGCTATAAGAATCTGCATGTGCTCAGGGCAGCAGCACGATCTTTCCGAAACAGTCACCGGATTCCAGTTTGCGGTGCGCTGCCTGTGCTTCAGAAAGTGGAAATGTGCTATCAATCACGGGCGTCAGTTTACCCTCGAAAACCAACGCCATCACGGTCAGAAAGTCAGTGTGCGTCCCCATGGAAGAGCCGATTATGGTCAGATGCTTGCCGAACAGATAGCGGTTATCAAGCTCGAACTTCGGCCCGCTGGTGTTTCCTACGGTGAGGATTCGCCCTCCTTTGCGGGCAGAACGGATACTGCGAAAAAACGTTTCTGCGCCCACATTGTCAACCACCACGTCCGCGCCGCGCCGCGCCGTAAGTTTGAAGATAGTATGCGACCAATCTTCTTTCGAGCTGTCAATCAAGATGTCTGCGCCTAGCGTTTCAGCCCTTCGCAGCTTTTTGACATCGGCGCTGACCACATACACTTTCGCGCCAGCCAGCCGGGCGATTTGGATACAAGCGCTGTTCACACCCCCTCCGGCTCCTACGACCACCACGCTCTCACCCGCTCGCAACTGTCCGCGTGTGATCAGGCTGTGCCAGGCCGTGAGATACACTAGAGAGGCGGCCGCAGCCATTTCAAAGCTCACTGCATCAGGCAAAAGCAGCAGGTTGCGCTCCGGAACGACGAGATACTGCGCGTATGTCCCGCGCACCGATTCACCTAGCAGTCGCCAGCTGGCGCACAGGTTGTCGAGACCGTAGGCGCAGTTTGGGCAGCTGCCACACCACAGGTCCGGATTGATAGCGACGCGATCACCCGGCTGCACGGCGGCTACGCTGGTACCCAAAGCCGCCACTACGCCAGCACCATCCGCGCCTAAGATATGTGGATATTCGAGCTTGATGCCCGGCCAGCCATCGCGCACCCAGATGTCCAGCCGATTTAGAGCCGCCGCCTTGAGCTCAACCAACACTTCGCCGGGTCCCGGCTGCGGTATGTCCTCATCGCAGTAAACGAGTACATCAGGGCCGCCGTGTTCGTGGAAGAGAACTGCCTTCATCTAGCTCATACCCGCTAGCGCCAATTCGATCTCGCGCAAGACCACCGGGTCGTCGATGGTGGCCGGCATTAGATACTCTTCCCCGGCAGCGATCTTCTTCATCGTACCTCGCAGAATCTTTCCGGAGCGGGTTTTGGGAAGACGTTCCACCACCAGCGCCGTTTTGAAGGAAGCTACCGGGCCAATCTGCTCGCGCATCATCTGGATCAATTCCAGCACAATGGCTTCACCAGGGCGTTCTACCCCGCTTTAAGCACTACAAAGCCAAGCGGAACCTGCCCTTTGATGTCATCCGCCGCGCCAATTACAGCACACTCGGCCACGTCAGGATGGCTGGCCAGCACCTCTTCCATTCCACCGGTAGACAGCCGGTGGCCGGCTACATTAATGATGTCATCGGTGCGGCTCATGACGGAAAGATAACCATCTTCATCTTTGAGGCCGGCATCGGCGGTAAGGTAAGAGCCGGGATATTGGCTCAGGTACGCTTCTTCAAAGCCGGCGTCGTTGTTCCACAAAGTTGGCAGGCATCCCGGAGGCAACGGCATTTTCACAGCGATGTTTCCTATCTGGTTGGCTTCCACCTCTGCACCTCCATCATCTAGCACGGTGTGCCAGCGTTTATACCAGTGAACATCCTCGGCTTCCAACGCCCAGTACTCTGTTGGATTAGTCAGGGATTGTGCATATGCTTGATCATATGTGCTTGACATACATGCCTCCAACAGGCGTAACACCTACACACCGCACCATACTCACGCCAACATCCAAGATGTGCGGCTAGCCACAGTTATTCAGTTTGCACTAATCCTCGGGTGAATATTGCCACAAGCACACCTCTGCGGGCTATCAGCATGTTCTACAATACTTCACCCACCCCAACTCGGCTGTCGCTTTTCCAGAAAAGCGCACATGCCCTCTTGCGCATCTGACGCCAGCGCATTTAATGACATGACCTCTTTGGCGTAAGCGTAAGCTTGACTCTGAGGCATCTCTAGCTGCCGGTAAAACGCTTGCTTTCCGATACCGATGGTAAAGGAGCTGGACGTAGCTATACGTTCAGCCAGCGCCATCGTTTCTTCCGGAAGTATTTCGGCGGGGACGACTCGATTAATCAGCCCATGCGATAACGCTTCTTGCGCTGAAATCGGGTCGCCAGTCAACAGCATCTCCAGCATCTTCTTGCGATGCAGATTGCGACTGGTGGCTACCATCGGCGTTGAGCAGAAAAGGCCGATATTGACGCCTGGAGTTGCAAACTGAGCGTTTTCCGCTGCTACTGCCAGGTCACACGTGGCCACCAGTTGACAGCCCGCCGCCGTAGCTATACCCTGCACTTGTGCTATGACCGGCTGCGAGATGTTTTGAATCGTGTCCATCATCGTTGTACAGACATCGAACACGTTTCGGTAAAACTGAGGGGTTTTTCCAATCATCTCACGCAGATCATGGCCAGCACTAAAAGCAGGGCCGTTCCCGCTCAATATCACGATGGCGACATCCCGTGTCTGCCCGATGGAGCGGAAACAGTCGGTCAACTCTTGCATGTGATCCACCGAGAGCACATTTCGCCGGTCGGGCTGGTTCATCGTCACACGAGCAATTTTCTCTGAAACTTCAATGAGTATGTGCTGATAGGTCTTAGTTTCGCTGTGTTCCATGCGGCCTCTCCTTTTTCCAATCATCCCCCCATTGCTTTTCCTAAACCACGAAACAAAGCGGCGTAACGGTCGTCAGCCCGCATGGGCTCGTCACCCGGGGATGCGCATCCGTATTATGTCCGGTCAGTGTGAAATACCAGAAAAACTCTTACCGAAAATTATAGCACGCGGGGTTGGATCTCCGCGGCTAACCACCATCGCCACATTACCCCGATAGTGGAGTCACAATCAGCGGCTGTTCGCAGAATTATGCTAAACTCTTACGAGTGGGGAAGTACTCAAACCCAGTCATAAAGGAGTACCCGAAATAGAATACCGCAAACTGGGCCGCACTGGCTTGAAAGTTTCGGAACTGTGCTTGGGCACGATGCAGTTCGGTTGGTCGGTGAGCGAGGCCAACTCGTTCGAGATACTCTCGGCCGCTTTCGAGGCCGGTATCAACTTCATCGATACTGCCAATGTGTACTCGCGCTGGGTGGATGGTAACCCCGGCGGGGTCGCGGAGACAATTATCGGAAAGTGGATAAAGCAGCGCAACATCCCGCGCGAGCAACTGGTGATTGCCACCAAGGTGCGCGGACGGATGGGCGAGGGGCCGAACGACGAGGGTCTCTCACGCAAGCACATTTTCGATTCCGTTGAAGGCTCGCTGCAGCGGCTGCAAATTGAGACCATAGACCTTTACCAGACCCACTGGCCCGACGAGAATACGCCCATCGAAGAGTCCCTGCGCGCGCTCGACGATTTAGTGCAGCAGGGATTAGCACGTTATATCGGCTGTTCCAACTATCCGGCCGTAGGTCTGCTGGATGCCTTATCGAGCAGCGACCGACACAACCTGGCGCGCTACGACAGCCTGCAGCCGCACTACTCGCTTGTTCACCGCGTCGAATACGAGCACGATGTAGCGGCGGTCTGCCAGAAGTACGGCTTGGGCGTCATCCCGTACAGTCCGCTGGCGGCCGGTTTCCTAACCGGAAAATACCGCAAAGACAAGCCACTTCCGGAAAGCTTCCGGACCGCTAGTGTGCAGAAATACATGAACGCGCAAAACTGGACTGTGCTTGATAAACTGGAATCATTGGGAAAAACGCGAGGCAAGTCCATTTCACAGATGGCGCTCGGATGGTTGCTCTCGCGGCAGGAAATAACAGCGCCGATCATCGGACCGCGTACCATAGAGCAATTAAACGACAATCTTGGCGCAGTAGGATTACGCCTAAGTTCCGCCGAAATGGAGACCCTTGAATAGGTTAGTGGATGGGATCCGCAACCACCATCGACCAAGGCCGACACATCCCACACAGCAGGTGGCGCAACAAAATCTTCTAGTTTTTACACACCAAGACTGGCGTAGTGTGCTGCCATTTCCATTTTAGCATTGTCTGATGGCAGCTTGTGCTTCTTCACGGGTAAGCATGACTACACTATGCACCCGCTCCCAGCGGGTCAGTCTTCCACCAACACCGCCCTCGCCACGTCCGGACTTGGTCTTTTCCGCAACCCATCCAGGCCAGAGGCGCTTTCTCAGAGGTCTTATGGCTTCAACAGTAATGAAGCACTGCGGGTCTGCTCCAAGTGCCAGATCCTCAATTCGCGGAAGATCTTTACGTCGGACAATACAAACGGTTACTTTCACGGGACCTTTCGCACCGCGCCCTGAGGTCTCTGTAGCACCATAACCATGCTCGCGTAGTGATTTGGCCACTTGACTGCTGACATCAGTGGATATTATTCGTGCTTCTGCATAGCCAATCGCTAATTTGCCTTCAAGAAAGATGCCGAGGGCATTACCCGATCCCACACCCGCTGCATAGGCAACCACATTCAAGAAGTTATCAAACTCACTCAAGACTGAACCCAGAACAAAAACAAAGAGCAGTGCGTGAATGCTGAGTAGCACGGTTGAAATCACCTTGTAACCACGGACTACCATTAAGAGTTGAAACGTAATCACGACTACCGTACAGGCAGACAGCACGAAGATTATCGCGGCATAACCAATTCCGGTACCGGGAAGGAGGTGTGTCATAGCTGCATATCCTTTACATTGGAGATAATGTCATCCTATCGCTAATTTATCGCTGGCTCATCCCAACTATACACCCGCTCCCAGCGGGTCAGCAAGCATCGCTTGCTCTAGCTGCTTTTGTGAACAGTGCAGGTACATTTCAGTAACAGCTACTCTGGAATGCCCCAGCAGTTTGGAGACCGTGTAGATGCCGCCTATTGTCTTAGTATCAAACAGCATCCTAGTAGCAAAAGCGTGCCTCATACAGTGGGGGTGCTGTTTTTCAGGGGGAATACCTGCCTCTATAGCCAACTTCTTGAATCTATGCTGTATAGCCCTGGTTGAGATGGTGCGTTTACCATCTAGCGTTAGGAACAGCGAGCCCTCAGTGCGAGCTCCTGTATATCTAGAGATAGTTTCATGAGCCTCGCTACTAATCGGAATGGTGCGTGCCTTATTGCCTTTTCCACGTACGCTGAGAGCAGCTAAACCATTGCCATTGGGTTGGACAACATCGCCTATTTGAAGCGCTGTGGCTTCCGCTATACGCAATTCGTAGGCAAGACACCATAGCAAAGCTATATCTCTCGATAGTTTTGCTGTAGCTATCAAACTACGGGTTTCATCTAGGGTTAAGAACACTGGTGCTCGATTACTAACGGCTTGGGGTAGTTTCAGCCCTGCGGCTGGGTTCTTTTCGATCTTCCCTGTATCTAATGCCCATGCAAAGAAAGATTTGAGAGCAGCTAGATATCTATTCTGGGATGATGCGGCTAGATGCTGGATAGATTGCCTGTAGGCCAGCAGATCGGCGGTTGTGACATCTTCCATCTTCTATCGATATATTCCCGCTCGGCATCTTTCCGAACCATCCACCGCCGCACGGCCCACTCATGGTTTGCCTCAGTTTATATCCGCCATAAAACTACTTCGACCCCCTAATAATTTTTACCGCATCAACTTCTCACGGATCAAAATCATCGGGCCAACTTGCGTCGGCATTATAAGTCGTACCATCCAAACTAGCGCCGCTAAGGTTTGCTCCCTCTCGTGTCCGCACACTCCAGATTTGCCCCGACCAGATCGGCATTTGCCAATTTTGCGGCACTGAGATAAGCCATTCCAAGACTCGCGCCTCTGGGTTTTGCGCCGAAAAGGTTGGACCCACTGAGTTTGGCTTGCACCATACATAAAGCCTCACCAGCTTGTCCCGTAGCCACCCTGTTACTTCAGTACCAAGTCACAAGCATCCTGCGGCATCCAGTGTGCATCTTTGCCGATCCACTTTATGTTGCAACCAATCGGATTGGTCACTGGAACGCTTACCGCCTGGCCTGATGAGATTTCCTCTAATGTTCTCGCAAGGTCGTTTACGGTCATAATTGATGTCTGGCGCGGATTATCTAACCCTCGCCCAGTATATATCAAGTTGCGCTCGCGATTAAACACGAAAAAGTGAGGCGTCCGCAACGCCCCATATGACTTTGCCACATCCTGTGTCTCATCCCACAGATATGTCCAAGGGAATTTGTGCTTTTTCATGCGCAACACCATTTGTTCAAAACTGTCGCCAGGTACCGTTTCCGCGCTATTGCTGTTAATACCGACAAAACT
>CAUZCX010000018.1:0-19897 GCA_963578565.1 Anaerolineae bacterium
CGACCGGCGCGGGCAGGTCTATTACGTTCACAACCGCGTGCAATCAATCAACGCCGCCGCGAAGCTACTGGCCACGACGGTACCGAAAGCGCGCGTAGTCACTGCACACGGACAGATGCCAGAAAAGCAGCTGGAGGCGGCCATGGCTGCCTTTGTGCGCCGAGAATACGATGTGCTGGTGTGCACATCCATTATTGAAAGTGGCCTCGACATCCCTAACGCGAACACGCTGATAGTGGATGGCGCGGACATGTTCGGGCTAGCACAACTATACCAGTTGCGCGGACGCGTCGGCCGCGGCGCAAATCGCGCGTATGCATACCTGCTATATCGAGATCAAGGTCACCACCACATCACCACCGAGGCGTATACACGCCTGCAAACCATAGCCGAGCAGTCTCAACTCGGAGCCGGATATAACATCGCCATGCGCGACCTTGAAATGCGCGGCGCCGGCGACATCCTCGGCAAACGCCAGCACGGGCACATAGCCGCGGTCGGTTTTCACCTTTACACACGCCTGCTGCGCAAGGCCGTCCAAAGCCAGAAGGACAACCCGGAGCGTGATGACCATGTCACGCATCCGGACTGGGAACTTTCGCTGGTCTCCGTTGAGCTGCCGTTTGAAGCCGCCTTGCCATCTAGCTACGTCTCTGACCGCGAGCTGCGCATGCGGTTGTACCGCCGGATGGCCGAACTGGACAACGAGAACAGTGTTGACGAAATGGTCGCCGAGTTGAGCGACCGCTTCGGACCCGTGCCCATCACGGTACACAACTTGCTTTTTCAGCTGCGCGTAAAATTACGGGCGCACCGCGCCCACATAGAGGCCGTTGGCACCGAACGCGAAATGATATCGCTCCGTTCCCCACACTGGGAGAAAGAGGGCATGCGCAATAAACTTCTTGCCGTATTGCCGCCGGGCGCACGCACAACCCGCGGCAGGGTGTGGTTGCCAACAAAAGGCAGCGCCCAGGATTGGCAACAGCGCCTGATGCAATTGCTTGACGCACTCGCCGAGCTAGATTGACTCGACTGGCTCTCTTTGGTAAACTGGTGGCGCGACTGCGGCTCTTACAAACCATCGCCCATCCCATGCGCATTTCCCCGCTCCGGACAACAATCGCAGCTCTGCTAGCAACCACAATACTACTGCCAGCAGGTTGGCTGTGGATGCGCCCGCCAGGGCCATTGCTGCGCACAGCTGAGTTCGGACTGAACGCCCTATCGCCGAACGCAGACGGAGTGAACGATGTCACCCGGATCAGCTACCAGCTGGCGCGCCCGGCACGTGTGTCCATCTCATTCCTCGATGAGACCGGCCGGAGTTTCACCCTCCGTGACGATAACCCGCGCCCGTCCGGAAAACACCAGTTACTATTCTCCGGAATCGTAGATGGTTTCACGCTCGACAAAGAGGAATTCGAGGGAAAAATTCTTGCGCGCGCGCTGCCCAACGGATACTACACATGGACTATTGGAGCGCACAGCGCGAAGGAACGGGAAGAACTCACCGGAGAATTTACGGTAACCGGCGTCGACAGCACGATGCCGGAAATGCGCGGCTTCAGTGTTTCGCCCGCGTACTTCACCCCTAACCGCGACGGCATCAGCGACCGCGTATGGGTCAATCTCTTCCTCACTAAAGCCGCACGAGTGACCGTCTCCCTTCTAGACGACCTAGGCAACGAGCGCCCAATCGCCGAGCGCGCTAGCAACATTGCACCAAATGAGCCGGGCCTGCACACCTTTGAGTATGAAGGCGGCGTCGATTTAGGCGTCACCCCCCCACCAGATGGCGTCTACAAGGTGATGGCCTTAGCGGAAGATACTCTCGGACAGAAAACGCGCGCCGAAGGCCAATTGACCATCGAACACGGCGGTGTACCCCGGGCCGATATCGTCAACGCTTATGTGGATTTCTCCGACACCATAGTAGTGCAGGGAGATAAATTGACCTTCACGCTCACCGTCGAGAATTACGGCTCTGCGCCCATTCGCACCAGTGGCCCCGCACCAGGATTTGCCTATGCGCAAGAAGAGAACGCCAACTCTTTCGGATGGTATGAGGAATCAGGCGCATGGCGCGTAGGAATCGATTGCGACACATGCATTCGCGACTACCCCTGGCGTTGGGCACTGGGAACCCGTAACGAACTAACCAAAATCGGCGCGCATTGGTACCTGATGCCAGGACAGCGCGCGACAGTCAGTGGAGACATCACCATCACCCAGATTCCCGCCCGTAACCCGCTTTACTTTTGGGCAGGTCTAATTCACGAGGACGTTGAAGTATCCAAGATAAATAACCGCGTCGACCCACATTTCATCACCATTGTGCCGAAAGACTGATTTGCCGCCATGACCCTCTCCAAGGACCGCACCATCCCTGGCGTACAGGCCCGCGCCACCGAGCGCCTCGCGAGCCTGCCATGGTGGTTGCTCGTCATCTTGCTGGCGTCAGCCTTCTTCGTGTACAGCTTCCTTACCGACCAACGCTATCAGGAGGTCATTGAGAAATTGATTGTGGGCGTACGCCTGACGCTGATCGTCACCGTCAGCGCTTACTCTATCGCCATCACATTAGGTCTTTTTACCGGGATGGGACAGCTCTCTACCAATGTGGTCGTGCGCAACACCGCACTACTCTATGTGCAGGTAATAAGAGGTGTACCTATGATCGTGCAGATTTTTTACACCGCGTTCGTGATTGTTCCAGCCGCAATCGCTGCTGCCAACCTGCTGGGAACTCGGATGGCTTCCGGCGGATGGCTTCCATCCGAGAACGCGCTCACCGCACTGACAGTTCGCGATGTGAATTTCATGACGCGTGGTATAATCGCCTTGGCCATTTCATACGGTGGATTCTCATCGGAGATTTTCCGCGCTGGTATCCAATCGATATCCGCTGGACAGGTCGAAGCAGCCCAGGCACTCGGCCTCACCCGGTTGCAATCATTGAGGCTGATTATTCTTCCCCAAGCGATCCGGCGCGTGCTGCCACCGTTAGGAAATGATTTTATCGCTATGCTGAAAGAATCCTCTCTGGTATCGGTATTAGGAGTGAACGAAATCACCCATCTGGGGAAAAAATACGCTGCTGCCTCCTTTCGTTTTCCCGAAACTTATAATACACTTGCTTTTCTGTACCTCAGTATGACATTGATGCTATCAATGGGCGTGAAAGCCATGGAGAGGAAACTGAGGATCGATACTAAATGACATGAGGTGAATAATTTGGAACCGGCCATTAAATCTCAGTGGTGCGATGGCTTGGGTACGAGAACTGAGTAGTAGGAATTCCATGTAAAACCTAGGAGGAAACACAGTGAAAAAGATATTTACATTGAACCATCACGATACTAAAGTCTGGGCAGCAATAATAGGCAATAGAAAAGACATAACGATCACAGGAGGAAACATAATGAAAAAGGTATTTTCAGTACTCAGCATGCTGCTCGTCACCGGCATGGCTCTGGCGGCCTGCGGTGCACCCGGTTCGGCTCCTGGGAGCAGCCCGCCTACAGAAGTGCCCGCAGTCGAAGAACCCGCAGCTGAGGAACCGGTAGTAGAGGAGGAGCCATTCAAGGCCGCGTTTGTGTACGTAGCGCCTATCGGCGATCTGGGCTGGACCTGGGCACATGACCAAGCCAGACAGCAGATGGAGGAAGAGCTCAGTATAGAGACCACTTACATCGAGATGGTTCCCGAAGGCCCTGAGGGGGAGCGCGTGATCAGAGACTTCGCCATGAAAGGCTATGATCTGATCTTCACAACCTCCTTTGGCTACATGGACCCGACTATAACGGTAGCAGAGGAGTTCCCCGACACGCAGTTTGTTCACATCTCGGGCTATAAGCAGGCTCCCAACTCTTCCAGTGTCTTCGGGCGCATGTATCAGCCACGCTATCTGTCCGGTCTAGTAGCTGGTGCAGCTACGGAAAGTAACATCATAGGATACGTGGCTGCCTTCCCAATACCGGAAGTAATCCGCGGCATTAACGCTTTCACTCTGGGTATTCGAGAGGTAAATCCGGATGCTGAGGTACGAGTTGTGTGGACCAACACCTGGTTCGGTCCGCCTGAAGAAAAGGAAGCGGCAGACGCATTGCTTGCTGCTGGAGCAGACGTAATTGCGCAGCACCAGGACACTACAGAGCCGCAGAAGGCGGCTGCTGATGCTGGTGCGCTTTCGATCGGATACGATTCCGACATGGCGCAGTTTGTGGGAGATACGGTACTGACCAGCCCAATCTGGAACTGGGGTGTGAAGTATATCGAGATCGCCGAGCAGGTAATGGCGGGCACGTACGACGGTTCAGAGTCCTACTGGGGTGGCATGCCAGAGGGCATAGTAGCTTTGGCGCCGCTTTCAGACCGGGTCTCTGCTGACACGGCCGCCATCGTTGAAGAAAAGTCTGCGGCTATCGTCTCTGGCTCCTGGGACGTCTTCTGTGGTCCCGTCATCGGCGCCAACGGAAACATTGTTGTTGCCGAGGGCGACTGTATGGACGACGGATCCATGCTGGGCATGGACTACTGGGTCGAAGGTGTTGTCTCCGGAGATGTGCCAGGTGAGGCGCCTGGAGAGGCCCAGGCGCTGCCCGACCTTGAGGGACGCACCATTCAAATCGCTGTCGAGAATGCGTACCTTCCCTTCAACTACGTCGATCTTGACACCGGCGAGGCCAAGGGTTGGGACTATGACGCTATGAACACAATCTGCGCCCGACTGAATTGCACGATTGAGTGGATTGAGTTCGGGTGGGACACGATGATTGCATCCGTGGCTGAAGGCCAGTTTGATATGGCCACTGACGGTATCACCATAGACGTCGACCGGGCCAAAATCGTAGACTTCTCTGATGGATACATAGCTACAGAGCAGCGCATGCTGGTGCGATTGGGTGAGAACCGCTTTACCAGCGCGGATGAGTTGGCTGCCGACTCCAGCCTGATTCTAGGCGAACAGATCGGCACAACCAACTATAAAACAGCCGTGGCCCTGGTCGGCGATGACCGCGTCATCGCCTTTGATGACTTCGGCGTGACCGTACAGTCCCTGATCGCAGGTGACGTAGATGCCGTCGTGATTGATGAAACCGCCGGAGTTGGATACGTGGGTGAGAACTCTGACAAAGTGGAACTGATTGGCGAATCGCTTAAAAGCGACTGGCTCGGATTTATCTTCCCGAAAGGAAGTGATCTCGTCGAACCTATCAACGCCGCGCTTGCGGCCATGAAGGCGGACGGTACACTGGCTGAAATCAACGGGCGATGGTTCGGGACTGACTTCGCGATCACCTATGATGACATAGACTGCGGGGCGTACTGCCCGGAACCACTAGGTACCGATGAAAATCCGATCGTCTGGGCATTCGTGCCGTCAGGCGAGATGGACCAAGTAGTTATGGGCGCCGGAGAGTTAGGAGATTTGCTCTACGAGCAGAGCGGTCTAGTCATTGATACCTTAGTGGCGACCGACTATGCTGGTGTGATAGAAGCCATGTGCGCGGAAGAGGCAAAAGCACATATTGGCTCTTTGGCAACCTTCTCCTATCTCCTCGCACACGAGAAATGTGATGTAGAGGCCGAGTTGGTCGCGGTACGATATGGCAGCGCGACATACAAAGGGCAGATCTTCGTGCGAAATGACAGCGGAATCACTAAGCTCGCGCAACTTGCCGACAAGACATTCTGCCGGCCGGACCCGCTCAGCACTAGTGGTTGGATCGTCCCTAGCATACAGCTTCGTGCCGCTGGAGTTGACCCGGACACCGGCTTGGCTGAAATCGTTGATGCTGGTGGACACAGCGCCTCAGTCGCCGGGGTGTACAATGGTGACTGTGATGCAGGTGCATCTTATGTAGATGCCCGCGGCAACATAGAGGAGGACCATCCGGACGTGATGGATGTTCTCGAGGTCATAGCGACCTCAGTAGATATACCCAACGACGGAGTTCAATACGCGCCAGGTGTATCGCGTGAACTGCGTGATCAGTTGAATAACGCTCTGATCGCGGTTATGGAAACTGAAGAAGGCGTAGCAGCCATGGACAAAGCATATTCGTGGACGGAGTTGGCATTACACGACAACTCATTCTACGACGATTTCCGTCAGCTTCTGGATGCAGCTGGAATGGCACCGGAGGACCTAATGATGGATTGATTTGCCTGGCGGCGAACATAGGAAGTTTTAGCATATGGGGGGACATAGTCCCCCCATATTTGTTTCATACACTGGTTAGGAGGATCCTGCATGCTCGAAGTAAGTAATCTCACCAAGGTATATGCCGATGGTACGGTTGCGCTGCGCAATGTTAGTTTCCAAGTAAAGGATGGGGAGTTTTTAGCCATCATTGGATTGAGCGGATCCGGAAAATCCACTCTGCTGCGATGCATCAATCGTCTCATTGATTCTACTGAGGGGAGTGTCACCTGGGATGGTATAGAGCTGACAGACCTAAAGGGCGCTGAATTGCGTAAAGTTCGTCGCAAAATCGGTATGGTATTCCAGCAATTCAATCTGGTGAAACGCTCATCGGTTCTCACCAATGTATTGGCTGGCCGACTAGGTTATACGTCTACATGGTCAAGCCTATCAGCGCGTACATTCCCCAAAGAAGATCAGCAGAAAGCCATGCAGGCTCTTGAACGTCTTGACATCACTGACCAAGCGCACAAACGGGCGGATGAGTTGAGCGGAGGGCAGCAACAAAGAGTGGGGGTTGCCCGAGCGCTCATGCAGGACCCGAAGATGATACTGGCCGATGAGCCGGTAGCCAGCTTAGATCCAGTGCTTGCCCACTCCATCCTAGGACACATCGAACGTCTTAACCAAGAAGATGGCATCACAATTTTGTGCAGCCTCCACTATCTTGATCTCGTGCAGCGATATGCGACCCGTGTCATCGGATTACGCGATGGAGAGATCGTGTATCAGGGAAGCAGAGAGGACATTCAGGCAATGACCGACAGCGAGTTTCGGGAGATTTACGGCGAGGACGCTGAACGAGTCGGCAATCTTACTGGCGAAGTGACCAGCCTTGGTGGGGATACCGGATGACCCTCCGCACACGCGCACCAGAAATCAGAAAGCCTAGCTTGGTATCCGCACCGGTAGCAGCACTGCTCTCGCTGGTTCTCCCCGGTCTGGGCCAAATGATGGCCCGCTCCGTACGACGGGGTTTGACAATGCTATTCAGTTTAGTCTCCAGCTCTGCACTGCTGGTATGGAGAATCCAAGTAGTTGCTCGGCGAGAAGTTGGCTTCTTAGCACAGACTAGTAAAGCCTACGATCTGCAGCCTACATTACTCTACCTGACGGTCGCCATCGCGCTGCTCTACCTCTGGACGGTGCTGGACGCATACCTACTTGCACACCGGACCGAGTCGCGGCAGGCAGCTGGCCCGTTCATACTAATACTAGCTGTTTTCTTTAGCTTGGGATGGCAAATCAGTGAGATAGATTTGGTATCCTTTGCAACACAGCTGGAGGACGGCAAGCCAACCATCGCGAAGATCATGTGGCCATGGGAAAGGGCCTTGCATTACCCGAAGGAGTATTTGATAGTCCGCACGATTGTTGAGGTTCCGTGCATCGGTGATGGCCGTGACAAAGCCGTCGCGCCGGAGAATGAAGCTACACTACTGGTGCAACCGAATTGCGGCATGCTTACCACTCGCGATACCAAAGGCACGACTATATCGGTCACGGGCATGAATCTACAACCAATGACCGAAACAGCGATCTGGTGGAAAGACCCCGAAAACCAACAGTTCCGACAGCGAGAAGCGGGCGATTCAGTGGTGGTGACAACTGAAAAAGATGGCAGCTTCCAGATTGATATATTGATGCCTAAACGTTTAGTGGGAGGCCAAACAGGGCGCGATTATAGTGCCGCTGCTAGGGAAGCAGACAAGTGGGAATTGCAGGCTCGACAGCTGGCGAGTGTGGGAGAGGCGGAGTGGAGCCTCGAAATTAAGTTAATCGTCGAGAAAATGATCGAGACTATTTTCTTGGGTATGATGGCCACTTTCTTCGGGGTCATTCTTGCAATTCCTGTAAGTTTTCTGGCAGCACGAAACCTCATGTCAGCCTCGCCTCTCACAATGGGGATATATTACCTGGTGCGCACGGTGATGAACATCGTCCGATCAATCGAGACCATTATATGGGCGCTTATCTTTGTGGTGGTGGTCGGACTGGGACCATTTGCAGGAACTCTAGCATTGACGATACACTCAGTCGCCGCACTTGCAAAACTTTACTCTGAGGCGATCGAATCAATAGACTCGGGCCCCATAGAGGCCATCCATGCCACGGGAGCTAACTGGGTACAGACCGTGGTATACGCCGTAATTCCCCAGATTGTTCCGTCCTTTGTCTCCTTCACAATATATCGCTGGGACATAAACGTGCGCATGTCCACTATCATCGGTCTGGTTGGGGGTGGCGGAATTGGATTCCTGCTGGTACAGTGGATCCGCCTTCTGGATTACCGCGCGGCCGGCATCGCCGTGTGGTTCATTGCGGTCACGGTGGCGATACTTGATTATGTGAGCGCCGAAATCCGCGAACGCTACACATAAATCGATTGCTGCGCCACTGGAACAATAACGACCGATTGAAGAGCAAACCTAAATGATGGGCATGAAGACTTTCCATACGCGGGCTTCAATTGCCGCAGTCATCCTCCAATGGAAAATCCCACCCATGTGGAACGGCATGGGAGTACAAACCGTAGTACCTGTTCTGCAGTGCTCGCATCTATTATGTTCTATTAATTGCGTGCGGGTCTACAGAATACTAGAGTAATCGGTTTGCAGATGTAGTGCCAAGCATATTTCTTAGGACGCTCAGAACATGTCAGACGAACAGCGAGACCTCGGCATTAGCGGCATATTCCAAAAAAGTAGCGGCGCCACCGATTTGACATCCGGAAATAAAATCTTCGCGTTCGAAACCGAACACATCCATCGTCATCTGGCAACCAATTAGATCCACTCCAAGCTCAACAGCCATATCACGGAGTTCGCCAACCGCAGCAACGCCCTTATTCTTAAAAGTCTGTTTCATTAGGCCGGTGGCTACGCTGGTAAAACCGGGTATAGTCATCGCCGCCTGAGGTATGGGCCAGTTGATGCTCTGGAAACCTTCAGGACCGAATGGCATCTTCATCGGCATGGCCGGGTTGCCCAGCGGGCTGACTGCAGCCTCGATGTCGTGCTTCAGCAGCGTCAAACCATAGAAGGTGAAGAATACTCCCACCTCCCATCCCATCGCACCCGCAGCAGTAGCGAGAATAAACGGCGGATAGGCCCAGTCAAGTGTACCTTTGCTTGCTATAAGCGCAAGCCGTTTCGGAGCATCAGATTTGGTTTTGGAAATAATTAGCCTCCCACTCGAGTTATTTAGTGCGCCGGAAGTGGAAAATGTAAGTACCTGCTTCCTCTACGGAATGCAACAGCTCATGGCCTGTCTGGCGCGACCAGGCTTCCATATCGGGCGGCGCCCCGGGGTCAGTGGCGATCATCTTCAACACCTGTCCAACCTCCAGTTTCTTGATTGCCTGTGAAGTTTGCACCACAGGCATCGGGCAGAGCATGCCTCTGCAATCTAATTCGTGGTCAGCTTGGATTGTATTCATGGTCCACACCCTAGTGTTAGCACTAATCGATTACTGCAATTCTGTTGATGCTACTAAACTATCCTTGTTGGAACGAGCCACCGGACAATAGATAGCATGAAACCCTTTCACGCGCTCTATGCGAACGTCAGAACCATAGACAACCTCATTGCTCGTCTACATTCCCGTTGCCAGTCTGATGCAACCATCATCAAGATTCTATCACCATTAAACCAATATTGTCAGTTCCACGAACCTCGTAAGCCCACCTCACCTGAAACCACCGGGGTGCCCTACCCCTTTACAGCATGAACCATGCCAACGTGTTAGTTGAATTAATGCCTGTTGCTCCGCTATTCTTGACAGAGCAAACGAGCGGACAATAGCACTCTTAGCATGCTTGAATTCACGGATTACGAAAAGCTTTCCCGACACTAACCTCTGTCGTACAATCAGAAAGAGTGCGTCAAAGCGAAAACGCTATGGTCGCGCTAGTATTGGTATCGTTACTGATGTGCGCGACTTTGTATCCCCATCTTCTGGAGGAAATGGACTAACACTGGAACGTCCGTGGGCAAGCAGACATTTACCTGCCCCGCTTCTGGGGAGCGTTCTTGCTTCCGCTTGTCCTGACAGCTCTATGGCTGCTATTCATGTCCATTCCACGCATAGATCCACTACGTGAGAAGATCGCCGCATTCCGCAGACATTACAATCGTCTGGTGCTGGTCATAACCCTTTTCATGCTGGCCGTCTACGCGCACACACTATTGTGGAGCCTGGACATCCAGATTGGTGTCAACTATCTGATGAACGGGCTTCACGGATTATAGTTGTTCTTCGTTGGGGCAACGATGCACCACGCGAAAAGGGACTGGTTTGTGGGCATCCCCACACCCTGGACATTGAGCAGCGACGCAGTCTAGCACAAAACCCACCGCCTCGGCGCAATACTATTCAAGTCAGTCAGTTTACTGGCATTACTAGGAGTGCTGATGCCTGGATTCGAGATTTACCATTTGCTCGTACCAGTTGTGACTACTTCGATTGTTGTAGTGGTTTATTCTTACTGCTGCTACCAAGCATTAGAAACGCAGTGATGGCTCAATCCACTTCGCGTGCGCTGCGGTCACCAATTACTTGTCGGTAAAGCACCTGATATCGATGTCCGGCATCCGGACAAGAAAAATCAAGCGCCATGCCCCAGCGTTGTATCCCCCAACCCGACCACCTTCACAAGTGTCACGGCCTCTGTCGCCAGCAAAAGTACTTTCATTTCCATGCTCTGCTACGAACAACCTGATGGGCATAACCAAAAGAACCGGAGAGTGACCGAGGCCTTGCTATTCCACCCCTGTAGTGGCAATCTCACTCCACCGGCATTTCCAACATGCTCACTTTCAGACTATCCCCGCTGTATGGATGACGTGCCGCAATCTCTTCGTCCAGATCCACTCCCAACCCCGGTGCAACAGACGGCAGAATGTATCCATCCTCCCATTGAATTGGGTTTTTCAGAATTTACGCGTGGAAGCCACCCCATGTCTCTATGCTTTCTTGAATCAGGAAATTAGGGCTGCAAAGACCAAGCTGGATGTTGGCCGCCCCCTCAATGGGACCACAGTACAGATGCGGCGCAATCTGCGCGTAATGTGCTTCGGCCATACCCGCAATCTTCTTTGCATCCAAGATTCCACCGACACTTCCGAGCGCGAACTGCAGGATGCTGGCAAACCGCCGAACGAGAACATGCGCAAACTCGTACTTGGTGTCAATCGCTCGCCGGTTGCAATCGGGATGGAAGTCATGGCAGCAACGCGCGCCATCGCGTCCACGTTTGCAGGCGGCACCGGCTCCTCCAGCCAAAGCGGGTAGTACTTCTCTAATCTGCGCGCTAGACGAATAGCGGCATAAGGGGGTCACCTGCCCGTGTGCTCCAACGAGCAGATCGCAGTTGTCTCCCACGGCTGTTCGTATTTTCCTCAAGAAGAGTCCCGTTCGATCATGAGCCTCCAGCGATAGGTGCCGGGGATCGAAAACACTGTATGGCCCGAGTGGATCCAATTTCAGAGCGGTGAAACCTTGCCGCACGTATGCGCTTGCACGTTCGGCAGCCATGTCAGCATCGTTGTAGACGCTTTTCTCATCACCTTCAAGGTCGTTGATTCTTGGGTAATCCTCCGACTGCTCTGGGTAAATATATATGTACGATCGCAGCCTATCGCGCACTCTACCGCCGAGCAAATCGGAGCCGGCTTTCCGAGTTGCTCGGCGACAATATCCCAACAGGCGATTTCAATCCCACTGAGCACGCCCATCAGAGACGTATCCGGACGCTGCGTGTAACCGCTGGAAAACACGACGAGCCACAGCCGCTCAATCCGAAACGGATTCCCGCCGATCATGCATCTTTCGCAAACGTCCGTAATAATGCGCTCAATTATGTGCGGGTGAAATGGAACCGAGTATACCTCTCCGTACCCTAACAAACCCACTGTCGGTGATCAACTTGATAAATATCCAGTAGATGCCCCCGTGGTGCGGCGGGGAGTTCGCCACTACAAAGATCTGGTAGTCCGTAATTTTCATTTAGGTATCTCCCTAATCCTGATTGTAAGATTCCTTACGCTGTAAACGACGGGATACTAGAGGAATATTGATCTTAAAGACAATTACTTTTCCGGAACGCAATGATCGATGGCGTTAATGCACACGTTGTCCAACTAACGTTGCGCACTTTAGGGACTTTCACATCTATGTCTATTACACCACTAGATAGATTGCCCGCGTAATTATCAGTGGCTCTCCGGCAAAAGTCAATTGCCGAGCAGCCGACGGATGGTGCCAGATCCGCTCGATGCCGACCCAGACATGCAACAATTTAAGGGATAAATGCCGGTAATTCCTCCAGATGTTAGGGTACAATTTAGGAATGTGGCGTATGACGCAAAGCACGAGAACTCATCCCGGACAGTGCAAGCAATGCACCGTATAGGCATTCTCACTGGCGGTGGAGATGCGCCCGGCCTGAACGCAATCATTCGCGCAGTAGTGTACACCGCCCATAACGAATTCGATCTGGAGGTACTCGGGGTACGCAATGGCTTTGACGGCCTAGTGGACCCAGAAGAGGGAGTGCGAGTGCTCAGCCGGTCTGAGGTACGCGGTATTCTCTCCCGCGGCGGTACGATTCTGGGCGCAGCTAACCGCGGGAACCCTTTCGCCCGCAAGATGATTGTGAATGGGCGGCAGGAAGTCACAGATATGTCCACGCAAGCACTGCAAAACATCGAGCAATTGAAACTCGACAGCCTCATCGTAGTCGGTGGGGATGGAACGCTACGCATTAGCAAGGAGCTGTGCGACCGTGGCGCACCAATCATCGGAGTCCCCAAAACTATTGACAATGACATGGGCGGTACAGACCAGACCTTCGGTTTCTCCACAGCGATGCGAACGGCGACCAGAGCCATCGACAAATTGCACACAACTGCCGAGAGCCATCACCGCGTGATGGTACTGGAACTTATGGGCCGAGACGCAGGCTGGATAGCGCTGGGATCCGGCCTTTCGGGCGGTGCGGACGCAATCCTGATTCCTGAAATTCCGTTCGACCTGCAGCCAGTCATACAGGGTTTCAGTGAGCGGGCAAAGCGGGGCAGCTACTTCAGCATCTTGGCTGTTGCAGAGGGCGCACGCCCTAAAGGCGGCCAGCAACAGTTAAAGATTCCAGCTCACGGATTGCACGTTCCACGTCTCGGTGGCATCGCCCAGCAGGTAGCTGATCAAATTCATGAGAAAGCAGCGCTGGAAACGCGTTGTACTGTGCTCGGACACCTACAGCGGGGCGGCGCACCCACACCTTTTGACCGCTGGCTGGCCACTCGTTACGGCGCTGCCGCCGTCCGTCTCGCCTCCGCGGGCAAACATGGCCTGATGGTCAACCTACGCGGACGCCACGTCGGGGCTATTCCGCTCGAAGAAGCGCTCGCAAAAACGCCCAAACTGGTCGACCCAGCCGGGGAGCTGGTCACCACCGCACGCGGAATGGGAATTGTCTTCGGAGACGAGTAGCGGAAAAACAAAAGGCCGCCCGAAAAGGAGCGGCCCGTTGCCACGCCGGGGCTTATCTCTATGTGAGACGGAGGAGCACCCCGGCGCTGGTCGTACTGTGACTTATCATGGGCACCACCTCCCGTTCTGAATAATAGCTTCAAATCAATGAATGTACGCCCACGCAGATGACGCCATGATTATGCCAGACCCAAATACCAATGTCAACCCGAGACACATCCCGTGCTGGTTGGCCGCCGTTGTCACTGGCCCATAATGGTCAAAACGGTCGGAAAGTTCACGCTATTGACCCTCTATTTGTCCGTGCTAGCACTTAGCGGATGCCAAGGAGCCAGCACACCGACGAGTATCACGCCGGCTGAACTCCCGACCACAAGCACGGCTCCGGTCGCACCTGCAACCGCGATCATGATACCCACGGCCACCGAAGAGCCCTGCGAAAACGACGCTGTGTTCATGGCGGACCTGACCATCCCGGACTTCAGCGAAGTGATGCCCAGAGAATCCCTGCGCAAGTCATGGCAGATTCGCAATACGGGCAGCTGCTCGTGGGGAACGGGATACTACGTAGTTTTCAGAGAAGGCCATGCGATGACCGAGCACTTACAGCACGCTCTCTATCCAGCCCGACCGGAGACAAACGCCGTGGTGCAAATTGATATGACTGCGCCCAAGACTCCCGGAGATTATCAGGGCTTTTGGCGTCTGTACGACCCGGAGGGAAAAGTGTTTGGCCACAAGTTGTTCATAAAAATCAAAGTCGTTCCTGTTTCCGCCACGTCCACTGCCCCTTAATCCTACCGCGCAAAAACACCGCTTGGTTACGTACCCTCCTCCCACGAGTTAAGGTACTTCACCTGTTCCGCAGTGAGAACGTCAATTGCCACACCAATGGCCTCCAGCTTCAGGCGGGCGATTAACCGGTCCACCTCTTCCGGCACAACATAGACCTCGTTTCCCATCTCCTGACTATGCTTGAGCAAATATTCGGCGCTAAGCGCCTGGTTTGCAAAACTCATGTCCATTACACTGGCAGGATGACCCTCAGCAGCTGCCAGATTAATCAACCTTCCCTCGCCTAGTAGATTGATTCGCCGCCCGTCCGCAAGTGTAAATTGCTCCACAAATTCGCGCACCCGGCGTGCTTTGCCCTCCGACATATCCTGTAGCGCAGGTATGTTGATCTCCACATTGAAATGACCGGAATTGGAGATGATCGCACCGTCCTTCATTGCTTCAAAGTGAGGGCGGTCAATCACATGTTTGTCACCTGTCACGGTGCAGAATAAATCCCCCAGCGGGGCCGCCTGCATCAGCGGAAGCACCCGGAATCCATCCATCACTGCCTCAAGCGCTGCGAGCGCATCCACCTCGGTGACAATCACGTTTGCGCCCATTCCAGCAGCGCGCCTTGCCAGTCCCTTGCCGCACCATCCATATCCGCAGACGACAAAGGTCTTCCCGGCCAGAAGTATGTTGGTGGCGCGCACGATGCCATCAAGCGTACTCTGACCCGTGCCATAACGATTGTCGAAGAGGTGTTTGGTCATTGCGTCATTGACCGCCATCACCGGAAACTTTAGGGCACCGTCCTTGGCCATAGCCTTCAAACGAATAACACCTGTGGTTGTTTCCTCAGTGCCGCCCACGATTTCACTTATCTGACCTAAGCGTTCTTTGTGCAGCGTACTCACTAGGTCAGCACCGTCATCCATGGTTATCTGTGGACGATGGTCGAGGGCGGCATTAAGGTGATTGTAATAAGTCTCGCTGTCCTCGCCTTTTATCGCGTAGACTGGAATCTCGTCATGAACCACCAACGAAGCGGCTACATCATCCTGAGTAGAGAGCGGATTGGAGGCACATACGACCACATCCGCCCCACCCGCCTGCAGGGTGCGCATCAAGTTCGCTGTCTCGGTGGTGACGTGCAAACACGCAGCCATCTTTACGCCCTGCAGTGGCCGTTCTTTTGCGAAGCGCTGCCTTATATGCCTCAGAACCGGCATTTCCTGCTCAGCCCATTCGATACGGTGCCGCCCACCGGGGGAAAGGTCGGCGTTTTTTACACTAAATTCCATTGCATAGTTCTCCTTTGAATTTTCAGGTATTGGATCGTTTGTTGACAGATTCGTGAAATTGTCAACCATACTTGTTCATCAGTGCTACTCCGACAGTACATCAAGTGCTCCCCTATCATCAAAGTGAATCCGAAAACGGTCAGCGAACGCGGACGGTGTGTAAACGTGATTCTGCGTGCCCACCTGCTCGAGGCAATAGGTGGCCGCCAGGGCCCCGACCAGACCACACATTTCCCAGGAAAAATCTAGCGCCACTCCACGCAAAAAACCACCGCGAAACGCATCTCCAGCTCCAGTGGGGTCGCGCACATCTTTTGTCGGGAAGGCTGGAGTCTCGTTACGTGTACCTTCTGCGATAATCACCGCCCCTTGTTTGCCGCGCGTTATCCCAAGGACCGCACACAATTCTACAATACCTTTTTCGTCTATATCAAGTTTTTTCTCTATCAAACTGAACTCGTAAGCGTTTACCAAAATCATATGAGCGCCACTGATGCCTGTGTACAGGTCCTCCGATTCCATGCTCACAATCTGTTGACTGGGATCGTACAGATAGGGAATATTCAATTCCTGGCATTCGCTCACGCGGGCACGCATCGCTCCGGGATCATCGGGAGATATCACTACCAAATCTGGCGTAAAAGGAAGTTCTGAGACCTTAAGTTGGGCAGCATACGCCATCGCCCCTGGATAAAAAGAGGCGATCTGTGCATTGCTCAAATCTGTATTCGCGAAGAACGATGCAGTGAATTCATCGGAAATCTCTACAATTCCACTGGTGTCTACGCCGATGCTATCTAGAGCAGCTCGATATTTGGTAAAGTCATGTCCAACTGTACCAAGTACTGTAGCTTTGCCCTTAAGAAGTGCATAGTTGTAGGCGCTGTTTGCCGCCGTACCACCCCGTTGGCGGGTCATGCTGTCGGTTAGGAAGCTGAGGCTGAGAGAATCTAGTTGGTCAGGTAGAATATGGTCCCTAAAATGGCCAGGAAAAGTCATCAAGTAATCAAATGCTATCGAACCAGAAAATACGATTCGCATATCACATCATCCCTCCCTAAAAACCGGTGAAAATCCCATTCTGTCGCGCAAGATAACGCGGAGTGCCCTAGCCCCGTCAAGCGCACGGATTTTCTTTCCCTGCGAATAAGAGCGCGGATGGTAGTGCAGCGCTACCTCATGCACGGTATGCCCGGCCAGAAGTAATTTGTCCACCAGTTCAAAATCCAGATCGAAGCCATTGCCCTCCAAATATAGGGATTTGAGCACATCGCTGCGTACCATTTTTATGGCGGTGGCCACATCGGTCAACTGGCTGCCATAGAGCAGATTAGTCACCGCAGTCAGCAGACGCACGCCCAGAAACGCATGGTAATAGATATACTGGGGACGACCGCCCAGCACGCGCGAACCGAGCACTGCAACAGCACTTTCACTTTGAGCCTTGCGCAACAGCAAGGGTAACTGGTCGGGATGGTATTCTAGATCAGCGTCCTGAATAACCGCATAATCGCCACTCAACCGTCTGATGGCAGTACGAATGGAGCCACTCTTCCCAATATTGCGCGCGTTCAGGATAATTTCGGTATCTGGCCAGCTTCCCGCATCCAGCAATTCTCGTGTCCCGTCAGTGGAACAATTGTCTACCACCAGTACTTCTTTCGTCCAGCCTACACCCAAATCCACCGTCTGAATCTGCTCGAGCACCGTCACGATACTGTCGCGTTCATTGAACGCACACACGATTATGGACAACTTCATTCTCTCAACGCCCGCGTGCGGACGCGATCCAGTCGCGCATAATCACTAGGAAGGCGCGCAACCCATCACGTAACCCGATTTTCTTTCCCTGCGCGTAGGTGCGAGGCTCAAAATCGATGGGCACCTCGGCAATCCTTTCCGTCGCCAGCGCAAGCTGGTTGCTCAACTCAAAATCCAGATCAAACCCTGAACAGCGCAGCTGCAGCGCTTGCAGCAGTTGCGTCCGCACCAACTTGTAATTCGTTGCCACATCGGTGAAGTTAGCTCCAAAAAACCTGTTGGTCAGCCAGGTTAGGGTGCGCACTGCCCAGTAATTCACGGCGTAATGGTGATAGCGTTTGCCGCCAAGAACCCGCGAACCGTAAACCACATCGAGGTCATCCGCCAGCGCACGAGCCAACAGAGTTGCGTACTGGCGAGGGTGATATTCCAAGTCGGCATCCTGCGTGATTGTGAAATCCCCACTACACAACGGAATAGCGGTGCGCACCGAATGACCTTTGCCCCGATTTTCGGGCTGCATAATGACGCGCGTATTGTCGGCATGGTAGTCGCGCAACATCTCCCGGGTTCCATCTGTGGAGCAGTTGTCCACCACGACTATTTCCCTCTCCCAGCCGACACCGAGTTTGGCCAATTGGACGCGCCGCAAGACATCCATGATTGTGGCGCGTTCGTTGAAAACACAGATGATTATCGAAAGCTTCACCTGAGCTCCGCCCGCATGAAATCAGCGAACACTTCCAGCATATAGTCTATGCGCGCCTCATCCAGTCCAGGGTACACCCCGACGAAGAAAGTGGAGTGCAACACACTATCGGAAACCTGAAGCTCGCCCACGACCCGGCAATCAATCCCGGAGTACCCCGGCTGGCGTAGTATGTTCCCCGCGAACAGCACCCGTGTTTCCACTCTGGCACCCTCAAGGTGACGCATTAGCTGCTGTCGATCAAATGGCGCGCTGGCGCGCACAGTTATTGGAAATGCAAACCAGGACGGGTCCGATTTAGGGTGCCAGCACGGCAGCAGCAGCTGCTGTTCCCATTCACGCAATCCCGAATACAGTCGCTGGAAGTTTCTTTTTCGCGCGGCCACGAAATCGGGGAGTTTCTCCAGCTGAGCCAGACCGAGTGCAGCCTGCGGGTCAGTCAATTTCAGGTTGTACCCAATCTCGGTGAAGAAATAACGCTGGTCGTCACTGCCCGACGCCCGACCCCAGTCGCGCACGCTACGGGCAATGCGCGCCAAGCGAGGGTCGCTGGTGCACACCGCTCCACCCTCCCCTAGCGTGATGTGGTGCGCGGGGTAGAAACTGAGTGTGGACACTTCACCGAACGTGCCTAGCATCTGACCATCAAAGGTGGAGCCAAGCGCATCACAGACATCTTCAATCAGAATCAGGTCGTGCTCGTGCACTATCGGCATAATGGCGTCCATATCGGCTGGATTCCCGAGCGTGTGCGCAAACATCAGCGCACGCGTCTTCTCCGACACGGCGGCACGGATCTGCTCAGGATCGGGATTGTAATCTCCAGGTGTACAATCGACGAACACCGGAATCAACCGATTTTGCACCAGCGGCGCCACTGTAGTAGGAAATGACATGGCAGGCACGATAACTTCGTCACTCGGACACAGGCGGCGCCCGCCGCGGCGCTCAGAACAAAGCGCCGTAACAGCGACAAGATTGGCGGATGAGCCAGAATTGACTGGCACAATCTCACGCACACCAAGGAATTCACCTAGCTTTTGTTCGAATTCTTGCGCGTATGGCCCCTCGGTCAACCAGAAATCTAACACCGCCGCCACCATGCGGTTCATGTCGCTCTCATCGAAGACGCGCCCACCATATTGTATGCGCGTTTGCCCGGGTATGAATTCGCCGGGAGCGTGTTCCAGCCGGAAGTATTCTGTTACCTTCTGCGCAATATCAGCGCGCAAACGCTGTCTATCAGTCACGATGCACCAGCGCTGACCAGCGCGCGCAAGCTTTCCACCAGCCCGGTGAGCGCGCGCCAGCCGGTCAATCTTTCGGTACGGTCAGCATCGGCAACCGCACGCATATCCTCCCCAGACTGGTACGGAAGCGCACCGAAAAGCAGGCGCCCGTAGATGCCGGCGAACTTGAAGAGCATTCGTACCGTTTCGCGCAACGAGGTGCCTTTACCAGTGCCAATTTCAATTGTTGCTGCCAGCACAAGCTCGGATCGAACCATTGCCAACAGTCCCGAGACTACGTCCTCAACGGACACCCAGTCACGCAATTGTTCTCCCGGAAAGAGCGGGAATTCATCCCCAGACCGAGCAGCCACCAGAGCAGCCGGAAGCACGTTACGCGCGGACTCACCCGTT
>CAUZCX010000019.1:0-19150 GCA_963578565.1 Anaerolineae bacterium
AAGGGTCGGATATGTATGGACCGGAATGGAACAAGATTCGCCTGTTATACCGGGCAGTATTGCCACCCCTGATACTCGTGAAATACCAATTTGAGCTGCAGGGGCAGCCAATATCGGTGGAATCCACATCGCATGTGTACGACCTGATTTACGACCAAGCCTCACAAGAAATGCAGTTTACCGCCGCCGGGCCGACCGGTACAACAGCCCAGACCACAGTTGCTGTTCCCAACAAGTTTCTGTCTGGACCTTTCCGCGTGTTTGTGAACGGCTCTGAGGTACCGTCTACGGGCAAGTCAGGTTCGGTCAGCTTCGAACACGCACACAGCGGCCGCAGCACTGTGAAAATATCAGAAAGGTAAAGCTCTCGTGAGATGGCTGATAATGCTCTGTCCACACTGATTAGAGCATAAAGCAACCTATGAACATCTACCGACTGGCATTGATTGGTTTTGGAAATGTGGGCCAGGGACTCGCTCACATTCTTTTGGAGAGGGGAGACTGGCTCGCCGATCATTTCGGCGTCCGTTTCCAGATTGTAGCCGTCAGCGATCTACAGAAAGGGAGCTGTTACAATCCGGACGGGCTGCCAACTTCCGATTTGCTGGCAAGCGTGAGCGAGAACGATAGCTTATCAGCAGTGACCGCACCGCACCGCGATTGGGACTCGCTGCGCACCATCAACGAAAGCAACGCGGATATCGTGATCGAAATCAGTTACACTGACCTGAAAAACGGGGAGCCAGCTCTCACTCACGTCCACGCAGCTCTGCAGGCCGGCAAGCACGTCGTCACTACCAATAAGGGTCCGATCGCGCTGCGCTTCCCTGAGCTGCTTGCGCTAGCGCGCAAGAATAAGGTAGAAATGGGTGTGGAAGGTACAGTGATGAGCGGTACACCCGCTCTGAGAATGGGGGTGGAGATGCTTGCCGGAGCGAAGGTGACGCGCGTGCAGGGTATTTTGAATGGGACGACTAATTACATTTTAACGCAAATGGAAAGGGGGGCGGATTACGCCGAGGCGCTCGCCGAGGCACAGCAGAAGGGTTATGCCGAGGCTGACCCAAGCGGAGACGTGGAGGGACATGACGCCGCCGGCAAAGTGGTCATTCTAGCAAATCTGCTCATGGAATTTCCGCTGACCATGGATGATGTTAGTTGCGAGGGCATCACACGGTTGACTGCCGATGATATCAGCTCAGCATCCGCAGCCGGAGAACGGTGGAAGCTGATTGGCACGGTCAAAAAGACGCCTACGGGTGTCACTGCAATTGTAGGGCCCCGACGTATGCCGCTAAGTCACCCCTTAGCTTCGATTGCCGGTGTGACCAACGCAATCACCTACACCACCGAGCTTCTAGGTGATGTGACACTGGTAGGGCCAGGAGCGGGGCGGATTGAGACTGGCTACGCTCTGCTGGAGGATATGCTGGCCATTCACCGAAATCGCAGTATATGATGGGCAGCAATTACTGATAGGATTGCTCTGGAAATGAAGTTGCGTGGAGTACGTTGTGAATATAATAAAAAAAGCCCCCGACAAACGGTGGCTTTTTTTGTGAACCAGATATTACAGATATTAGTCTTCGCCCAGCAAACTCCGCAGCACGGTCTGTAATATACCCCCATTACGATAGTACTCGACCTCCACAGGCGTATCGACGCGCGCCTTAACAGTGAAATCCAGCACGCTGCCATTCGGGCCGGAAGCCCGCACCATGATAGGCTGCTGAGCCTGCAGGTCGGCGGGCACGTGTATATCAAAGATTTCGTATCCGGTCAGGCCCAACGAACTCCACGTCTCGCCATCTGCAAACTGAAGCGGCAAGATGCCCATACCCACGAGGTTACAGCGATGAATGCGCTCGAAACTGGCTGCAATCACAGCTCTCACACCGAGTAGCTGTGCACCTTTGGCAGCCCAATCTCGAGAGGAGCCAGCACCATATTCCGCTCCGGCCACCACGATCAGCGGTGTGTTCTGCGCTCTGTATATTTGCGAAGCATCGAAAATAGTCATTGCCTCAGGCGTGTCTCCGTTGTAAAAACACAGCGTGAAACCGCCCTCCGTCCCACGCACAAGTTGATTTTTCAGGCGGATGTTGGCGAAGGTACCCCGCGTCATCACACGATCGTTGCCACGACGCGTACCGTAGCTGTTGAAGTCCTCCGGCGCGACACCGCGCGACAAAAGATATTGACCAGCGGGTGAATCTGGAGCAAATTTTCCCGCAGGGGAGATATGGTCGGTAGTAATTGTGTCACCCAAAAGCGCCAGCACGCGTGCGCCACGAATCGGTGCAATCTGCGACACTTGAGACGCCATATCCACAAAGAACGGTGGCTCCTGAATATAGGTGGAGTTTTCGTCCCATTCGTACAGAACGCCTCCCGCGCCATCAACCTGGTTCCAGGCTTCACTGCCATCGAACACATTCGCGTACTTCTCCACATAATACTCGGTCTTGACCGCACCAGAGATTGCAGCCGTCACCTCTGCCTGTGTAGGCCAGATGTCGCGAAGGAACACCGGCTTCCCATCGCTGGCACTTCCCAGAGGTTCCATATCCATGTCTATGTCTACAGTGCCCGCCAGAGCATAAGCAACGACCAGAGGCGGAGATGCAAGATAACTGGCCTTGATGTGTGAGTGAATACGACCTTCGAAATTGCGGTTTCCGGAAAGAACTGCTGCAGCGACCAAATCGCCGTTCTCAATCGCGCTGTTCACCTCCGGCGCAAGAGGACCACTGTTGCCAATACATGTCGTGCAACCGTAGCCGACTGTGTGAAAACCCAGCTGTTCGAGATACGGCGTAAACCCGGCGGCATTCATGTATTCGGTCACGACGCGCGAGCCGGGTGCCAGGCTGGTTTTTACATAGGGTTTGACCGTCAGTCCTTTTTCAACCGCTTTCTGTGCCAACAAGCCGGCGCCAAGCATTACGCTAGGATTGGAAGTATTGGTGCAGGAAGTAATGGAGGCAATGACAACAGCTCCGTGGCGTAGCTTGGTATCCCCTGCCGCTGCCACGTTATGGAGAGCTGCGTCTTCTAGGGCAAAGCCACGTTCCTCCAACGGAGCGCTCAGCATATACCTAAAATTAGGTTTCATATCCCTAAGTAGAACGCGGTCCTGCGGACGTTTGGGGCCCGCCATGCTAGGCCTCACCGTGCCGAGGTCAAGTTCCAGCGTGGCGCTGAACTCAGGGTCGGGCGTGTCAGAGCTACGGAATAGGCCCTGCTCTTTAGTGTAACGTTCCACCAAATCGGTGTTGCGCCCAGTGCGGCGCAAGAAGTTCAGAGTCTCGTCATCCACTGGGAAGAATCCCATCGTCGCACCGTATTCGGGTGCCATATTGGCAATTGTCGCACGGTCGGGTAGGCTCATATTGCTGAGGGCAGGGCCAAAAAACTCTACGAACTTATCCACTACGCCGTGGGCCCGGAGTTGCTCCACAATAGTCAGTGCTAGATCGGTAGCGGTAGTGCCTTCGGGCATCGCGCCAATGAGTTTAAAGCCGACCACTTCGGGTGTGAGCATATAAAGCGGTTGTCCAAGCATGACAGCCTCTGCTTCGATCCCACCCACTCCCCAGCCGAGTACTCCCAGTCCGTTAATCATAGTGGTATGCGAATCCGTTCCGACCAAGGTGTCCGGGTATGCAGTCAGATCGCCATCAATTTCACGCGCAATCACCACGCCAGCGAGATATTCTAGGTTGACTTGATGAATAATACCAGTAGATGGTGGCACAACACGGAGATTGTCAAATGCATGGCTGGCCCAAGCCAGAAAGGCGTAGCGTTCGCCGTTACGTACAAATTCTTTTTCGACATTGCGAGTAATCGCAAGACCATCACCGAAATAATCCACTTGCACAGAATGGTCGATGACAATGTCGACCGGCACCAGAGGATTGATTCTGACCGGGTCACCGCCCATGCGGTGCACGGCGGCACGCAAAGCCGCAAGATCTACCACGGCGGGCACACCAGTGAAATCCTGCATAATCACCCGACCAGGTTTAAACGGGAGTTCAGCCGGAGTAAGCGCATTTGCGTCCCAGTTGGCGAGGCGCATTACATCATCTGCACTTACAACGAAGCCGTCCTCGGTACGCAGCAGGGCTTCCAGTAGCACGCGAATCGAAAACGGCAAGCGGAGGATATTCCCAATGCCTTGCTTATCAAGGGAGTCAAGCCGATAAAGCACGGCACTGCCTTCGCCGCTATTGAAGGTATGTTTTGTATTGAAGGAATCAGTGTGTTTCACCATGTTTTTCATCCGCCAAGCATCCACAAGTCGGATCTCTTCAAGTTTGCCTTTCGAGAGATTGATCGCGGTTGCAAATTATATCATCTCCAAAGTTGGTCCCGGACTAGCGCAGCACTATCGCGACGCTAAAAATGTTCAAAGCCCGCATGTCGTTCCTGCACATATTCGTCACACCATGAGACTAGACGTGTAAACAATAACCGATTGACGCAAAGGCCGGAGGCCTGAAACTGAAACATAAAGACAAAACCACAATGAACAATTACTGGACAACCGCAGCAATAGTTACTCGGCAACGGTGATTGCATTTGCCGGCATCATGCTATTATCCACAATATGGCGTATGCATGTGTCCCCTTTTAGACACCATGTGCCCCTCCAGTGGGGGCGGAGAGCCTTAGTGCCACAGAAAATGTTAGGTAAGGACGCTAACCATGCTTAGTTTATAGCATATATCACTTGGTTACGATCACTCGCGCGGATATTGCGTATGGTTCGGCCTCTGTTTACTGGGAATCACAAAATTCCAAGCATGAAGCTGTGGCAAACGCTTGGGGCTTAGTGTGGGCGCACTGGAAACAAACCGCGCAGAACGTACGCAAGCATCTGACCTTCCTTACGAACTCGGCATCGATATCGAACAAATACACTACGCAATGGACGCAATACGCGCTCAGGCATGAGCGAAAGCCATGGTTGATCGGCACATCACCCAAGTGCATGCTGCGGAGATTAACAGAGGTTCACATCCGGAAAGGGGCCCTCAGAACGCAGGCAATGCTGGAACGGACAGGGATATTGCTTCGGCAAACACTGGGGTGATTGCCCGCTACAAGGCAAATAAACACGAGGCGCTTGAATCAACAGGGCGTGACCGGTGTACCGGTCACGCCCTACCCAGGTTAACCCACTACGATGGCCCTATCAGCGCTAATGCTCGTGTGGAACCCTCACCCACATACTGCGATAGCGCCCACAGGAGATATAGGACTATACCCGCAGCCGATCCCCATACTGCTGCTGGTAATACTCTTTGAACTGCCCGCTCTTGATAGGTCGCCACCACCACTCGTTTTGCTGATACCAGCGCACCGTTACATCCAGCGCATCTTCAAACGAGTGGTCAGGCTGCCATCCGAGGGCGTGTAACAGCGTGCAGTCCAACGCATAGCGGTAATCGTGACCAGGACGATCCTGTACTGACGCAATCAGGCTCGCAGGCTTACGCATCAACTCCAGTATTAGTGTAGTCACATCAATATTGGTTCGCTCGTTGCCGCCACCAAGGTTATATACCCCGCCGGCCTCGCCCTTGTGCAAAGCCACATCAATTCCGGAACAATGGTCTTCCACGTAGAGCCAATCTCGCACCTGTAACCCGTCGCCATAGAGCGGCAACGGCTGCTCATCGATGGCATTGGTAATGAACAACGAGGCGATTTTTTCAGGATACTGGAAAGGGCCGAAAGTGTTGCTGCCACGCGTCACCACGGTGTTCAATCCATAGGTTTCGTGGTAGGCGCGCACCAGCAATTCCGCGCCCGCTTTGCTGGCAGCGTATGGGCTGTTAGGTTCCAGCGGGTCGCCCTCCTGGAAGAACCCCTCCGCGATGCTCCCGTACACCTCATCTGTACTGACCTGATGCAGGCGTTCAATACCGTTTTCGCGGGCGGCATCGAGCAGCACATAGGTTCCCACCACATCCGTCTGGACGAAGGCGTCGGGGTTAAGGATTGAGCGGTCCACGTGGCTCTCAGCAGCGAAGTTAATAATGGTATCTATGCTGTGGTCAACTATGGCTTGCTCGACTGCCTCGCGTTCCTTAATATCTCCACGCACAAAGGTGTAGCGCGGGTCATGTTCGACATCGCGCAGATTGTCCAGGTTACCGGCATATGTCAACTTGTCATACACCACCAGATTGTATTGCGGATATTTGCACAGCAGGTAACGCACGAAGTTGGAGCCGATGAAACCCGCGCCACCAGTGACAAGAATGTTCTTCATGGCAACCAAAACTTGCTGTAATCGCCGAGGTTCATTTTCAGCGCCTTGGGTTTGTGCTCGGTGCGCCCCAACACGACGTTGCGCCCAATCATGCTGTCCACGATGCGGGTGGCCACGCCGGAAATCTGCGATCCCTCCAGCACAATAGAGTGTTCAATCTCACAATTGGTGAGCTTGCAATCGTGATAAATGGAGGTGTACGGGCCAACGTAGGCGTTCTCGATTAGCGTGTTCTCGCCAATGATACTAGGACCACGCACCGTGCTATTGCGAATGCACGCTCCCGGCTGCAAAGTCACGTGTCTCCCGACCTCCGAGTCGGCTGCCACCTCCGCGTTCGCGGCCACCTCCGGAGATATCTCGTCCAGCACGTGCTCGTTTGCACTGAGCATATCAAGTGGCTTGCCGGTGTCAATCCACCAGCCGTTATGCACATATGGATGCACTCCATAGCCATGCGTCAGCAACCACTGGATGGCATCGGTAATCTCCAGTTCACCTCGCTTGGACGGTTCAATCGCTTTCACGGCCGTGAAAACACTGGCATCAAACATGTAAATCCCGACCAGAGCCAAGTCTGAAGCCGGATGCGATGGTTTCTCAACCAACCGCTTTATGGAGCCGTCACCATTAAGCTCCGCCACACCAAAATGCTGCGGGTCTGACACACGCGTAAGCACAATCTGGCTGTTCCAATCGGAATGGGCAAACTGCTCTATTAGTGTGCTGATACCTCCCTGAATAACGTTGTCGCCCAGAAACATAACAAAGCGATCATAGCCGAGGAAATCCTGCGATATTTTGACCGCGTGCGCCAATCCAGATGGACATTCCTGCGGGATAAAAGTGGTCCGCACCCCCCACCGGCTGCCATCTCCCACCACGGCGCGAATTTCCGCGTCGGTATCACCGGTCACCACGCCGATTTCAGAAATACCGGCATCACGGATGGCGCGAATCACCCGGAAAAGCACCGGCTCGTTTGCCACCGGAATCAGTTGTTTAGCACGGGTATAGGTGAGCGGATAGAGGCGGGTGCCTTTGCCTCCTGCGAGGATAAGGCCTTTCATCAGTACGAGGAAATTCTGGTATCCACAGGCGAATTGTTGAGCACTGCACCAATCACGCGAGCGCGGACTCGTTCGAGCAGCTCACGAGCTCGTTCGGCGTGGTCACGACGGGTCTGTCCGGCGTTAAGCACCAGTAGCACCCCGTCCATATGCGCAGCCAGCAGTGCTGCATCTGTAACAGCCAGAACCGGTGGAGCATCAAAAAGCACGAATTCAGCCTGACCCTTCAGTTGCGCAATGAGCGCTTCCATCTGCCGGGAACCGAGCAAGTCAGCCGGATTGTCCGGGCGCGGACCGGATGGCAGCACTTTCAGGCGCTCCACGCCGACATCGGCAGTCTCCACTTCATGTCCGGATGCAAGCACCCCGCTGATGCCGCAGTCATTGGATATACCCCAGATTTCGTGCTGGCATGGGCGGCGCAGGTCACAATCAACCAGCAGAGTATGGCGACCACTCTGAGCCATTGTCACTGCCAGATTGGCGACCAAACAGGCCTTGCTACTAACGTCAGATTCGGGCGCGGGTATGGTCATCAGAAGCGTGCTAAGCTTATCATCCATGTCGTTGAAGATAATGTTGGTGCGCAGCGCACGATACGCTTCGGCAGCAGGTGTACTCGCAGCGGAAAGGGTAATCAGTTTTTCATTCATAAGTCACTTCCTGCGAAGGCTTGCTTCGCCATCATGGGCTGGTATCGCTCCCAGCACCGACATCCCCAGAAAACGCTCCACATCTTTGCGCGTGCGCACTATGCTCGCATCCAGATATTCCAGCACCAGAACCACAGCTCCGCCAATCAACAGCCCGAGCACGGCACCCGCAGCGCTGTTGATTCCCTTGCGCGGGTGATCCAGCACATAGCGGGGGTCATCCAGAATGAAAGCGGTCACGCGGTCCTCGCGCCGTTGCTTCTGATTTTCATCATTGCGCCACTGCACCAACAGCTGTGCCCAGTGCCGCGCTATGTCGTTCGCAAGGTCGCCGTTTTCGTTTTCAACTTCAATGCGTATCAAAAAACGCTGCGCTTCGGCAGCGATACGCACATTCCCGCGTAGTGTTTCCGGAAGAGCATCCAGCTGCAGCGCGTCAATTACGTCCGCGGCATTTGTTTCTGTATCCAGGAAAGCCACATAAGAATCCAACAACAGTTTCGCGCTTTGAGTGAGACCGAAATCAGTGCGCGCAGGCTGCACTAGAACGTCTACAGTGGATTGGTACACCGGCGTCTGCACCACGCTGAACAGAAGCGCGCTGCCGGCGGTGAGCACCGCCGAAAGCGCTAAAATCCAGCCCCGCCGCAAGAAAACTTGAAAATATTCGATGGTAACCATTATTATGAGAGCCTCAGCTAACTAACCAACGCCCTGACAACCTCGCAGAAATAACCCATTGCCAGCCACACCCGGTCGGCACCGGATTTTACCATAGCAGCGTAGTCAGCCTCGATGGCGCGGAATCTCACCGATGACTCGAAAACCCGACTGTTCCGCATCCGATCGGCTGCGCAGAAACGGGTCGAAATAATGGGCGCCGAAAACCAACAATACGCCCATTCCCAAGCCGGACGCAACCCGAAGCAGAAGGTCGATACGCGTTCGCAACTCCGGCGGCGCGATCATGACTACGGGCTCATCCAAAGCCACCACGGTCACATTGCGGCCACCGTGCTGTGGAAATACCGCTGCGTTTTGATGCTGCATCACGGTCGTGGCGGCATGCGCCAGTACGCCCACTTGCTCCGGGGCTGCCGCGCTGAAATATAACACTAGCGCACTACGCTCATAGTCGCTGCTGATGGCGGCACGCACAGCTGCCGGGGAAAGATGCACGTCGCCGGTTTCCAGTTCGCGGCTAACCGCTCCGGCGAATGCTCCAGTTTCCGCCCAGTCTGCAAGTCCAGCAACGATGTATTCTGATGTCAGCCACGAAAAATAAGACGGGTCAAAATACATTCCCGCTGAACCTCCCGCTGCCTCCTCGTTGGGCAGAAGACTAGCAGACAGATGAACGGTGGCCACGTACATTGAGACAGGTGGCTTATAAGTGGCCAGGCCAATACCGGCGACAATCACAGCCGGGGCCAGAAACAGCCACCACCACCTCTTTATCGGACTAAAGTATTCTCGGAATTCCATGCCGTTCCAATAAAGTTTCGTAATTTCCTTTCAAATTCGCTGCGGTCGAACCGCATGGCTTCTTCGCGGATTGCACCCGCATCAAATGCATCCTCGTCGAAACCATCCAGAGCGTCAGTCAGCGCGCGAAGCGATTGTTCCTCGAACAGAACGCCAGTGTGCCCAGACCGTAAATAATCAATCGCCCCGCCATCGGCGAAAGCTATCACCGGACGGCCCGCAGCCATCGCCTGAACAGGAGCAATTCCAAAATCCTCCTCGCCGGGAAAGATAAAAGCGCGGCAGCGCCCCATCAAATCCGGTAGATGTGCGTCCGGCACGTGCCCGACGAACTGGACCGTCGGCCCGGCGAGCGCTTCCAATCGCGACCGGTCGCGCCCATCCCCAGCCACAATAAGCGGCAGACCTAGTTGCGTGCACGCCTGCACCGCCAGATCAATCCTTTTATACGGGATTAAGCGAGATACGACAAGGAAGTAGTCACCCTTATGTTCACCCGGACGGAAGCGGGCGGTGTCAACGGGCGGGTGAATAATAACCGAATCGCGCCCGTAATAACGGGCTATTCGCCGCTGCACCTCGGACGATATAGCTACGAAATGATCCACTCCATCAGCAGCACGACGGTCCCAACGCTGCATCCATCCCAGAAAGGGCCGCATAAGGATCGGCAACACGGGGTGAAATCGTTCCCGTTCTAAATACCCCTCCAGATCCCACACGTAACGTGCGGGCGTCAGGCAATAGCAAATGTGCGTCGCGCCATCCGGTTTGCGCACGCCGTGGCAGAAACCACTCTTGTTGGAAATAATGAGATCATATCCCGAAAAATCAAACCCTCGAAAAGCAAGAGGAAATGCTAGCAGATAGCGCTGATGCTGCCAGTGGACACCGGGCAGCCGGTCCGCCCAGGAGACACGCACATCCCGCTCCCGGAAACCGGATCGCACCCGCTCGGGAGCGTAAATGCTGGTGTAAATCGGAGCGGCAGGAAACATCCGGGCCAGCGCGCCAAGCACGTCCTCAGCGCCACCACTTTGATTGAGCCAATCGTGAACAAGAGCGACTCGGATTGCGGCCTCCAATCACGCAGCCTGGCATTGCGTGCGCAGCAACGCGGCGATAGGCCTGAAACTGCGTCGGTGCACCGGGGAGGGTCGCAGGCGCGTTAGCGCCGCACGATGTATGCGTGTACCATAGCCCTTGTGGCACTCAAAACCATATCCAGGATATTTTTTCCCCAGTACATGCATCAGCCGATCGCGGTGCACCTTGGCCACAATCGATGCGGCCGCGACGGAAAGGGAGATGGAATCACCAAAGTACATACACTGCTGCGGCAGTTCGAGCTCTGGGCGCAGATTCACCGCATCGACCAATAAGTGATGCGGAGGTACATCCAAAGATTCTACTGCACGGCGCATTGCCACACGCGTGGATTCCATGATCCCCCGAGCATCTACCTCCGCTGGATCGGCACAACCCACACCCACTGATATCGCCACGGTCAAAATAAATTCGTACAGCCGCTCGCGTTTTTGGGGTGACAAGCGCTTCGAATCTCTGACCTCAGCGAGACGCCTGCGCAGCCAGCGCGGGCGATGTGGCAGCACCACGGCGGCCGCAGATACTGGCCCTGCCCAGGCGCCACGCCCGACTTCATCAATACCAGCGACAAGTTCAAGTCCCTCCTTCCAAAGAGCAGTCTCCAGCTTTAGGTGCGGGCGTTCGGGCAGCCTGGTGTAGTCAACGATCACGGACATATTTTCCATCTCGCCAATTACGCCGCAGCGCGAGAATATCGGAAAGCATACTAAACGAATCCCTCAGCACGCGCACCCGCGTTTCGCGATGAAAATACCAGTCTACCGGCACCTCCACAATGCTGTAGCCCCGTTTTCGGGCAATGTAAAGCACCTCAACGTCAAAACTCATCCCATCCATCCGCTGCGCGGAAAACAAGTCCACAGCAACCTCTGCGCGGAAGCATTTGAACCCACATTGCGTATCCTCGAAATCGGGCAGCGCTAACAACTTGACTAGATTGCTGAACACGCGACCACGTACATGGGTGAAAGCGGGCTCGTGGAAACGCGCAGCACCGACCATCTCACGCGAACCGATGGCCACATCGAAATCCGTCAATCGAGGTGGCAGGAAGCGCGCGACCTGTTCAATGGGCATAGAGAGGTCGGCGTCACACATGAAACGGAACTCGCCATGTGCGGCCAGCATGCCACGTCGCACCGCCTTACCCTTTCCGCGGCCCGGCTCCTGCAACAAACGTACGTGCACGTGCTCAACCCCATAAGCGCGCACGACGTGCGCAGTTTTATCCACGCTGCCGTTTTCGACCACCAGCACCTCAACGGCATAGGGCTGCGCGCGAACAAAAGAATCAATTGCGCGCAGCGTTTCAGGAAGACGTTTTTCTTCATTGTGCGCCGGGATGATAATGGAGAGGAAGGTCACAGTTGCACTAGAGTATCAGACTGACGTAAGTATGCTCCCTAGGTATTCAGCAGAAACGATGCGCGTAGCCTGTACGGTACGACGCGCCCTAAGCAGCCGCGGGAGCGCCCACAGTCCCGCCATCTGGCCGCGCAGCCGCGCCCGGGCAGCCCGCCCGCGCCAGGAGCAAAGCGCCTGCCATGCAAGGCGTAGCTGCCGCCAGACTATTGCACGCCAATGCCGCTGCCACACACTGGCAGGCACATCTTTTACTAGCACATAAATTGCATTGCGCCCATCATGGAAACTAGCGGTCTCACCACCGCCAGTGGCCGAGAGACGATGATACACTACAGCTCGGGGCGCGTACACAGCTCTCCAACCCTGCAGCTGAGCGCGCCAGGCAAGGTCAACGTCCTCGCACGAGAAAAAGAAACTTTCGTCCAGCAATCCGACTTGCTGCAGCATCCCACGCCGATAAGCCGCCGCTCCGCCGCACGCAGAAAAAACATATCCCTCTTCGTACTGACCAGCATCTTTTTGCCATACGCCCCGGTTAGTAGGCACTCCGTCAGAACAGAAAAGATCACCCGCTGTGTGAAACGTGTCCCGCCGGTCAAAAAGCAGTATTTTTGAAGCCACCATGCCGGCATCAGGATATCGCTGGAAGGCGGCTTCGATCTCCACCAGCCAGTCCGGAGCAACCTCAGTATCATTATTCAGCAAAACGACAATCGCGCCCTGTGCAACCCGAATGCCGGCGTTACACGCGCCCGTGAAGCCACGGTTACTCTCCAGCGCCACAAGACGCGCATCTGGGTAATCGCGCACAAGCATCTCACGCGATCCATCGGTGCTAGCATTATCAGCCACAATGACCTCGTAATCACCTGATCGTTGACTCTCAAGTGAGTCTAGGCAAGCAGGCAAATGGCGGACACCATTCCAGTTCGGTATTACTACCGAGAGCATTACTTGTTCCATAGTGGCGTGCGGCGATTAGCCCTCCGCTAGGAACTGCTGCAGCGCGACCTCCCAGGGCCGCAACGAGATTCCCAATGCGGCAGCCACCCGGTTTTGCAACACTCCATTACGTGGCGGCAGCGATGCGCGTTGATAATCCTTCAAAAGGATTGGGCGAATTCGCACGGAGAGATGCCCGCTCAGGTCAAGCACTTTGCGGGCTAGCCCATAGCGCGAGGTTTTTCCGGCGTTGACAAGATGATATATTCCGTATGGCGCAATATTAACGAGTTCCAGAATCGCGCGCGCTAGGTCAGGAGCATAAGTCGGCACTCCAATCTCGTCGGTGACAATCGCGAGCGGATCACCGCTTTCCGCGAGCTGCCGAATAATATGAACAAAGTTCGCACGTCCGGCCGCGTACATCCAAGAGGTACGCACAATGTAGTACCGTTCAAGCAGCTCACGGGTATGTTGCTCTGCAGCTAGTTTGGACTGGCCGTAAGGGTTTATTGGAGCAGGTTCATCCGTCTCAACGTACGGCGAAGCGCTGCTACCGTCAAAAACCTCGTTAGTGCTCAACAAGACCATGGCAGCGCCTTGTTCAGCGCAAACCGCCGCAACATTGCGCGTGCCCATGGCATTCACCAGTGCAGCCTTATCAGGGTCGCGTGCGCACCCATCCACGTCGGTGAAAGCAGCACAGTGGATTACCACATCCGGAGCTGCTGCTCTGATGGCGCTCCGCACCTGTTCGACGAGCGTAATGTCGAATGTAGGCAGGTCGTCTCCGGATACGTTTCCTTCTGGCAACATGCTGAGAATAGCGGTACCCAGCTGACCCAGGATACCGGTAATGAAGAAACGCATATGTCTCAGTCGTTATCCGTGATCAAGTGTAATGATTCTCTGGCCGAGTCGTTCTGATTATACCCTTTCAGAATCCCGGACAAAGTAATCGTTTATCAGGGCAATACTACGGCAAAGTGCACTCTGTCGGAATATTTCCAGCGCCAGTGATGATATGCGCGAGAGAATCTGTGCTTGAATGGCATCTTCAGAACTTAGCAAAGCCTCGAATTCTTCAGGCTGACGCCCCATGCGGTCGGCGAAAATTTTCACGGTGAGGACTGTGGCACCAGGCGCGCACTGATAAGCCAGAAAATCACGCCAATGATCCAAGTATTCATTTTGTACAAACGGCAGCCAGCTTCCCGGACGGATCGTCTGCAGCATTTCCTGAATATCAACCGGAAGTCTTGCATAGTCGCATCGATCCAGATGCGCACGTAAGACGTTGTGCAAGAACAGTCGCTCTGGAAAATCACTCCAGCGTGCCTTGCTCCCGAAAACCGGGTAGAAAACCTCCCATATCCACGCCTGATCGAGCAGTAGATGCGTGCAATAACCGGCTATGAACGCCGCCTGCTGCGTGGGCATCGCCGCGGCGTGCGCCAGTTCCGGAAATTTCCTGAACATCACTTGCTGCGCAGGGCTGCGGTCAGTCTTGAGAATAGAGAAGAAATGTGTTTGCTCGCGCGCCTGTCCAGACACTGTCTGCACGTCTGGAGCGGTGTTGCCAAAAAGGAAGGCGGGGAGCTCGGCCAGTAGCAAGTCACGCGCATCAGCGTTCAAGCTTTCGTCGCTCAGCATTTCTTGCGCCAGAACCAGATGATAGAAAGGTGTAGGCATGGATAGTGCTAAGAAACGGAGTGATTACGCGTGTCATCCGGATTCCCAGCTCGAGCACAACCTGCAAATCCGGATGATGGGTTAGAATAGCGCTGCTGCCTCGAGGAAAACGCGCTACTTCCTGCGATCAGTATAGCACAATGCATCCAACGCACTCACCTTCTGAGGCTCACAAGATTATGAGCAAGACCAGTGTACGGCTTATGCTGCTGGTACAAGCAATTGGTTTCTTACTTACAGCTTGCGCACAGCAGGACAGCGGCAGTCGCGAGGGATTCAAAGTTCCCCAGAGCTCACTGCTCGGAGCAGTGGAGCGCAAGTCCGGACTGATTGCATTCATCAGCACAGACGGCAATATCTACACTATGAATCAGGCTGGGCAAGACCTAACGCAGATCACCACCGATGCCACCTTTGGTGAGGGCGCACTGCGCTATTACGGACGCGTCACCTGGGCGCCGGACGGACACCAGATTGCCTATGTGAGTTACAGCGGATCTAACCCGCAGGATGTAGAGGCACACCTTTACGTCAGCCAGAGCCATGGTGCAGATGCACACGAGGTGTTCGCCAGCGACCGCATGATCCCGGTTTTTCTCTACTGGGCTCCGGACAGCAGCGCTCTCTCTTTTTTGGCCACCCAGACTGACGGAAATAGCGGAATTCTGCGACTTTCGAAACTAGATGGATCAGAATCGCAGGTAATGGATTCCGGTCAACCACTGTTCTGGGCCTGGGCGCCTTCCGGCAAACGCATGTTGATCCACAGCAACGGCGCCCGCCGCGATTCGAGACTTGCGTATCTATGGATGGGCGATTCCGTCATTGAAGAGGGGCTTTCCATACGTGTTGCCCCTTTTCAGGCTCCGGCTTTCTCGCCAGACGGAGACCGGATCATGTTCGCAAGGTTTACAGACAATGGTGAGAGCGCCCTGATGATGCTTGACCGCACCAGCAATCGCCAACAAGTATTGGCCACCTACAAGGGCACAGTGGCGTTCCAGTGGGCTTCCGGAGGGGAGTACATCGCCTTCGCTCCCAGCCCGGAGGCTGTTCTCGCAACACAGGGGCCATTGACGGTAATGACGACGCAGACACCTCCGAGGCAGCTGCTCACTACGGGGGAGAACGTGGTCGGGTTCTTCTGGTCACCGGACGGAACCAAAATCGCCTATTTTCAGGGGGCTATAAGCCCTGAGGTGGAAACCCGCGTCCTGGGCCAATTCACTCATCTAGAGCTGCACGTCATGGCAGTACCTGGTGGTGAGAGTGAACTGCTTTTTTCTTTCGTGCCTTCGGAGCAATTCGCTGCGCTACTACCATACATCGACCAGTACCAGCGCACACTGACCATATGGTCGCCAGACAGTCAATATCTAGCGCTATCAGCATACACACAACAGGGTCCTAAAATCGTGGTGGCGCAGGCTGAGGGCGACTTTGAGCCTCGCCTGCTGGAGCCGGGTACGCTGGCGGTCTGGTCGTGGAAGTAGCCAACCTAGGGGATTAAATCTTGGGCAGCACGATAGACTGCTGCCGCTGGTATTTCCCTTTCTTGTCCGCGTAGGAGGTTTCGCACTCATCGTCGGCCTCGAAGAACAACACCTGCGCTATCCCCTCGTTCGCGTAAATCTTTGCCGGCAAAGGTGTGGTGTTAGATATCTCCAGCGTCACATAACCCTCCCATTCCGGCTCGAATGGGGTGACATTCACGATGATGCCACAACGCGCGTAAGTGCTCTTGCCCACACAAATAGTCAAAACATTGCGCGGAATGCGGAAATATTCCACCGTGCGCGCGAGCGCGAACGAATTGGGTGGAATAACACACACATCACTCTTCAAATCCACCATTGAGCGCGGATCAAAACACTTCGGATCCACAATCGCAGAATATACATTGGTGAAAATTTTGAAATCGTCCGCGACGCGGATGTCATAGCCATAAGATGATACGCCATAGGAAATCACCCCGTCGCGCACCTGGGTGGATTCAAACGGTTCTATCATGCCGCGCTCACGCGCCATTTGCTTTATCCAGTGATCCGGTTTTATGGTCATCAGCAATTATTCCTGTTCCGAAATACAACAAACTCGCCCCACCGCAAAGAGATTATGGCGATTTCGCTCACATAGCCTCTGGCGCAGACACACCCAGCAGTTCCAGAGTACGCGCCAAACCGATACGGGTAGCGTATACCAGCTTCAGACGCGCCAGTGTCAGGTCCCGCTTGTCCACGTCCACTACATGGCAATCCCTGTAAAACGCGTGGAAGCTGCCGGCAAGTTCGCGCGCGTAGGTTGTCAGATGATGAGGCGCAAGTTCGCGCACCGACCGGTCAATCGTGTCCGCCAGTTCAAGCAGCCTCCGGATGAGCGTATGCTCAGCCGAATGGCGTAACAGGGACACATCTCCAGCCTCATGGGAAAAGCCTTCCGCCTGCGCCTTAGCCAGAATGCTGCAAATGCGCGCGTGCGCGTATTGTACATAATACACTGGGTTCTTGTCCGATTGCTCCCGGGCAATATCAAGGTCGAAGTCTAGATGGCTCTCAGCGGCACGCATGAGCATAAAGAAACGTACCACATCAGCGCCCACCTCGTCAATAAGTTCATCAAGGGTGGTAAAGCGACCCGACCGCTTACTCATGCGCTGTCCTTTAATGGTGACAAACTGGTTCATGAGCATTTTGATACCCGAGCCATCATGGCCCATCGCCTGAACCCCGCGCAACACATCCGGGAAGGAGTCCTTATGGTCTGCACCGAGAACATCCACAATAAGGTCAAATCCGCGCTCTAGTTTGTTGCAGTGATAAGCAATGTCCGGCAAACGATAGGTCGGCTCGCCGCTGGATTTGACTATTACGCGATCTTCCTGACCACCCAGAGAAGTAGCAGCGAACCACAACGCACCCTCGCGTTCATACGCCAAGTCATTTTTCCGCAACACCTCCACAACCTTCTCAACAGAACCGTCCTCGTAGAGCGAGTGCTCATTAAAGAACATTGCCATTTCAATGCCCAGACGTTTCATAGTGTCACGTTGCTGTGCAGCAATAGTCTCTTCAGCCAGATCCTTGAACATCTCCCAGTCCGCATCAGCCAAACTTTCTCCATGCTCAGCATACAGCCCGAGCCCTAATTCCACCAAGTATTCACCGTGATAGTGGTCTTCCTCCATTGCCACCGATTGTCCCAACGCTTGCAAATAGCGCAGCCGCAACGATTGACCCAACCTGCGCATCTGCCTGCCGGCATTGTTGTAATAGAATTCGCGTGTTACATGATATCCGACCGCCGACAGCAAATTGGAAATGGTGTCACCAATAACCCCACCGCGTCCATGACCCACGGTCAGCGGACCAGTGGGGTTCGCGCTGACAAATTCAACCTGAGCCTTTTGACCAACGGCATAGTCCAAATCTGGGTACGCAGGTCCAGAGTACAATATAGTATCCACCTGCTCTGCCAGCCAATCTCCCGCCAAAGAAATATTCACAAAACCGGGTGAAGAAACCGAGGTTTCCCCCAACACCACACTTTTAGGCAGGTGTATTTCGATTTGAGTCGCGATTTCCAGCGGTGATTGCCGCATTGACTTGGCTAGTTGCAGTGGCAGCGCGCAGGAGTAATCACCCCACTCAGGATTTTTGGGACGACTAAGATGAGCGTACCCCGGGAGCTCACAGGCCGACAGCGCACCCGCACGCTGGGCGGCGTGCACCCCCTCCAAAATGAGCTCTTCAAGCTGTGTGGAAAGGAATGGCATTAGGAGTAATAGCGGCGGCAATTCTAACATATTCGCCCATGTACTACGCGCGCATCCACGCGGAAACATATAACTGCCCTAGGATATTCAGGGCAAGACCCTCTCGCTACGCCATTTTATCCGTACCGTCTTGAGGAAGAGTGGCTTTCCTGTCAACTACCCTGTCTCCACCACGTCCCACGCTCCTGAAAGCGACTGTCGGCAGCCGAAACTCGGTGAGCGGTTCGGATCACTTGACCGCAGCTCATAGAGTTGTACCGCTTTGCTCAATCCGCTGGCCTCGCGGTTGTACACAGAGGAAACGTGCAGCCCATCCGGAACCTGAGTCAGATCCCATGGCTCGCCTGCGTTCTCAACATAACGAAAACCGTGATCATACAGTTCCTCCCAGTTTGCCACTGCCCCACCCGATAGCCGTTGTTCCTCCCGGCTGGCAAGACACTGAATGAGATCGGCACGGAGCCAATATTTATAATCATTCCAGTTGATGTTTATGCGCTCACCTCGATCCGCCAGCTCGTTCAGCGCAAGCATATCATGGCATTCCGGCAAAGGAAATCCCTCTAGGTCACATATCCCGCTGCCGTGGATCTTGTACCGCACCGTCCGTTTGAAATCCTGTTCAAGCGTAGAGTACCCAATCAAAGCAATACACAGACACATGACCATGGCACCTCGAAACCCCGCATGATCAGAGCTGGCTTGAAACACATACTCGGTCGCAAAAGAAATAGCTGGGATCAGAGCCAGCAGTGCCGGCAGCGCAAAGCGGGGACCA
>CAUZCX010000020.1:0-19113 GCA_963578565.1 Anaerolineae bacterium
GGTTATCGATGCTGAAACCGCCACTCATCAGATCGCCCGCATAATCAATCGATGAACCACGCATATACATCATAGAGGTGGGATCAATAAACACCTTGATGCCGTCTTTTTCCACAATGGTGTCGAATTCACGAGGCTCTTCTTCCATTGCCATGCCGTATTGCATGCCGGAACAGCCACCGCCCGAAACAAAGACGCGCAGCCCGTGGTCAGGCTTATTGCGTTCAGCCAGCAACTTGCTGAAGTGCTCGCGCGCTCCTGGGGTCAGCGAGATTTCTTCTGATTCTACTTGCCCAACAACTGCTTCTTCTACGGCGTTTAATGTGGTCATAGTGCCCTCCGGTTAAGTTGTCTCATTTTCCCGCTTGAAGCTATTTTAGCATCAACTGAATTATGCGTCAATAAAGAAGAAGTAGGTGGGCAAAACCATGGCTAGCCCCATGCACGCTTCACCGGTTGCTTGCGGCGATCTTCTCTGCGGAGATCATATATGAGCAAGTGTCTCCACCCTCGGCGATGTGACAGGTATTTTTTGGGCTTACGCCGAGTAATGATGCGATCATGTCATCGTCCATCTGGCAGATTTCAGGATTCGTCTCAGCCACTCCCTCATACGGGCAGTTGTTGGTGTGAAGAATAATTCCATCCGGCTGCCTCACCCAGCTTGCCAGGTAACCTTTGTCAGTAAGGTATTCCACCACCGAATTCACATGCTCTTCAAACGAACTATCGGCGCTCCGTTTGGGCGCATCCGCGAATTCTCGGCGCGCAACACCGCTAAGTATGGCATGCACTTTACCGCTGTCAGTCTGAGCTTTTATTTCCTGCAGCAGGTGGCTGGAAAGGCTGAGGAAACCCTTGGGGAAATACTGGTTGGCTTCGGGAGTAAGTTCATATTCAAATTGTGGCCGCCCGGGCGAATTACGGTGGCGCACCTGCGGTTCGCTCACCAATCCTCTCTTCCGGAGTGTATCTAGATGGTGGCGTACAGTCACTCCGGTAATCTTGAGTTCCTCGCTCAGATTTCGGATGGTAGTCGAACCTTGCTTCTTTAGGATATCCAGAATCTTCTGGCGTTTGATTTGCATGATCTCACCTGATATGCAGGCGCATCCACGTGTATATTGATTGTATCTCTGTAGGCAGTTTTGTCCAACAGATTTCTAGTTTATTATATTTCTTGACAACGGAAGGTCCCGCTCCTATAATTCCCTAGTTAAGTTATGAAATCTGTCATTTAACCCACGGTTTTGTGTGCCGAAGTATTATCAAGGTACCGGGTTTGATAATGCAAGTCGTGCCGTTGTGCATAATTAAAAAGGGTACTAGGAGCGTTTTCCCTGATGGACAATGAATTGACTAACCCTGATATTCCCGTCCCTTCTGATCTGCAGTCCGCCGTGACCATCACATCGCTGGACAGAATTTACAACTGGGGTCGACGTTCATCCATCTGGCCAATGGTTTTCGGGTTGGCTTGCTGCGCGATCGAAATGATCTGCACGGCTGCCAGCCGCTTCGACATTGCTCGTTTCGGGATGGAAGTCTTCCGAGCCACGCCGCGTCAAGCCGACCTGATGATAGTTTCCGGCACGGTGACCAAGAAAATGGTGCCCCAGATTGTGCGACTTTTCAACCAGATGCCCGAGCCTAAATATGTGATGGCCATGGGAGCTTGCGCCAGCGGTGGCGGGCCGTTTAAAGAAGGCTACAATGTGGTCTCCGGCATCGACAAATTCGTTCCGGTGGATGTGTACGTGCCCGGATGCCCGCCCACCCCACAGGCGCTACTGCACGGTCTGATTAAGCTTCAGCAGAAAATTGACAACCAATCGATAAAGGCGGTGCGCTGGTACGGTCAGCAGACAAGTGAGGCGGTGCCGCTGCCCGTGCTAGGGCCAGATCTGTTGGATCCCCGCCAGCACGCATTGCTGGCACAGCAGGCCGGACAACCGAGTGAATCTGTGGAACCGGTATAGGCCTGACAAGTGTCCGAACAAAAACTTGGCGTTGGCTCGGCCGAAGAGACAACGGTTGCCGACCCAATCATCTCCCGCTTTCAGGATGCGCTGCGCCCCGATGAGCGCAAGGGTTACGAGGGTTACATCGTCGCGGCTGAGAGATTGCCGGCAGTGATGACCGCCCTCCGAGATGATGTCGGATACGATTATCTTTCCTCGGTTACCGGCGTGGATTACCTCGATGAGGGTCAATTGGAGGTGGTGTATCACGCTTATCAGACTAGCGGTGGCCCGGCGCTTAACCTCAAGGTGCAAGTTGACAGAGAAAATCCGGTGATCCCCTCGCTGGTGTCAGTCTATCCGGGCGCGGATTTTCAGGAGCGCGAAATCTTTGATTTGTACGGCGTGCGTTTTGAAGGCCATCCAAACTTGCGTCGCATTCTGATGTGGGATGGATTCGACGGTCATCCGATGCGCAAAGACTGGCAGGAGGCTTACTTTGAGGAGGAAAAAAAGCCGTTCGATAGCCGCTGGCCGGGTGGCGACGTCAGGCGCAGCGAGGATGATAATCGGTTCGGGAAGAATGTCAGCTATCCGGACGGGTTCGAAATTGATAACTGGGTGCCGGAAAGTGACGAAAGCCTGTACGCTGGATTGAATAAAGCTGGTTCCAATGATAAGGCGCTGCGGACCGATACGCTAGTGGTGAACATGGGCCCTCAACATCCCTCCACCCACGGCGTCTTCCGAATGGTGGTGGCTCTGGATGGGGAGACCATCACGGATTTGCAACCGGTGATGGGTTATTTGCATCGCAACCACGAGAAGATTGGTGAGCGTAATACCTTCTTGCAAAACATGCCCTACACCGACCGCCTTGATTATCTGAGTTCCATGAGTAACAACCTGGGTTATGCGCTCGCGGTAGAGAAACTGATGGGCGTGCATATTCCGGAGCGGGCGGAATACCTGCGCGTGCTCATGGCCGAGCTGACTCGCGTCTCCAATCATATGTGGGCAATCGGCTTTCTCTTGAACGACTTGGGGGCGTTCCAGACCCCGGCTTTATACGCCATCCGCGCGCGCGAACTGATTCTGGACGTATTTGAGGCCACAGCCGGGTCGCGGATGATGTGCAATTACATGCGCTTTGGAGGCGTGGCGCGGGATCTTCCAGAAACGCTGCGTGATGAGAACACGGTGGATTTCATCACCGACCTGGTGGACAATCGGCTGCCGGCGGCCATCGATGAGCTCGATCGCTTTTTGACCGGCAACGAAATCGTGCGCGCTCGTTGTATTGGCGTTGGCGTACTGCCGCCTGAGAAGGCGATCGCATACAGTGCGGCCGGACCGCTTTTGCGAGCATCGGGTGTACCATATGATTTACGTCGGTCGGATCCGTATAGCATCTACGACCGTTTCGATTTCGAGGTCTGCACGCGCCCCAACGGTGATGTCTATGACCGCTATGTTATCCGCATCGATGAAATGCGCACTAGTGTCAATATTTGCCAGCAGGTGATGCGTGAAATGCCATCTGAAGGTGAGGTGTTTGCTGGCAAGCCGCAATACAATGTGCGCGTGCCGGCGGGGGAATCTTATGGGCGCGTGGAAAACCCAAAAGGAGAACTTGGATATTACGTGGTTTCCACCGGTAAGACAAATCCATATCGTTATCATGTTCGTGCGCCATCCTTCATCAATCTGACCGTGCTAGGCGAATTGTGCAAGGGCCATAAGGTGGCTGATGCTGTGGTGATTCTGGGTAGCATTGATATCGTGCTAGGCGAAGTGGATCGATAGGGGAATAAGAATGTACGGGACGGGAATTATGCGTGGCATGGGGGTGACCATAAAGCATCTCTTCGATACTTTTGTAGACGACCTGAGTTTCCTGGGGCAGCGCTATTACAATGAGGACTCCCTGAATGTGCGTCAGGGTACGCGCGGACGTGGTGTGTTTACTGTCCAGTATCCGGAAGAAAAACTTCCAGTTCCAGAGCGCTTTCGCTTCATTCCGTTCCTGCTTTATGAGGAAAACGAAGATGGGAGCACGACTGATCGCTGTACATCTTGCGGTATTTGTGCGAAAGTGTGCCCACCTCAGTGCATCTGGATTGAGCGCTCCTCCGATCCGGAGACCGGGCGCCCAATACCAGAGCCTACCAATTTTTTCATCGACATTGATATTTGCATGAATTGCGGATATTGTGCGGAGTACTGCCCTTTTGATGCGATCAAAATGGATCATGATTATGAACTGGCGTCCTATGACCGTATTGAAGCGCACATATTCGACAAGGATCGTTTGGACAAACCGGTAGAGTATTACGCGGATATCTGTCCCACTGACTACGCAGCCGAGGAGAAAGCCCGCGCCGAGGCAGACTCGAAGAAAGCGGCACGTAAGGCCGCCGCGGCCGACAGGAAACGCACGGCCGCTAATAAAAAGGATGCCGCTTGAATGGTCATGCATTGTTTAGTTCAGGGAGGTTTGTCAGTGGAGACCTATGCTGACTGGCTGACATTCCTCTTAAGAGGAGATGTTCTGGAGGGTGTCCGCCCGCAGTGGGACTCCTACTACGTGCATAAGGTAATGTCCGATGTATCAACCTGATGCCGAATTGCTCTTCCCCGCGCGAGTAATCCCCGCTCTTAAGGGGTTGCGTGGAGCGCGTTGGGATGAGTTGGTGCACTCAGTTTGCGGGCAGCCGGAGGGGTCATTGGAGGGGCTAGGTTTCTCCCTGATGATGATAAGGATTGCTGGCTGCATGACTTGCCACTCTGGCTCACATCGGGCGCGGTTGGGATGTACGGCTTGTGCGCAGCAGGCGGCCCGCCGTTATAAAGGCAGCGACGAAGATTTGATAGTGCAATTCCAGCAGGCTTGTGCTGATGTTCAGGCATATTTGCAACGAACGACAGACGACCAAAGTGATGCGTCTCTTAGTCCTAGCGACAGGTAAAGTCGTATGAATGCTGCAGCAGACCCTTCCGCACGAATTAAATGCTCGGTGGCGATTGCATCCGGTAAAGGTGGTGTAGGAAAATCAACGGTAGCGGTCAATGTAGCAGTTGTCCTGGCGCAAGATGGGGCGTCTGTGGGCCTGTTGGATGCGGATGTGTACGGTCCGAATTGCCACATTATGTTAGGCGTTGACAAGCTGCCCCCACCGCGTGGCAAAACAATGATTCCAGCGGTAGCGCATGGCGTGAACGTGATAAGCATGGGCTTGTTAGTCGGCCCTCACCAACCGCTCGCCTGGCGAGGGCCTATGTTGCACTCGGCCATTCGCCAGTTTGTGGACGATGTTGAATGGGGCGATTTGGACTTTTTGATTGTCGATCTTCCGCCCGGCACGGGTGACGCGCAGCTAAGCGTGGCGCAGACAATCTCTCTCAGCGGGGGTTTCATCGTGACCTTGCCACAGGCAGTGTCGTTGGCAGATGCCCGCCGAGGGCTCGAGCTTTTCCGGCAGTTACAGGTGCCAGTGCTTGGAGTGATTGAAAACATGAGTTATCTTTCCACGCCGGATGGCTTGCGAGTGGATGTTTTTGGGCAGGGTGGTGGCCAGAGGCTTGCAGAAGATACGAGCGTGGCATTTTTGGGCCAGATACCATTGGATCCGGCAGTGCGAATTGGTGGCGATGAAGGTACGCCGATTGTGGTCGCGGCACCGGACTCAGAATCGGGGATGGCACTACGAAACATTGCAACGACCATCGCTGAAAAATCCCGGGCTCAATCCCAGGAACAGCCTACTTCCATCCCCATAGAAGTGATTGAATAACATGTCTGCGAGAGTATCTCCGGATAATGTGGTGGTGGGGGTGCGCTTCAGTCGGGTCGGAAAGTTATATCATTTTGATGCCAGTGGACATACGCAGCTTGCTGTGGGCGACCGTGTGATTGTGAATACGCGTCGTGGTACTCAGATGGGAGAAGTGGCGAAGGTGTTTTCTGAATCATCAACTAAAGAGGGTAGGCGAAAGCTGAAAAAGATTGTGCGTGTGGCCGCGCCAAGGGAACTAGCCCTACAGATGAAGTGGCAGGCGCAAGCGCCCGAAGCGTTTGCCTCGTGCAAGCGTATGGCCTCCGAATTTAATCCCGAAGGTGTAAAATATCATCAGGCGGAATATAATTTTGATGGCTCCCATCTGACCTTTTTCTATTCCATTATTGAAGACAAGCACAGTGGTGTCAGGAGGATGCTTTCGGAATTGCGTAAAGCCTTCCCAGATTGCGATGTGGACACGGTAAAAATTGGCCCGCGCGATCTTGCCAAGCTGCTTGGTGGAATAGGCGCGTGCAGCGGGCAACTATGCTGCGGTACCTTTCTGACCGACTTCAGTCCGGTTACCATAAATATGGCAAAAGCGCAGGGTATCTCTCTCAATCCCAGCGACATCAGCGGCATGTGTGGACGCCTGCGATGTTGCTTGCTTTACGAATACGAGCAATATGTGGCTGCTCGAAAGCAGCTACCTAAGATGGCTAAGCGGGTCGGCACACCACACGGCTTAGGGAAAGTGATCGGTCTCAAGCCGCTTGCGGAAACCGCGACTGTGGAAGTGGCCGGGCAGCGTTACGATGTACGGCGAGAAGACATTGTCCCGTGGAAAGAGTACGAAGAGCTGGCAGCGAAAGCGGGTTCACCCTGTGAGCGCCATACGTCCGGAGGATGTACCTGTCACTCGGATAATAATTGAGGATCCCCTCGTCACGGTACCCCGGTTTGTTGTCGCAGCTAAGGGACTCGAGGGAGAGCTAATTGCGCAGCGGCGGGACCTCCACCGCCATCCAGAACTGGGATATCAGGAGGTACGTACCGCGGGTATAGTGGCGCGCAACATTGGCGATCTAGGCATGGAAGTGCAGACCGGCGTAGGGAAGACAGGGGTCGTGGGCCTGATGGTAGGCGGAAGGCCCGGGCCAACCGTGTTGTTACGCTTCGATATGGATGCGCTCCCAATCCAAGAAGAAAATGAAACAGAATATGTTTCATCGGTAGCAGGAGTGATGCATGCCTGTGGCCACGATGGACACACGGCCATCGGTCTAGCTGTCGCACGGATGATGGCGCAGCAACGTGATCGCCTGCAAGGTGCGCTAAAATTCGTCTTTCAACCTGCAGAAGAGGGAGGTGGTGGCGCAGAGGCAATGATTGCAGATGGAGCGCTTCGCGACCCACGGCCCGATTTTGCCTTCGGTTTGCATTTGTGGAACGAAAGACCTTTTGGATGGGTGGGTGCGACAGAGGGCGAAATGATGGCCGGATGTTGTGATTGGGAGTGTGTTGTCAGAGGGGACGGAGGTCACGCTGCCATGCCGCATCGAGTACGTGACCCAGTCGTAGCCGCCTCGCAGATTGTGCTCGCATTGCAGACTGTAGTTTCCCGCAATGTGCCTCCGATGGAATCTGCAGTGGTAAGTGTGACGCAACTTGAGGGAGGTGACACATGCAACGTTATCCCAGGTGAAGTGCGCCTCGCGGGCACGCTCCGCTACTTCCGAAACAAAGATTGCGAGAGATCGAAAGACCGGATGAAGCAGATTGCGGAAAATGTTGCCCTCGCAATGGACTGTAGGGCGGAGGTGTCATTTGGCTGCGGGTTGCGGCCTGTCACCAATGACGCCAATGCTGCAGTGCTAGTACGGGAGCTGGCTGGGCTCGTGCCTGGCGTGACTGTGGTTGCGGACGATGAACGCACGGCTGTGTCGGAGGACTTCGGCGAATTCACAGCTGATGTGCCAGGCTGCTTTTTCTTCATCGGTTCTGCCAACGGTGAGCGTGGGCTGGATCATCCCCATCATCACTCTAGATTCGATTTCGACGAGCGGTCGCTCACAGTTGGTGCAGTCCTTATCGCTAGCGTTGCGGCACGCTACGTGATGCCGGCTTAGAGCCGGATATGCCGGTCAGGTCGTGTGCCATTGCGCCTGTGATGCGTACAGGTGTGATTTCTCCCACGGAAAGCTCGTTTTCCACGATTACCACTCCGTCGATTTCTGGGGCGTCGCGGTAGGTCCGGCCCACGCTTAACCCATCGCCTATGCCCTCGATGAGTACGTCGAGGGTCTGGCCGACAAACTCCTGATTCCTTTGCAGCGATATGCGCTCTTGTAGCTCCATCAGTCTCTGGAGGCGTTCAGCCTTGACCGGTTTTGGAATCGGATCTCCTAACGGTTCGCTGGCGGTGCTTGTCTCGAACGAGAATTCGAAAGCGCCCATCCGATCAAACTTTAGTGTGTCAACGAAGTCTAGCAGAGTCTGGAATTCTACCTCTGTCTCACCTGGATAGCCCACAATAAATGTAGAGCGGATGGCGAGACCGGGAATAGCGGCGCGCATTTTTTGAATTGTCCTGACGACCCACTCTAAATTCGCCGGGCGTTTCATTCGTTTTAAGGTCTGGCGGTGACCGTGCTGCAGAGGCATATCTAAATAGGGCAAAATTTGTGGATGGCGGGCCATGGTCTCGATAAGTTCGTCGCTTACATAACCGGGATAGGCATACATGATGCGTACCCATGGAATATTTGGCGCAGCTGCCACCAGTTTTTCCAGCAGCTGCGGCAGCCCGTTCTTCATGCCCAAATCATGTCCGTAGTCGGTGGTGTCCTGCGAGATGATTACCAATTCGCGTACCCCTATGGCTTGGAGATGCTGCGCTTCAGATATTATTAATTCAGGGGTGCGGCTGACGTGCGTGCCTTTGATGAGCGGAATAGCGCAAAATGCGCATGGGCGGCGACAGCCATCGGCGATTTTCAGATAGGCGCTGCCGCCTTGGATGGCAACGCGCAGTGCTCCATGTTCGTCGCGGCCCACCGTCGGGGATTCGGGCAGATGATAAATTGGCTTCGTGTTGTTGCTGCGGCGCAATCGCTGCGCCAGATTGACAATATCCATCCAGCGCCGCGTGCCTAGGATGCCATCGAGTCCGGGTACCTCGCTTATAAGCTGCGCGCCGTAGCGCTGCGAAAGGCAACCGGCGGCTATGAGCTGTTGCCCGGCTCGCTTTCCAGCTGCCAGCTTGCGCAGCGCATGTACTGATTCATCACGGGCTGGGCCGATAAAGCCGCAGGTGTTCACAATCAAAGCTTGAGCTCTCTCAGGATCCTCTGTCCTGTCGTAGCCTGCATCACCCAGTAGTTGCGCCATGCTCTCGCTGTCGACCGTGTTTTTTGAGCAGCCTAGGGAGAGAAGGTAGAAACTGATGGATTCTTTCAAGAGTATCTCTCGAGTGTGCTAATCTGGATACACAGGAAAAATGTGATTAACAAATACGGTTTCCACAATTCATTATTAGTCACTGCCGCAGAATTCTAACAGGTATTTCGATTAGGTGGGTCGTACGTCTGACATCTGGGTAGATACCCAAAAGAGCTAATAGTGTGATCTAAGGTTCCAATATGCGGGGTCCGGGTAGGATTACAGCATCTGTTAAGTCGGAATTCCCTGCCCTCGGGAGACGCCTCCTGTCCTCCATTCGATAAAATCCCAGTAACAAATGGCTCGGGCCAGGATTTGTGCCTTCGGGTACTGTAAATATGCGTTCATCTACAATAGTCTCATTCACTCCCCAGAAGGTGGTAGGGTAATTCCCGCCTCTGGGCAGTCCGTCATCTTGGGTGATCATTTGTCTATTCTGATCCAGTAGATGGGCAAAGATCGTGAAGGAGCTATCTAGCGGACCTGATGATTTCCAGGTTGCATTTACAGAGATACTCTCCCCGGGGTGTAATTCAGTGACTGACCAGGTATAGCCGCTTAGAACAATGCCCTGTTCAAAGCGGGCCTCGGTGTGGTATTGCGGTTCATTGATGTGCACAGGTGATTTTGGTATCAACTTCACCTGGCCCATGACTACCTGTGTTAATGAGATATCCTCGACGGTGCGGGCTGGCAATTGGTGTTTACTATTGTAATCGTAAAATCCTATTACAATGTCGACTACCGTTGGGAGTGAAAAATCGTCTTGTACGGGAATAAGATAGGTATCACAGAACAGGTCTTCCTGCTTCCACTGAGAGGTAGGAAAGGTACCGAGTCCTGTATAGGTGTCTCGCTGGCCTAATGATTTGAACTGATCATCTAATAAGTCCGCATAAAACACGAAATCTGTAGTCATTGCATCTTCCGCACGCCAACAGGCCTTCAAGCGCACCTCTTCTCCTGGGTATACTGTCTTGGGTGAGATAGTTTTGCCTGCCAGCGCAATTCCCTCGCCCCAATAGATCTCTTGCGAGATGTCAAGTCGTGTGTCTGCTCCTATGTCATTCATTAGTCTCGGTTTTGCGTATGTCCATGGAAGAAATATGCTAATGGAGTAAATGGCTACACTGATCATGATGACTACCATACCGTTGAGGGCAGTGCGTCCCCAACCTGCGAACCAAGCAGATATGCCGTACACGAACAAGGATGCGAATGCCGAAAGCGCTGGATATATGTAGCGGCTATTTGCCCCAGTAGGGTTGTTAGCGACAAAGTAGGCTAATGCGACTATATATGCGGATAGAGTTGTCGAAAGCACCAGCCAGATGGACCATCGAGTTTCAGCAAACTTCCGGTGTCGTAGCACCGTCACAAGTTGGCGTGTTGTTCCCCCTATCGAGATGACAAATAGTAGCAGTAACAACCAGTAAACAAACTGGGGAAGCGGTACTTGGCCATACGCAAACCTCCCCCATAGGGTTGTCCAGCTATACATGATATCGTGCCAAATCCATGCTGCACCCAATTGCTCACGCATAGCCCAAGTTCCCATTATGGGTAATGCGAACATTTTTCCATGAATTAGATAATGGCGTATGAACCACCATCCCGACAAAGCCAGTGCTATTCCGACCATGGTAGCAAACCGGGAAATGAATAATCGGATATCTCTGTGCTGCCGTGCTGTCAATATCAGAGAAATAACCCATGGTACAGCCAGAAGTATTCCACTCAATTTAGACAGTAATGCGCATCCCCAAACTAGGCCGAGGAAAATAGTAGTGCTCCTTGCAAAGCCATCGCTCAGTGCTCGTACGCTTAGCCATAGGCATAGTGTTCCGCACAATATGATTAGGTTGTCGTTGTTTATCGATCCGGACAGGTACAGAAACATCGGGTTCATGACACCTATCGATACCATAGCGGCTACCTTGGCTGGCTCATTGGGCCATAACGTGATACCTAACAACCACATTGTCGTAACAGTCCCTAGAGCAAGCACAACTGACCAGAGACGTAATATGTGCACCACTAGAGCAGTGCCCCGGTATGGGAAAGCTTGAGAAGAGGTATCCAGATACTGCCGCTTATTGTCACGGCTTATCCGCTCGGATGTGTGATTCCAAAAATGGTTGCGCTGCGGTATCTCTTCTGGGTCTTGGATGCCTGCAACCAGTAAGGACGCGAGTGCATAGTACAGTGGCTGTCTGTGCATACCACTACCACTTGGTGTCTGGTTGAACCACCGCTGGGTGCCAGGGACATCACTGCTTAATTCCTGTATCGGTAGTGCGTTGTTATCCACTACATATCGTACGAACTGATAATGTTGTAGTTCGTCAGGTGGCTCGAAGATAGGATTTACGACGCTGCTTAGCGATGACAATGTCATTACCAATAAAAGTGCTACCAGCAGAATACTTCTCTGTTGTAGGACGACATCTCTGCCTTCCAAGCTGGTGTTTTGCGCGTCTATCATGATACATTCTGTTTCATTGTCTGTAGATATATGGGTTGCTCTCCCGCAGTGTATAGCTTACCTTCAGTAGCATTGTCAACCTAGGTGCGATCAAATTCTCCCGGAGGTGATGGAAGCCTGAAACAGATAGTACAATGGTGTTTCAGGTGAGATTGCTTAGTAGTCTAGCAAGGGATTTTCGGCAAATAGGGACACTAGATTACTGAATTTACCTACAGTGGGATTGTGCATCTCGTAGAGAAACCATCCACAATATGTTTGGTACGGCCGCGAGCACTTTTGCGCTGGGAGTAGGGGATGACATCCGTTTTTGGTTTCAAGACAGCCAATTCGATACCAGACTGGCAGCTTGGGCAGTCTCTAGGAGATCTGCGTTTCCACGTCCTGGGACGATAATTCTTGATAACTTCTTTGAAAGTCTGCCACAATGAGAAAAGCAAGGCGAAGTAGAGTGCAAAGATCAGGATGTGTTCGATCAGGGCGTGACCACATAATTTTGGTCTCTTCTGGAGACTAACCTGAGTAGCTACTACAAGAACGACCGGGCGACATTGCTGTTCTTGGAAAGTTGTGTCCCGTTTCTTATAACTGTTATCTATTATTCTAAGTATGTTATGCTCCGGGAAGTCACACCTTTACAGAAGCACATATGTCTAGTGGAAGTTACGCATAGTGACCCAAATTTAGCCCAAATAAGGCTACATATGTTGTGTGCCCTTGGTCAGTTGATGCATTGATTGGCTAATGAATGCTCACTAAAATTTCTTGTATGCTCGTCTGAGCTCAACCATGGGGTGTTTTGACGACATCTGAAACCTTATGAGCACTTCACGAGCGAGCATGTCCCGGTCTTGCTGTTCATCCGGTAATTCCATGCCCTCTGGTAGTCTTAACCACCCGTTAATGTTACGGTCAAAGACTGCGGGTGTATCCCCCTCGAATCCAAGATGGACGTCCTCGAGCCAATTAAGATCCTGCCAGCCCATAATCTTCACATACCTTTTCAAGAAAGGGGTCAAGCGAGAATAATCTGGTAACAAATTGACATCATAACGATAACCGATATTTTGCCCGATTTCATCTTGTCTAGTAATATTGTTATTGCTCATCTGTCCTCCTCACATTCAGCTCCATGGAAATGGGCTGTTAGATGTGGGGTGTAAATCTCCCTCTGCATAGCGGGCGAAACGGAATGGATGTAGGATCGAGCTGTTTTCGCCCAATAGCGTGCGAGCCACCTCTTTGCCGACCCCGATCATTTTCCATCCATGATTGCTATCGGCGATTATGTATACATTAGGCAGCATCCAGTCAAAAACGGGAAACTGATCAACGGTAAATGCACCGATGCCACCGCTCGGCGTATACTTGTAACAACGATGTGCATCCTCAAACCTTTGTAGGCAATGGGCGAGATCACTTGTCCAATAATCGACAAAGCTTTCATCTACCACGTAGGACGGACTATCTGTGCCATATGGATCCACCTGAGCATCAGGACCCATGTCATAGGGGACTGCACCGTCCTGAACGCCGTCTCTGTCCTGCTTGAAATAGATTTCCCAGGAGGTGCCGTTGATGACCTCATCGGAGGTAGTAGAAGTGAGGGGCTCACAAGAATCAATGTGGACTACTGGAGGTATTTCTCCTTTTTCTGTGACAAACATTTTCGGGTCTACCTCAATCCGTCCCTCTTGCAAACGCCAATAAGTCCACATTTCCTGATTCTTGTGTAAGGTACCATCACTACCGCGGACATCGATTTTATGCGGCAAACCCAGAATATTCCACATATTGTTGATCCAGGGTTCTACCGCAATTACCACTTGATCTGTTTCGATACTGCCGTAATTGGTTTCTACGGCTGTCACGTGTCCATTGGGGCAAGTGAATCCGTGCACCTCTACTCCGGCAAGGAAGCACACATTTTCTGCCTCAAGCTTACGAACGAGACCATGCGCAGCATCTGGGCTGAATGCGAATCCACCCTGGTGCTCATGGAGAACAGCCGTAATCCCCTTTGCCTTCCAGTCCGGGAATAGCGATTTCACGTACTTATTGACTTCCTGTTCTCCGCGGATTAATGAGGACTTGTAGTTCCCAGCACTCTGCCGCTGATGAATGGCTTCTAGGTCATAAGCTTGAACTTCGGGAACACCGGCCAGATAACCAACAGGGTTATAGGCTATGGATTCTTGATTTTCTTCCCATATCTCCACACTTACTCTCATTACCTCTCCCAATGGCAGGTTGAAAGTAGAAATTCCTCACGACGCCGCAGGCGATGCCACTTGCTCCCGCCGCAACGCCAGTTTTGTCGAGGACCACGATGTCTTGTTCGCTGTATTTTCCACGGGCTTTGAGTTCCTTAGCAAGATGCCAAGCTGTACTCAGTCCGTGGATCCCAGCTCCAATTATGAGATAGCGTGCTTTTCTTGGTAATTACATTGCGATAACTTTCTCTATACTAGCATTTACCTAATAACGCGTCATGTCAGGTTGTCCCACGGTATGCTGAGTACCGGCCAGTGGTACCAGAGCCATCGCTGATGCTTCCATAGTTAGCGCTGCCAGGTCTTCGGGCTCAAGAGAATGTATATTGGTTTTGCCGCACGCCCGGGCCAACATTTGACATTCAATGGCGAGGGTGTGTAGGAAGTTATACACCCGCACCGCTGCTTCATCAGGATCAAGTCGTTTGCGAAGTTCTGGGTCCTGCGTCGCCACACCAACTGGGCAAAGTCCCGTGTGGCAATGGTAGCAGTATCCGGCAGGAACTCCAATTGTACCTTCGAAGTCCGCTTCAGGAATATCTCTGTTGCAATTGAGTGCAATCATGGCGGCTGTTCCAATGGCGACTGCATCAGCCCCCAATGCCAGGGCCTTAGCCACATCTGCTCCATTACGAATGCCACCAGCATATACCAGTGAAATCTCCCCTGTCTGATCGACGTCATCTAGGGCCTTACGAGCCTGGCGTATAGCTGCGATGCCGGGTACGCCTGTTTCTTCGGTGGCTATATGAGGCCCTGCTCCAGTTGAACCCTCCATTCCGTCAAGGTAGATGCTGTCGGGCCCTGTCTTTGCCGCCATCCGCACATCGTCATAGACCCGCGCGGAGCCCAATTTTAGCTGAATAGGAACTTCTCCGTGGGTGGCGTACCGGATTTCATCAATTTTAAGGGAAAGGTCGTCGGGGCCGAGAAAGTCCGGATGGCGCGCCGGCGAACGCTGATCAATCCCTGCTGGCAATGAGCGCATCTCGGCCACCTGATCCGTCACTTTTTGACCCATCAAATGACCACCAAGGCCCACCTTGCATCCCTGGCCGATGAAGAATTCCACGGCGTCCGCTAACTGGAGATGGTGCGGGTTAAACCCATATCGAGACTGAACAAGTTGATAGAGCCACTTGTCCGAGTAGCGTCGCTCGTCGGGCAACATTCCGCCTTCACCAGAGCATGTCGCAGTACCAGCCATAGTGGCTCCACGTGCTAAGGCAACTTTTGCCTCGTAAGAGAGGGCCCCAAAGCTCATGCCAGTGATGTATATTGGGATGTCTAACTCTAGCGGACGTTTTGCCTTCGGCCCAAGTATAGTCTTAGTTTCGCACTTCTCACGATAGCCCTCAATCACAAAACGCGTCAGAGTTCCGGGCAAAAAGGTAAGATCGTCGAAGTTGGGTATCTTTTTAAACATCGCCATGCCGCGCATTCGGTAGCGTCCGAGATCTGATTTAATGTGGATGTCATCAACGACTTGGGGCGTGAAGAACGCATTTTGCCCCATAATCTCCTTGTTTCGGCCATTGCTGGAATACATCAACTTCTCCTTGTTAATCCCACTTGTCTATAGAATAATCTTTTTTTCGGTAGGCTCAAGCTTGTCGTAATTCCACAGTTTCTTACCAGCGACAATCTTCTGCAAGGTTCCAACTCCCTTAGGAGCATCAAGATTATATAATGCTAACTTACGTGTGAGCCAATTGCAGTCAGCGTCTGTCAACTCTCCGGGCACAGCATCGATACCTAGGGAGGCGATTTTTCCCCCGACATAGATTATCCCGTCGTACATAGAATCGCCCAAATTTTCATCCGCATTTCCTAGTATGATCATCCGACCTCGCTGCATCATGAATCCTGACAAATATCCGGTGCGGCCGCCTACAATTATCGTGCCGCCTTTCATAGATATGCCCGTACGGCCACCAACATCGCCTTTGCAAACCAGGTCGCCACCTCGCAAGCCAGCACCGAAGCTCGAACCCGCGTTCTTTTCAATGGTAACGGTACCAGACATCATGTTTTCGCCACACCCCCAGCCAACTCTCCCAGTAATTTGCACATTGGGACCATCAATTAGGCCTACACCAAAATAGCCCAGACTACCTTCAAAGGTAAGCTTTAGCCGATTGAGAATGCCTACGCCCATAGAATGTTTTGCCCCCGGATTCTTTACCACAATGTGTCCATAACCCGCCTTCATCAGTTCCAGGATCTGGGTATTGACTTCCGATGCGGTCAGATGTTCGGCATCAATATCGGATTTTCGATTGAAATCAACCTCGAAAGCACCATGGTAGAGCAAATTTGAGTTTTCGTAATCATCCGAGTAATAGGTCTGATGGTCACGCCCGGACAGCTTTTCAGAGTGCATGCCGGACAAGTTTTTTTCTTTTAGATCTGCCATGCGTACACCTCTCCAGCATAGGGATCAAATGTGTCGATTTCATACGGGAAAAGCGTGCGAATGGCTACCTCTTCTGATGCTAGAGCTATAGTATCCTCACTTTCGTAAAGCACCATCGGTTTGGCAGCCATATGGTCTTTGGCCATTCCCAAGCTGTCCGATGTAGCGACCAGATAGGTAAACACGCCGTCTATTTCTTCAACCGAGTCTCTCAGTGCTTCCTCAAGGGATGCCCCCTTGTCCATTTTGTGACCAATGTACACGGCAAGGATCTCGGAATCGCAATTGGACACAAATCGGTTCCCCTGCCGTTCCATGTACCGACGCATGGACCAGTAATTGGTGAGCTGTCCGTTATGTACTATGGCTATGTCTTTGAAGGGGTAAGCCCAGTAGGGATGGGCCGACCGAATGTCCACATCGGACTCGGTAGCCATACGCACATGGCCAATGGCATGTGTGCCTGCAAAGTTGTCGAGAGAGTACTGCTCAGAGACCTGGTCAGCATCTCCCAGATCTTTGATAAGCTCCAAGGTACTACCAAGTGAGAAGATCTCTACGCCTTCAATATCCTCAATATAGTCAGAAAGTTTGCGCAGGTCACAATCGACAATGAGCTGATAACGGAAAGCATATTCAGTGGCTTCCTCTTTACTTACTATTTCTGCACCCAAAAGTTGCAGCCTTCTATCAACCTCGGCTCTCCGCTCCTTGACCATTTCATGAATATCAAAACCGTGCTGCATGTCATCTTGCTCCGCCACCTTGAACCGCATGATGAGCTCATTATCCTGTGGTTTACCATACAGTGCATACCCTGTTGAGTCTGGCCCTCTATGTTTCATCGACTGAAGCATCTCCGTCATCTGCTTGCCGATTCTGGCAGGCTCTCCGCGATGAATAATCCCAGCAATACCGCACATAGTCTTATTCCTCTCTAACTTAAATCAAAATCGTTGCCGTTTAGGGTAAGACATCCAGATGTGTATCAAGATCCCATTCCGTTACCGTAGCCAAATAGTTGTTCCACTCATCTCGTTTATAGTGAGAAAATACTCGGTACATGTGGCCAGGTAAGCCTGATTTGATCACATCATCCTCGTTAAACCGATCAAGCATTTCTCCAAGTGATAGAGGTACTTTCCTGTTATGTTGTGATCGGATATTTAGTATTGCAGTTACTCAGTTTCTTAGCTCTTAGATCGGAAACTTTCCGAAGGCCAATAGAGTTAATTAATTTCGATGCAGTTTTCCAGAATTGCTACTTGGTTTCACTAGTATCATTATAGCAGAAGGTTGTCCGGTTACAGCGAGGCGCAGTTTTCTGTTTTGAGATGGAGATGAACAGGATATACCCGGAAAAACCCACGTTGAGGCAAAACCTGGCAATATTATCAGCGTTCACATGCCTGGCTGCGTTGGATGGGGGTGCAAATAATGCGTGAGACATGAGGTGCATTTGTTGCGGTCCTAATTTCGCGTTTTGCATATGAAGACTGTGACTGACATATCTCTGAAAGAACTATCTCAACTCGTTATCACCTGTACCCGCTGTCCGCGGTTGATTGCGTACTGTCGTGGGGTGGCGAGCACGAAAAAACGTATGTATCGTGAAGATGATTACTGGGGCAAACCTGTGCCGGGCTTTGGCGATCGGTATGCGCGTATTCTGATTGTCGGCTTAGCACCGGCTGCGCACGGCTCGAACCGCACCGGGCGTATGTTCACTGGAGACGGCACCGATGGCATGGGAGCCTCAGATTTTCTAGCCGCTGCCCTGCATCGTGCTGGATACGCCAACATGCCGATTTCACGGCAACGCGATGATGGCTTGGAATTGCGGGATGTCTTCATAACTGCCATCGCTCGTTGTGCACCGCCGGGAAACAAGCCGCTGCGGTATGAGATTGGAAACTGCGCCCGCTTTTTGCTAGCGGAGCTAGATTTGCTACAGAATGTTCGTGTAGTCATCGCAGTCGGCAAGCTGGCGTTTGACCAGATACTAAGAGTGCTCTCCGAGCGCGGCGCAGTGCTCCCGCGTCCGAAACCTAAATTTGGGCATACGGCTGCCTTCAAACTGGGTATCGAATACCCCCTGCTGCTCGCCTCCTATCATCCCAGTCGACAGAACACCCAGACCGGACGCCTGACGCCGGGGATGTTGGATGATGTTTTCCGGATCGCGCAGGAGAATCTCATTCCAGTCAATCAAAAGTGAACTCTACCGTCTTGAGCTAGCCTTGATACATTTTCTCGCATTCCTCGGTAGCCATTTTCGGCTTCCAGGTTTGCGCCACGCGCAGGTTGGCGCGCAAGTCGTCCATATTATCCCAGAATCTGAACTCTAGATTGGTGGCATAGTAGGCTGCGGCCAGTACGTTTGTCTCAGCCACTTGCGGACGTACCAATGGTGTGCCCAAGATGTCGCTTCTTGCGGGCGCTGCCTCAACTAGAGCACGTCATACTGCATCCATCTAGGCTGAGGATAAATCTGCTCGTGCCCCTCCTCAGAGCTGCCGGAAACCTGTCCTCGATGGTCAAAAAAGCACGCAACAGCTGCTGGTGTTTCCTTGGTCGATGGTGGTTACGGATCCCATCTACTAACCAATTCAAGGGTCTCCATTTCGGTGGAACTTAGGCGTAATCCTGCTGCGCCAATATTGTCGTTTAATTGCTCTATGGTACGCGGTCCGATGATCGGCGCTGTTATTTCCTGCCGCGAGAGCAACCATCCGAGCGCCATCTGTGAAATGGACTT
>CAUZCX010000021.1:0-19029 GCA_963578565.1 Anaerolineae bacterium
TCTCGCATTACCGAGCGGCTGCGGTACAACGCTCCCTCGGAGGGCAGCCAGGCTCTGTGCCACGGTTGATCCCCCTGCATCTCGGTGGCAATAGTGCTCGCCGCAGAGGGAACGGCTGCCAACCCCTGTGCTCTGAATGTGCCCAGGGCGCGACGCATATGGGCTGCCGAAGTGACCAGCACGAAACTGTCGATATCACGCTTGCGCAGCATAGCGGCCACATTAAGTGCTTGCTCTTGCGTGTTTCGCGATTTCGTTTCAAGTGCTATACGTGACTCTGGTACTCCGGCACGCAGCAACTCGGAGCGCATTATCTCGCTTTCCGGCTGGGCAAGCCCATGCGGGTCGCCGATTCCGCCCGAGAGAATCAGTAGTGCTTCCGGCATCATGTTGTGCAGGCGGATGGTCTCCAGAGTACGGAAGGCGGTGTGGGGGCCAGGCGTGTTTATTTCGTAGCCGCTGCTTCGGAATGTATTACCGCCGCCGCTTAGTACTACTACGGCCTCTATGTCCGTGGCTTCCTCTGTAGCGTCTAGCGGCGTGTAGTCACCGTCAACCCAGTCTTCCAGCCAGCCTGCGCTGATGGAGGTGCTCATCAACCAGTAACAACCCAGTAAAGCCGTCAGCCAGATGCGGCCCAACCTGTGAGCGCGTGGTCCCATGTACAATGCGACCATCCCAGCCACCAGAGCCAGCAGCAGAAAGGGGATAGATCCCGGCACCATCAGGTCGCGTACTATCAACCTAAGCATAGATTATGTGTCTGCCGTGCGAGGGGGGAGAGTTGTAAACGTTCTGCGTTCATCGCACTGGCTGCTCGTCCAGTAGACGCCAGAGGTACCATGAGGCCGCACTGCGGAAGGGCTGCCATGGAGTGGCCAGGCGGCGCATGGTTTGTGCATCCGGAAGCACGGGCAGGTCATACAGCCGCTGCATTCCCTTGCGCACGCCCAAATCGCCGACCGGAAGTACGTCTGGGCGATTGAGCGCGAATATCAGGAACATGTCGGCGGTCCATGGGCCGATGCCTTTCACCTTTGTTAGCGTAGCAGTAATTTCAGCGTCCGTCATTTGGCTAAAGCGCCGAGGTCGGATATCGCCCTTTAGGTATGTCTGCGCCAGTGCGTGCATATAGGATGCTTTCTGCATTGAGAGACCGGCGGAACGCAGCCGCGCCACTGTTACGGTTCTCATAACCTCGGGCGAGGGAAATCGACGAGTAGGGAAAAGCTGCAAAAAGCGCCGGTAAATTGTGGCGGCAGCCTTACCGCTCAATTGTTGGTATATGATGGAACGTGCTAACGACTGAAAGGAGTTGCGCGTACGTCGAAGTTGCGGCGGGCCATGACGCTCTATCAGTGGCACCAGGCGCTGCTCGGCACGGCGCAGGTGGCGGATGGCGTCGTATGCGTCGATACGGGCGGTGACCATGCGATTAAAGTGGGTAAGCCTGCGGGCGTAAGTCAGTCAGGACCGGCATATTTTCTCGTGTCGTCGATACCTCATCCATGTCAATGTCGGTGGTGAGCAGGGCGGGTCGTTCGTCCGCCGTGACCAGCGCTTTTCCCAATGGATCTATCACCGCCGAGCCCCCGGAAAATGTTTCATCTCCGATTCTCCCGGCGACGTTGACCGCGGCAATGAACATCTGGTTTTCGATAGCCCGTGCTCGCAGCAGAATGTCCCAGTGGGCGCTTCGCGCTGCTGGCCACATGGCAGGCAGTAGTACAATTTCAGCGCCGGCCAGTGCGTAATGCCGGAAGAGCTCACCAAAGCGCAGGTCGTAGCATATGGCAAGACCAGTTCGTCCCCAGGACGCTTCCAGCAGCGTTGGCGTATCGCCGGCTGCCAACCATTTGTCCTCCTGCATCAGTGCGAAAAGATGCAGTTTTCGATAAACCGCCAGCTGCTCGCCGCGTGCTCCAAAAAGCGCAAATGTATTGTAGGCGCGGCCGTCGTGGCGTTCCAATATGGAACCTCCGATGGCAAGGCCCAATTCAGATGCTAGATCAGCCAGCTTTGAGAAGAGGCCGCCTCCAAGCGGCGCGGCGTGGCGTTCCCAGTTTGCCAAGTCTCCGCCGGTGCTCCAGAGTTCGGGGAACAGCACCAGATCCGATCCCCGCTGCGCTGCCTCGGCAGCCCACTTGCGCAGCTGCTCGAAGTTTGTTTCCGATTGGCCTATCCGCGGGGTCATCTGGCCGAGAGAGATGGTGAACTTGCGCATTATGCAGTCGCGATTATAGCATCGTCTCGGCGCAGTTCGTCAGTGGCAGTGGTGGTAGAATCGGTATAATGAGTACGCGCTGCCAGGTTATGGCACTGGGCGAAACTGATTACGTAACCGCGCTCGGGCTGCAATCGACTATTGTGGCTGAGCGCGCGTCCGGTGTTCGCCCTGATTGCCTGCTGCTTCTGCAACATCCCCACACCTACACGCTGGGCCGATCAGCGCGACGCGAGCACCTCTTGCTTTCGGAGCGCCAGCTGCGGGCTCGGGGCATCGCCGTGCATGAGACTGACCGCGGCGGAGACATCACATATCACGGCCCCGGTCAAATTGTGGGTTACCCGCTGCTGGCTCTGGGACGGCCGCGGAGCAGCAACGGGCGTACTCAGCGCGCTGATTATGTGGGCTACGTACGTAATCTGGAAGTGATGCTGATTAATGTGCTGGCGAGATTCGGCATTGTATCCGGGCAGGTGCCAGGTCTGACCGGGGTGTGGGTGCAGCCCGACGTGGCCTCGCGTTGCTCGCGCTGCCCCCCTAAGCTGCGAAAAGTCCCGATGAAAATCGCCGCAATTGGGGTCAGAGTGGACAGGAATGGAATCAGCAAGCATGGTTTTGCGCTTAATGTGGACACGCAGCCGGAATTGTTTGAGGGCATCATGCCGTGCGGTTTGCGTGGATATGGCGCGGTGTCCATGGCCATGCTGCTGGTGGAAGTGCCGTCCATGCAGTCGGTCCAGGCTGTAATTGTGACGGAATTCGGGCGTGTCTTCCATCGTGAAATGGTCAACGCACACCCCCCGTACGGGGTCTAGCAGCAGAGGCACAAATCCCAATGACATCTAGAATGGAACAATTGCAAGACCGACCGCCGCGGCGCCCTTCGTGGATAAAGGTGCGGGCGCCTGGTGGTGATGGTTATGATCGTTTGTACAGTCTGATGCGCTCCACTGGGTTGCACACCGTGTGTGAGGAGGCACGGTGCCCTAACATAAGTGAGTGCTGGGACGCGGGCACGGCCACATTCTTAATGATGGGAAAAGTATGTACGCGCTCGTGTGGGTTCTGTGATGTGCAGACCGGCCGGCCCGAGCAGATAGACTGGGACGAACCGCGTCGCGTGGCCGCGGCCGTACGTGAGATGAACCTGGAGCACGCCGTCATCACCAGCGTAAACCGTGACGAGCGCGAGGATGGAGGTGCGCCGATTTTCGCCATGGTCATCCGTGAGATTCGTCGGGCGAATCCGGGCTGCTCGGTGGAGGTACTCATCCCCGATTTCAAGGGTTCGCGCCCAGCGCTACAGACCGTGATGGATGCGCGTCCGGACATTCTCAATCATAATGTGGAAACAGTGCCTCGGCTGTTCCGGAAGGTGCAACCGCAAGACCGCTACGAGTGGGCGCGGGCGACGCTGCGCGACGCCCGCGCAATCGATGCCGATATGCTCACCAAGAGCGGGATTATGGTCGGTCTGGGCGAGAGGATGGATGAGGTAAAAGAAACTATCGCCGAGCTGCGCAGCTGGGGTGTGAACATCCTCACAGTCGGGCAATACTTGCAGCCCACTCGCCGGCACCTTCCAATAGAACGTTATTATACGCTTGAGGAGTTTGCCGAAATTAAGCGTTACGCTCGGGAGACGGTTGGGTTTGAGTGGGTGGAATGCGCACCACTGGTTCGCTCTAGCTACCGCGCTGGGCAGCAGGTGAAGGTCTTGAGCAGACGCAGCAAATCAATCTGTGACTAAGCCAGTGCCTGGGTATTGCCTTAGGCTGGTGGCCGGTCAAAAATGTGGGTCGTCAATGGTTAGATTCCCATCTTCCGGAAAATAAGCATCCACTCCATGTCGATGAGCCCGGCAGTTTCGTGCCGCTTCGGGTTCAGGCTGCGCGCTACGATGCGGTCATAGCCGACCTCCTCTGTGCTGAAGCCGACGTGCTCGGCGAGCTCCTGCAGGAAGGTGTGGGTGGCTACTGGCACTTTGCGAATCACGTTGTCGCCCACCAGTAGTCCGAAATATCCACCCGGCTTGAGCACGCGATAGCACTGCTCAATACTTGAGCGCATATCCTGGAAATAGCGCAGTACAATATGCGCGCGCTTGCTGTCTACAGGGTATATCTGGCCAAGGGCGCGGTCGAGCGCGGGTAGCCCGAATGCGGGCTGCTGCTGGCAGGCTGTCAGCGGCAGCCGCTCGGTCCCCACCAGTGCGCGATTTAAGCCAGCTAGGCTGCCGTCTGGCACCAGGTTTAGCCAGTACAGTTCCAGTTTGATCGAGCGGAAATACTCCTGTGCGTTTGCATACGGCGGGGAGGTGATGATTGCATCTACGCAATGGTCTCCAATGTCTGCAAGTGTGCGCGCATCTGAACCCTCAACCATGCGACTCATTGGCTGGTATCCCCACACCCGGGCGAGATTGTTGAGTATACGCATGTATTTAACTTTGCGATCTAAAAAAGTGCGCGTGGTGCGGCGGAAGATGCGCAGGGCATGCTGCTCCACCGTACCGGCTTCCAGACGTGCCCGCATTTGGCGGGAGATAAACGGTTTGCTTATTTGCGGGTCGGCATTACAAACTTTTCGTACAGTGGCCGAGGCGCATACCAGCATGAAATCACGCACCGCTTCATGCATTCCGTCAGGGTTTGTTAGTAGATACCCAAAGATGCGCCCGAGTTCTTCGCGCGCCTGCGGCAGAAACCAGGTCTCGTAGTTTGGAATATCTGGTGCATAATCGGGCGGATGCTCGCGCGCGCGTTCGGCCGCCTGTAGGCATCGGCGGGAGAAATCCTCCGGGTGGTCCACCAATTCAGTTTTTGCCCGCAGCAGCAGCCGAGTGAGCGGGTTGATGTCCACGCCCAGCGCGTGCATCCCAAGCAGGTTGGCCTCCACCAGCGCAGTACCCGAGCCACAGAAAGGATCGAGAATTGTACCGCCCTTGTTGCTGTATTCCCTCAGGAACCAGCGCGGAATGTGCGGAATAAATTTTGCTGGATAAGAGTGGATCTTGTGGGTGAGATAGGTGGTGTTGGGTATTTCCGGACAGGTTTGGCGGAAGTTAAAATCCCGAGTTCCCGGTTGCAGGGCCGTCACAACATGCGGGCTTGCATGTCCCGTAATCTTCCTGATGCGTGACCAGATGTGGTTGTTTTCATGCTGCGGCACAGCCTGGCTGGAGGCAGGCAGCACGTAGATCCGGCCTGCAAGGCATAGCGTCCTATTGTCGGCTCACGAATCACTGAACTCTGTTAGCCCCAACCGTTCCAATGTCTCTGGCAGCGGGTTGCCTGTCACCGCGTCCCAGCCAGACATCTCGTAGTACCAATCCTGGGCTTGGCTCATCTCCTCAAGGTCTAGTGCTACCCCGCCCGAGGGGCCATCTCCCTGAAGTGTTTTGTAAAATTTCTTCGGCAGCTTGTCCTGTTCGCGCGTAATGCCCTCGCGGGCGTTAAAGATTCGCAACATGTTCAAACGTCGCTCTCCTACAAGCATCATCTCATCCATGGTGAAGTTGTCCCAGCCGGTTATTAGTCGCACTACTTCCACCGAATCCTGTGGGCCATAAAGCTGCCACGTAGCCCCCCACACAAACTGGCACAAGTTGGCGCTGTCCAGGAACGAGTACATGTGCTGTGTCTTTACCGCATACTGGACCTTTTCCTTACCCAGAGAGTACACGGGAAGGGCATCGTTGACGCCAATGGTTTGTAGCCTGTCATCGTACTGTTCGTACTCTTCCTCCACCGCTGGGTCGTGTTCCGACGATTGGTGGTCTGCGCCAAATGGATTAACGGCGTAGATCAGCCCCAGCGAGCGCTTGACATGGGGCATGTGTGCCGGGGCCTCGGCACCCTTGACCGTGATTAGATAGTCGTGCCCTTTTCCTAGTAGGTCGGCGGCTTTACGGGATCCCTCGGCTAACACATCACCAAAGCCATCACGCTGCGCGATCATCTTAGTGAGTTTAACAACGACCTCGGGATCGCCATGTGGGATAGGGAATCCGACGTCATCCATCGTGATCACGCCGTTCTCGTAGCAATCTATCGCCCATGCAATCGTTGCGCCGGTGCCGATTGTGTCCATTCCGTACATGTTGCAGTACTGGTTGGCCAATGCAGTCGCGTTCAGATCGCTTACGCCACAGTAGGAGCCGAAGGTTGCAAGCGTTTCATATTCAGGCCCACCGTATTTCTCGTCAACCTTCTCGCCCATAAACTCGGTCTCAACGACGCGCTTGCAGTGAACCGTGCACGCGTAACATGTGTCATTGTCGGTGAGTATCGTGTCGGTCATTGTCTCGCCGGATATCGACTCGAACCCCTGAAATTGTCCGATGTCCCAGTTGGCTGTCGGAAGCCCGCCCGTGGCATTCTGGCCGGCCAGAACTCCAGCGGTACCATGTTCCTTCAAGCCAGATACGCCCGAGTTATCTGGTATGGCTTTTGCGCCTTGCCTAGCAAGTGCGTTGAGGTCCTTGGGAGCTGCGGTCGGCAGGCGCTTAGATGACCCGCGCACAGCCACCGCTTTCAGTCTCTTGGCACCCATCACCGCACCCATGCCGGTACGCCCCGCGGCGCGGTTGGCCATGTTTATGATAGCCGCTAGCCGCACTAGTTTCTCGCCCGCGGGGCCACACTGTAGGACTTCAATTTTGTCATCTCCCAACTCGTTCTTTAGGATTTCATCAACCTCGGCAGTGGTCTCTCCCCATAGATGGTTGGCATCGCGCAGTTCAGCTTCGCCGTCCTTAATCCACAAATAGACCGGTTCTGGCGATTGGCCGCGCAATACAATACCGTCGTATCCGGCGAACTTAAGCTCGGCTGGGAAAAAACCACCGCACTGAGAATCCCCGATTCCGTCCACAAGAGGTGATTTTGCATTGACGGTCAGGCGGCTCTGGCCCGAAATGGGAGCACCGGTCAATGCCGAAAGCATAAGCGTCAGGATGTTCTCCGGTCCTAGCGGGTCTGTGCCGGACGGTACTCCGTTGAGGATGTAGTACATTCCCATGGCAGAACCGCCCAGATATTTCCGATAGAAGGCCTCTTTAGGCTCCTCGGTGGAGATTGCGCCGTCAGTCAGGTTAATGTGCAGGATTTTACCGTGGTATCCGGATGGCAAGAGAGCCTCCAATTAGAGTCGGGATTTTATTGTAGATTGATGACTAGATTGTATCATCGCTTGTGAGCATGGACAAGGAATACGGGGTGCTATGCAGGCATCCTCTCAGGTATAATCGCCCTCGGCATGTTCGAGTTTGAGCTTTTGGCCACCGATGGGCGAGCGCGGGCGGGGGTGCTACATACGCCGCACGGGGCGCTTAATACGCCCCTGTTTGCGCCGGTGGGAACGCAGGCGGCCGTCAAAGCCGTCACCCCAGCGCAGCTGCATGAAGTCGGTGTACCGCTGCTGCTGGCCAACACCTACCATCTTTACCTGAGGCCTGGGCACACTGTGGTGAGCGATATGGGAGGTCTACACGCTTTCATGAATTGGTCTGGCCCAATCCTGACTGACTCCGGCGGCTATCAGGTGTTTTCGCTTGGAGAGAGCAACCGTATCGATGATGATGGCGTCACCTTCCGTTCCCATATTGATGGTTCCACACATCGTTTCACGCCAGAGCACGCGATGGAAATTCAGCACCAGCTGGGCGCAGATATCATCATGGCTTTCGATCAGTGTCCTGATCCTTATGACCGTGAGACAAACGAAATCGCGATGGCGCGTACGCATGCCTGGGCCGAGCGCTGTAAGGCGGCTCACTCACGCACGGATCAAGCGCTTTTCGGGATTCTGCAGGGCGGCATTTTCTCGGATTTGCGTGCTGAGTCAGCCCGTTTTATTGCTGGGCTGGATTTGCCTGGTAACGCTATTGGTGGCCTCTCGGTGGGAGAATCCAAAGAACAGCTTCTCGCGATGACCGAGCTGGTGACGGATATTCTACCGGTCGGAAAACCGCGCTACCTGATGGGCGTTGGCTCTCCTGCTGAGTTAGTGCGCGCGGTAGTGCTTGGTGTGGACATGTTCGATTGCGTGCTGCCTACGCGGCTTGCACGTAACGCAGCCGCCATGACGCGTGGCGGGCAACTTAACATGAAGCAGGCTGCCTACACGATGGACCGCCAGCCTGTGCAGCCGGATTGCAGCTGCTATTGTTGTGCCAATTTCAGCCGTGCCTACATTCGCCATCTGTGTATGGCGCGCGAGATTCTGGGTGCGACCCTGCTCACTATACACAACCTTCAGATGCTGCACGAGCTGATGGAGGAGATGCGCGCAGCAATTCTGAAGGGCGAATTTAGCGCATGGCACCGCGAATACGCGCATAGTTGGGCTGCATGACTGTATTGCAGGCCGTGGTGCTCGGGATCGTGCAGGGGGTGACCGAGTTTCTGCCCATTTCTAGCTCGGCGCATCTGGTGATGCTGGCGCATTGGATGGGTTGGTCTTTTGAACCGCATCTGGAATTCGCCTTCGATGTGCTCGTACACCTGGGGACGATGCTGGCTGTGGTGGCCTATTTTCGGCGTGAGATTTTTGCGATCATCGTTGCGATGCTGCGTGGGCTGCGGCAGCAGCATCCATCCGAGAGCGCGAACGCGCGCCTCGGATGGATGCTGCTGCTTGCCACCGTTCCAGCTGCCATCACAGGACTCATGTTCAAAGTCTCTTTTGAAGAGTGGTTTCACAACCCCCGTGTAGTTGGTGCGCTGCTGCTGGCAACTGCACTGCTGTTGTTTCTCTCGGAGCGAGCGGAAGTTACAAAGCGAAAAAGGTTGAGCGGTATTGGCTCACTGGATGCGACACTAATAGGGTGCTTTCAGGCGCTGGCCATCTTACCCGGGATTTCGCGCTCCGGAGCCACTATTGCGTGTGGGGTCATACGCGGGCTTGACCGAAGTGCTGCGGCTCGTTTCAGCTTTCTGATGGCGGTGCCAGTGATGCTTGGGGCCGGGGCGGTGGCCGGAAGAGACTTGCTTGCGCAACGCGCGCTCTGGCCGCACATGCCTGCAATTCTGACTGGTTTTATCGCTGCCTTGCTGGTCGGGTTGTTCTCCATTCACTGGATGCTGGCGTATCTGCAGCGTCACTCACTGCGCCGTTTTGCGTGGTATTGTGCTTTGGTCGGGGTGGTGGGTTTGATGTTGGGTTGCAGTGCGGAACCTGTCTCCACTGCCACGGCTGTGCCCCCATCCGAGGTGCAGATCGGGGTGACTCCGGCTACTTATGACCTGGTTAGGGGACTAAACTCCGGATCTCCAATTGGTGGGCAGATCACAATCACACCATACTCATCCAATAGGCGCTTGCTCAAGGCGGTGCAATCAGGCGGTGTGGATGTCGGCGTGGCGCTTTACCGCCCGAACGAGAGTGTGCTGGTTTCTATCCCGCTGGCGCTGACATCGCTCCAAATAATTGCGCATCCGGAAACCCCGATTGAATCTTTGTCGATCCAGGAACTGCGCTCCGTGTTCACTGGCGCGGCCACTGATTGGGGTGATGTGGGTAGTTCGCCCGGACGGATTAAGGTTACCAGCCGGGAGCATGGTACCGCGGCACGCGCTCTCTTCGACGCTCTGGCGCTAGGCGGAGCACGTCCGTCGCCTAGCGCACTTGTGCTGGCGGGCGATGAGTTAATGGTGGAATTTGTTGCAGGTCATGCCGGGGCTATTGGCTACACATGGCAGGCGTTTGCCGATGCCAGAGTCAAGCTGATAAAGGTTGCGGACGAGGGCGGCTTCATCGTGCCAGTTTACGCGTTCAGTTTCACTGAACCATCCGGCCAATTACGAGATTGGTTGGCGTGGGTGCAGAGTCGCGGGCCTGAGCAGCTTCTGGAGGGGTTTAAGCCGCTGCCGTGATTACACCAGAAACGTATTGGCGCGTTTTTCCGCCCCAATGGTGGTGTCGTCCCCGTGCCCAGAGTAAACCATTGTGTCTTCTGGAAGTGGCAGGAAATGGGTACGGATGCTGTTGAGCAGTTCGACATGGTCTCCGCCTGGAAGGTCGGTGCGACCTATGCCTTGCTGGAAGAGTACATCGCCGCCGAACAGGCTGCCGCTCTTGGGCTCGAAAAAGGCAACATGTCCGGGGGAGTGCCCCGGTACGAACATCACGTCGAATTGAAAGCGCCCGAGCTGCAGGCTGCTGGTATTCTCCCACCACATGGTAGGAGCATGGCTGCAATCCACCGGAATACCCCAGGTCTGCGCTCCGCCGCCTGCCTGATACAGCGGAAAGTCAAGACGATGCAACCCGAGCGGCAAGCTGGGATGTTTTTGCATGATGCCGGCTACTGCTCCGAAGTGATCGAAGTGCGCGTGAGTGAGCCAGATTGCGTGAAGTCGCCACCCGCGGCTCGATACGCGACCCAGAATCTCAGGCGCATCCCAGGCTGGGTCAATGACTACACAGTCATCGCAACTGTCATCGGCGACTATGAAGCAATTGGTGAACAATGGGCCGAGGGGCAGTTTTTCGATCTTCAGCATGATTTCCGCGGTACGCAGGTACGTATTTTGCAGTGCTCCGGTACGGTAGATTATATCAGTACAGCGGCGGGGCAACCGTGAATTTCGCGCGCTGTCAAATTTGGCTGCGGAGATTGCTCTTGACGTTGGCGGGGGCAGTGTGGATTGCGATTCTATCGTTGCCCGCGCTGGGGCTACTGCTGGCGGTACGCGGAGAAATAAGCTGGCAGCCCGGTGAGAATCATGCGTATCGTGTTTGGGTGATCATGGAGCAAGAGGAGCGAGGCGTGGGGTGGGAGGTCAAGCGCACGGCTTCTCGCAGTGTGGAACAGGTATGTTTACAGACCACCGTAGGGTTCTGGCTTTGGCGCTCGCAGGGCCAGCAGACCAGGTCTAGTTTTTGTGAGTGCTACAGGCATCACCCCGACACAGAAATGGAATATCTGGGAACATGCTCCGCGCGCGGTCAAGCCTGACCAGCTTCAGGTGTTTTCTCGCTCTTCCTTGGCTCTGGCTATTACGTCCTGCTCTAGGTGAGAGGGCACTTGCTCGTGCCGCAGGTACTTCAATGAAAATACTCCGCGTCCCTGGGTTATAGAGCGCAAATCGGTTACATAGTGTTGCACTTCCGCCAGCGGCACCTCGGCGGTGACCACGCTTTTGCCTCTGCCGGAATCCATACCCTTTACGTGGGCACGGCGGCCATTAATGTCGCTCATCACGTCTCCCATGTTGCCTTCGGGGACGGTGATATCTATCAGCATGATGGGCTCCAGTAATACCGGCCCGGCAGCGGAAACAGCCTGCTTGAAGGCCTCACGCGCGGCGATTTCAAAGGCAATGGGTTTAGAGTCTACCGGGTGTTCTTTTCCATCGGTGATTGCCACGAATACCTTTTCCATCGGGAAACCTGCGATGGCACCATCGCTCATTATGCCACGGACGCCTTTTTCAATTGCGGTCATGTAATTTGAGGAGATTGAACCGCCAAAGACCTCGCTCGTAAAGCGGAAGCCCGCGTCCCCTTCGGGCTCCATGTTCGCCTCGGTGAGTGGCTCGATACGCATGTGCACTTCGCCGAACTGGCCCGCTCCGCCGGATTGTTTCTTGTGGCGGTACTGGCTATTTCCCGTGCGTGTGATGGTCTCTCGATAGGGCACTTTCGGTGTGCTAGTGTCCAGAGCGGTGCCGAATTTGCTCTCTGCACGTCTCAAGGCGATCTCGATGTGCTGGTCCCCCATTCCTTTCAGAATAGTTTGCTTGGTGGCCGCTTCATTGTGGTATCCAAGGGTGAGATCCTCCTCGCATAGCCGTGAAAGTGTTGGGCCCATCTTGACGGAATCGGCCTGCGTCCGCGGGCGTACGGCCACAGCGAACAATGTCTCGGGCAACTCCACCTCTGGGAATCGCATCCCGTACCCCTTGTCTCCGAGAGAGTCTCCGGTCACCGTTTCGCCTAGTTTGGGGATAGTACCCAGGTCGCCAGCATGCAAGCGCTTGACCGGAATTTGTTCTTTACCGCGCATCACATGCAGTGTGCCAATGCGTTCATCGGTCTTGCGCGTGTGATTGTGAATGCGGCTGTCCGATTCCAACACACCGGACATTACGCGCAGATAACTCAGTCTGCCGACGAACGGATCAGCGGTGGTCTTGAAGGCGAAGACTGCCTGTGGGCCAGAATCCTTGGCCTCTATTAGCTCCGTTCCCGCGAAGGTTTCGGCGGAGACGGCCGGGCGCTCCGCTGGGGACGGGAAGTAGCGCGAAATACCCAAAAGCAATGCGTCAATCCCGGTTTCCTCAGTGGCAGAGGCCACTAGGACTGGAGAGCAACTTCCCGCCAGAACGGCGGCTTTGAAACCGTGCTCAATCTCATCCGGGCTGAGCTCTTCGCCCTCAAGGTAGCGCATCAGTAGCTCATCATCTCCCTCGGCGGCAGCCTCTTCAAGCGCGACGCGTGCAGCAGAGACAGCCTCTTCGTATTCATCGGGAATTGGCTCAGTCTTGGCACCCGCTCCTGGCCACGCCCGCTGTGAAAGCAGTCCTATCACGCCTTTGAAGTTGGACTGCTCTTCCCATGGCAATGTCACCGGGATTGGTTTCTTATCGGAGGCAAGCTTCTGCACCGAGGCAAGTGCTTTCTGGAAGTTGGCATTTTCCCGGTCCAACTTGTTTATGACTACGAATCGAGGCAGATTGTGCTCGTCACAGTAGTCCCACACTAGCTCTGTTCCCACTTCCACACCGGCTACGGCGTCAATCACCACGATGGCCGCATCTGCCACCTGCAGCGCCGATTTGACCTCGCCGACAAAATCAGTGAAACCAGGGGTGTCCAGCAGGTTGATCTTGTGATCTTTGTACTCGCATGCTACCAGCGCGGTGCTAATGGACATCTTGCGGTTGCGCTCTTCGTCCTCGTAATCGGACACGGTGGATCCGTTCTCTACCCGTCCCATGCGCGTGGTGGCGCCGCTGGTGTGCAGCATCGCCTCCACCAACGAGGTCTTCCCCGACCCGCCGTGCCCGACGAGAGCAACATTGCGGATGTGATCGGTCGTGTATTCTTTCATTGGAATCTTAGGCAACCCCAATTGCTGAAAAAAAAACGCCACACAGCATCCCGTGGGCAAACGGGCCCGGTGGCGCTACGGTGCATTGTAACGGAGGGTAGAGGCGTTGTCAAAGCGTGTTAGAATCTCACGATGAAAGGATTGTTTTCCCCGAGGGACTCTTTTTAGGCAGTGACCCGACGATCCTTGAAACCGCGACAACGCTTATCCAAATGCACCGGAAGATTCATATTTTAAGTTCCTTGCCAGTTAATTGGCGCTGCGTCGGCACAGGGCAATGAACCGCGTTTTATTCCTTTTTCTTGATGGGGTAGGATTGGGCGCAGACGATCAACGATCCAACCCGTTCACTCGGGCGTGCATGCCCAACTTAAATGGACTACTGGAAGGGCGCCGGCTGCTGGGTGATTTGCGAGCGTTCTCGACTGAGCGAGTTTCGTTTGTGCCCACCGATGCCTGCCTGGGAGTGGCTGGTATGCCGCAGTCTGCCAGCGGGCAGGGAGCAATCCTGACCGGAATTAACGTGCCCTTGCACATTGGCAAGCACTGGGGCCCAAAACCGAACGTGGAAATAAAGGCCATGCTGCAAGAGAACAATTTGTTCCAGCACCTACTTAATCGTGGCTGCTCGGTAAGGCTGGCGAATGCTTATCCGCCCGCTTTCCTGCAGGCGATTGAATCTGGCCGGCGTGGGCTTTCCGCGATTCAACTTGCGATCAAAACGGCGGGTGTGAGCCTGTGCACAGAAGCTGACTTGCGTAATGGTCGCGCGTTCGCGGCCGATTTTACCGGCGAGTCCTGGCGCTCGCAGCTGGGTATTGAAGACACGCCCGTTCTACTTCCGGAAGATGCCGGGCGACGCGTGGCGTGGGCAGCCCGCGAATATGGACTACTTCTTTTTGATCACTGGATCACTGATGTGATCGGGCATCGCGGGAGTATGGATGAGGCCATTGCGCTGCTGGAGCGCTTGGACGCAGTGCTGGGTGGAATTCTGAATGCATGGCGCGCGGAGAACGGCTTGCTCTTAATCGCGTCTGATCACGGAAATCTGGAAGATAAAAGCACGCGCCGCCACACGCGCAACCGTGTTCCGGTACTGATTATGGGCAAAGGGCACCGGCGGGTCATCGAAAAAATCACAGATATAAGCGATATAACTCCGGCGCTGCTAGATTACCTAGCGAGGTGAATCAGGCACTGCGTAGCTCGGCGCCAATTTCCTTCTTAAGGCGCTTCACTATCTTGTTCCGCAGCTGGGCTGCATCTCTGTCCGTCAGCGTCTTCTCGTCGGATTGAAAAGTAAGCCGAAATGCGAGGCTCTTCTTTCCGGATCCAATCTGTACGCCGTGGAAAACATCGAAAAGCTGTATCCGCGCCAGTCGTTTTCCTCCGGTCTGTGCAATCATAGCCGTGATCTCGTTCGCCGGCGTAGTATTGTCCACAATCAAGGCGATGTCCTCGACAATGGCGGGGAAGCGTGGCACCGGTTTTGTAGAGTGTTGGTCGGGCAAGGCAGGGAGCAGCGCCTCCAGGTCGAAATCAGCTGCCAGCACGGGGTACTCTGTCAACGCAAATGCGGCGCTGACGCGAGGGTGCAGCTCGCCAAAGATTCCCACTGGGCTGCCCGCGAGCAGTAGAACTGCCGTGGCGCTGGGGCGGAAAGATGGGTGCTCGCCCGGCTGCACGCTGACATCCGGAAGATGGGCGACATCGATCAGCGCATCCACCAGCCCCTTCAGGTCGAAATAATCCATCTGGGTGCGCTCTCCGTCAGTCCAACTTAGCGCTGACCGCGATCCGCTCAGGACTACTACCAGTCTACGGAGTTCACGAGGCAGGGCGGGCTGTCCGTCGCTCGTAGTCGGTTCTGGAAGATACACCGGACCGATTTCGAACAGAGCCAGCCGATGTTGAAAACGGGCGTTGGCCTCGGCGCATTCTAGGACGCTCGCCAGCAAGGAGCGGCGCATGGCGGCGCGTTCGGGGGCAATCGGGTTGTTCAAAGTGACATAATCGCCCTCAGAAGCGGCGAGGGTGCGCTGCTCTAGTTCGGGCGAAGAGAGTCGATATGTGATCACTTCTTGCAGACCGAGATTGACGAGAATATCGCGCATGCGCTCTTCTGTTTCCAGAGCTAGATTGCTGTGTTGTGGTGGGGTGGTATCGGTGATTTGCGTTTCGGGAATGCGCTCGAAACCGTATATGCGCGTTATTTCCTCCACTAGGTCGGCGACGCCGACCGCTCCTAAGCCGATATCCAGCCGGTGCTCGGGTACGGTTACGTGCAGTATCGCTCCTTTTTTCTCCACACGGAATTCAAGTGCGGTGAGGATGCGCACCACTTCTTCTGGCGGAATGGTGATGCCAAGGTTGCGCTCGATTTCAGCCAACGGTAGTTCTACCATCACTGGCGGGAACGGGCGCGGATACTCGTCGGCCGACTCATGCGCGATGCGCCCGCCAGAGAGCTCACGCATCAGCTCGGCCGCGCGGCGATTGGCTTGTGGCGCTACAGCCGGATGAACGCCGCGACTGAACCGGTATCCGGCCTGCGATGATTGCAGCTGCTGCGCGTGTACCGACCGGCGGATGTTGATTAAATCCCAGCTGGCCACCTCTAGCAGTACGTTTGTGGTCGCGGACGAGACCTCCGATTCACCGCCTCCCATTATGCCGCCGATGGAGAGAGGCCCGGCCGTGTCTGCTACTAAGATGGTGAAGTCATTCAGCGCTCGCTCGACGCCGTCCAATGTGATCAGTTTTTCTGCCGGTTCTGGAAGTCGTGTGATGATGGTCGGGTTCTTTCCGCCGGCGCGCTGGCGCAACACGTCATAATCAAAGGCGTGCAACGGCTGGCCGGTTTCCAGCATCACATAGTTGGTTACATCTACGACATTGTTAATCGGGCGCATTCCCGCCAGCCTTAGCCGGTACTGCAGCCAGTATGGCGATGGCGCGATGGTGACATTCTCGATGAGCGTCGCGGTAAAACGCGGGTTGAGCTCTGGCTCGCGGATGTCGATGTTCGGCAGCGGTAGCACACTGTTTTTTGGCGCCGCGACCCTCATTTTCCATGATGGCAAGCGCATGCTGGCTCCGGTCAGAGCTGCTAGCTCCCGTGCCACGCCGATGACGCTGGTGTTGCGCGCCATGTTGGGCGTGATTGCGATATCGAAGACTACGTCACCGATGTAATCTGCCAGCGGAGTACCGGCCGGGGGCGCATCGACATCGAAGATGATGACACCCTCGTGCTCGTCAGAAATACCCAGCTCCTTCTCCGAGCACGCCATGGAATAAGATTCCATCCCTCTTATTTTCGCTCGCTTAATTTTGGTGACCTCACGGCCGGGCATGTGTCCGTCATAGAGGCGTGCACCCTCCCGCGCGTACGCTACCTTCAGCGGGACGGATAAAGGCCCTTGCCCCTTGAACGGAAAAAGGTTGGGCGCGCCGGTTACCACGGTGTGTATGCATTCGCTGTCGTGCAGCTGCACTAGCACCAGACGGTCGGCGTTGGGGTGCGGCTTGACCTCGGTGATATCGGCGACGACGAAATGGTCCTGGTCCCATTCAAGTCCGGATATTTTCGTTTGTGGGCGCTCTTGTTGTGGATGTGGCAAGCCGATGTATTCCATCGCCTCCACCTCCAGGCCAGCGAAAGTGAGCAGGTGCGCGAGTTCGTGCGGAGGCCGCGCGATTTCTACGAATTCCTTCAGCCAGCTCAGGGGGACTTTCATTGCTCGGTGGCTCCAACAACGGCTGCAAGTTTAAGATTGGCCTCGCCACTGGGCAACCTCAGCATTAAAATTCGATTCAAAATTGCTCCAGGAAGCGCAGATCATTTCCCCAAAAGTAGCGGATGTCCTCAATTTCGTACTTGAGCATGGCGATGCGTTCCGGGCCCATTCCGAAGGCGAAGCCTGTGAATTCACACGGATCGTAGCCGCCGTTTTGCAGGACAGTTGGATGTACCATGCCGCATCCCAATATCTCCAGCCAACCAGTGTATTTACAAACCGAACATCCCTCGCCGGAACACAGGAAGCACTCAATATCCATTTCCGCGCTGGGCTCGGTGAAGGGGAAATGAGAGGCGCGGAATCGCGTACCTGTGCTCGCGCCAAACATGCGCCGGGCAAAATCGCTCAGTGTACCTTTCAGGTCTGTGAAGCGGATGTTCTTGCCGACGGCCAATCCTTCGACCTGGTTGAACTGAATTTCGGAGCGGGCGGTAATCTGCTCATAGCGATAGCACATTCCTGGCAAGATCACGCGAATCGGCTCCGGACAGTACTCGCGCATTGCGTGGATTTGCCCCGGGGAGGTGTGCGTGCGCAGGATGATGCCTGGAGTGTCGGTGTGAAAAGTATCCCACATATCGCGCGCCGGATGATGCGCAGGAATGTTGAGCAATTCAAAGTTGTATTCATCGGTCTCTACATCGGGCGAGCGGTAAACTTGAAAGCCCATCTCCGCCCAGATTGCATAGATACGGCGCAGAGTTTTCGTGGCGATGTGCAGCCGTCCGCGCTGCACAGGTCTACCCGGAAGGGTTACGTCCAACGCAACGGCCGGGGCTGGGTCGAATTCGGTGCCGCGAAGTTCATCGGCGCGCTGCTGGCAAGCTGCTTCCAGAGCACGGCGGATTTCGTTGGCGCGGCGACCGATAGCTGGACGATCCTCCGCTGGAAGGCTGCCCAGCGAACCCAACGCCTGCAATAGTGCACTTTCCTTTCCTAGATGCCGGGACCGCCACTCTTTCAGGGCAGTGCTGTCAGCTGCGTGTTGCAGTTTAGAGAGCGCCTGCTGTTCGGTTTTGTTGAGCGATTCGAGCATCATCATCTCCGCTATTTGCGGCGGCGTTGACTCTGAAAAAACCAATCCCGCCCCGAAAAGAAGGGACGGGAATACTCATTCCCGTATTACAATTCTGCTTGGTCTCTCATGTTGAGACCCGCTTTATTGGGCCTATGCGGCTGGATTACCCCAATAACGCCTGGGTCGCGGCGCGTTGTAATGTACACTCAGTCCGGAACCCTAATGTTGTTCCTCGGCGCGGCTCGAGGGTGAATTTCCACCGGACGCTTCCGTGGCATGCTTCCAGTTTGTGGCCAGCCATCTCTGTCGGTGTGGTTCCAGTGTACTTAACTCTGGTGTTGCCGTTGGTCTATTCTCTCGCGAAGATTATCTCAAATCGGTGCAGCTTGTCAAGGCAAGCGGCTGAGTACAGTATACTTGACGGTGAAAATTGAGGCTCGTATACTGCGAATGCGGAAAAGCATTGCATAGAGGCATACCAATGCGTAACTACAGATTGAGGGTTGTGGCCATACTGCTTGCCCTGCTGGTGCTCGTGGTCACGGGAGGCTGGCTGTATCTGCACTCCAGTTTGCCCCAGACTAACGGCTCGGTCTCCCTTGCTGGCCTGGATGGACATGTGGAGATTGTACGTGATACTGACGGTGTGCCGCACATTTTTGCCTCTACAGACAACGATGCTTTTTTCGCGCTCGGCTATGTGCATGCTCAGGACCGCCTGTGGCAGATGGAATTCCAGCGCCGCACGGGAGGCGGGCGCCTGAGCGAGATAATGGGCAAAGTCACCCTGGACGTGGACAAATTCCTGCGCACGTTGGGTACTTACCGTGCTGCGGAAAGCGCCTGGTCCGCCCTGAGCATGGAGAGCAAACTTGTTGTGGAAGCGTATGTCGCCGGCATCAACGCGTGGATTGGAGAG